>CALUTB010000047.1 GCA_944323575.1 uncultured Mailhella sp. | reverse complement strand
CGACGAAGTGCGCGACACCACCGCTGAAAAATATCAGGAAGCCTTCCGTCTGCTCACCGGCCGCTCCCTGTAGCCTCCCCACTCACGCCTACCCATTACATCAGGAGAGGATATATATGCTTCTTGAAGGAAAAAAGGCCGTCATCTTCGGCGTGGCCAACAAGCACAGCATCGCCTACGGCATCTCTTCCGCCTTCCGCCGCGAAGGCGCCAGTCTCGCCTTCAGTTATCTGAACGACGCCCTCAAAAAGCGCGTTGATCCCATCTGCGCCGAACTGTCCGGCGACTTCACCTTCCCCTGCGACGTGTCCAGCGACGAGGACATCGCCCGCTCCGCCGCCCTCGTGGCCGAAAAGTGGGGCAAGGTCGACGTGCTCGTCCATTCCGTGGCCTTCGCATCCAAGGACGATCTCAAGGGCCGCTATCTCGACACCTCCAGAGACGGCTTCAAACTCGCCCTCGACATCTCCGCCTACTCCCTCGTCGCCATGTGCAAGGCCTTCGAACCCATGCTCAATCCCGGCGCCTCCGTCATCTGCATGACCTACTACGGTTCCGAGAAGATGATCCCCAACTACAACGTCATGGGCGTCGCCAAGGCCGCCCTTGAGGCCTCCGTGCGCTACCTCGCCACCGACTTCGGCCCCGCAAACGTCCGCGTGAACGCCATCAGCGCCGGTCCCATCCGCACCCTGGCCTCCTCCGGCATCTCCGACTTCCACCAGATCGGCACCATGTTCGAAAAGCGCGCGCCCCTGCACCGCCTCGTCACCATCGACGAGGTGGGCAATGCCGCCGCCTTCCTCGCCTCCGATCTCGCCTCCGGCGTGACCGGCGAAATCCTCTACGTCGACAACGGCTTCCAGAGCACCGCTCTGTAGAGCGCAGAAACTTGCATCGGGGGAAACGCTCCCCCGCGATCTGCCGGATCCCCTCCTTCCGGCATCCGCGGAACCGCGCGCCGCACGCAGGCGGAACGCGGTTCCTTTTTTCTTCTCCGGCTGACCGCCGGAAAAGAAACGTCAGAGAAAACGCCTTTTCCCTTGCCTGCCGCCGTCCCCTCCTTCGGCAGACGAAAAGAAGGATGACGCGCGGAACAATCGGCATCGCAGACTTCCGAAGAGCTCTGCGGTCGCAGACAGCCCTTCTCTCAGAACCGTTTTCCGCCGCTCTCCGGCGCTGCGCACGACGCGCGACAGGCCCATGCCGGAGCTTTCTGCGGCCGGGCGCCCCGTCTTTCTCCTTTACCGGCGTCCAAAGCTGATGTACAGAAAAAGCATATCCTTCATGTTCAAGGAGATGCGACATGGAACTCTCGGATATCCTCGGCACCGTCGTCATTCTGCTGCTTGCCCTTGCCGCGGTCTCGATTCTGCGCAGGGGCGGCGGCACCATGTCCTGCTGATTCCGGCCGGACCCCATGCAGATGCGTGACATCCGCAGCACCCCGGCATCGGAAGACAAAAAAGGCGAAAAGCGCGGAAAGTCGGACCGGAAGTCCTGAACGCGCTCTTGCCCTCACGGCCAAGCTGGCTTATGCTCAAGGTTCCGGACGTTCCCGCGTCCGGAACCTTTTTTCCGGTCGGGGAGGCACGTCCCTGCGGCGTCCGCATCCACGACCGGCACGTTGCTTTTGCCCGACGCATAAAGGATACCGCCATGCAGCCCCGTTTTCGCATCGTCCTTCTTCTGGCCCTCTGTCTCGCCCTGCTCTCGTCCGGCTGCTCCCTGCTGGAAAAACAGCGTCTGCCCTATCAGAAGCAGGATGAGGCCACGCTCTGGGTCAACAGCATCGCCGGACTCTCCGGCGCGGAACAGGGGCGTCTCGCCGAAGCCATGTGGAAGAATCCTTCCTCCTCCATGCTTCTGCGCAGCCGCGCCCTCTCCATTGCCGCCAGTCGTCCCGGTCCCCAGGGCTACGCCGCACGCAAGGAGCTTGCCTCCCTCTACGACAAGGCTTCCCCCGAACAGCGCGCCGCATGGGAAACCATGTACTGGACCGACCTCAACGCCATGGACAGCGATTCTCTGAAGAAACTCGCTTCCGCCGTGTCCGCCGAACAGGAACGGAGATTTCCCTGGAATCTCGTCATGCTCAAGGCCGCCCGCCGCGGACTCGTGACCGACGCTTCCGCCGTGCTCGCCAGACTCTCCAATCCCATGCTCTACGCCGCTCCCGCCGCGCTCGGTCTCGGCACGGCCTCCGCCGGCAGCGATACCGTCTGCGCGGCGCTTGTCCTGCCCCAGACCGGCTCCGCCGCAGCCCTCGGCCGGCAGGTCGCCGCAGGCGCCGTCGCCGCTGCCGAAGATCTGCGTCTTTCCGGGAAAAAGGTCGAACTTTCCATCATCGATTCCGGACTTCCCGGCTGGCAGCAGACCCTGCAGAATCTGCCTCCCCAGTTCGTGATGGTGGGCGGTCCGCTGCTCCCCTCCCTCTACAAGGACGTCAGGAACGCTAGCGCCGGACGCGCGCTCTTCGCCTTCGTCTCCTCCCTCCCCTCCGGCGATGAAGGAGTCCGTGCCTGGCGCTTCTTCGCCAGCCCCGAAGATCAGATGCGCGCCCTGCTCGATACCGCTTCATCGCTCGGCATCTCCTCCTTCGGCGTCTTCAGCCCCAGCGACTCCTACAGCAAGCGCATGAGCGGACTCTTCCTCCAGGAAGCCTCCGCCCGCGGCTTCTCCGTCACCTCCGGCTCCTACACCGCAGGGCAGATGAACGCCTGGCCCAAGGAAGCCGGTTCCTTCGTCAAGACCAAGGTCGGCGCTCAGCGCGGCAGCATCCCCGTGGCCACGGCCGACTTCCAGGCCATCTTCCTGCCCGACAGCTGGAAGAATATGGACATGCTCGTCTCCAGCCTCCACTACAACGGCGCTCAGAACAGACTCATGATGGGCACCTCCATCTGGGAACAGAGCCTCGGTCCCGGCAGTCACAACAACGCCGCCACCTTCGCACTCACCATCTTCCCCGGCGTCTGGAACGACGATCTCACCGGTCCCGGCATCAGCGCCTTCAAGAGCGCCATGGCCGTCAGAAACGAACACGCCGACGACTGGTCCGCCCTCGGCTTCGACTTCGTCCGCATGGCCGCCGCCCTCAATCTCCAGCCCGGATGGACCCCCGACAGACTCAACCGCGCCCTCGCCGCAGGTCCTTCCATCTCCTGGGCCGGCGCGCCCATCCGCTGGGACGCCTCAGGCCAGGCCGCCAGACAGCTCTTCATCTTCCAGCCCGCCGCCACCGGCTATGTCCCTGCCGACCTTTCCAAGCTCAGGGAACGACTCGCCACCGGCGACCTCACCGTCCAGGAACCCGAAGCTCCCGCCGCACCTCAGCAGCCTCTGAGCTTCGATCAGCTCGTCAATTCCATTACCCAGAACTAAAGAGATCCCGCATGTCCCTTGATAAAAACGATTTCCTGCACCTGTGCCGACTCTCCAGACTCGCACCCGACGATTCCGTGCAGGAAGAAATGGCTCAGCAGTGTTCCCGCATCCTGGCCTACATGGACAAACTCGCCGAAGTCGACACCTCCGGCGTGGAACCGCTGTATTCCCCCGTCTTCCATGACTGCGCCTTCCGGGAAGACGTCGCCGTGCGCCGCTGCAGCCGCGCCGACATCCTGGCCGGCGCTCCCGCCACCGACGGCTCCTTCTTCATCGTTCCCCGCATCGTGGAGGGAAAATAAATGTCTGAACTCTTCGAACTCTCCCTCTGCGAAGTCCGCGACCTCATCCGCAGCGGAAACGCAGGCGCCGAAGACGTCACCCGCGCCTGCCTCGGACGCATCGAAGCCACCGAACCCTCCGTCCGCGCCCTGCTCGCAAGACGCGACGAGGACGCCCTCGAAGAGGCCCGCCGCATGGACAGGGAACGTCCCGCCGACCTCTCCGACAAGCCCCTCTGGGGCGTGCCCGTCACCGTCAAGGACGTCCTCGCCCTCAAGGGCATGCCCACCACCGCCGCCTCGAAAATCCTCGAAAACTTTCTCTCCCCCTACGATGCCCTCGTCGTCGAAAGGCTGAAGCGTGCGGGCGCCGTCATCCTCGGCAAGAACAACATGGACGAATTCGCCATGGGGTCCACCACCGAACATTACGCCTTCCAGGTCACCACCAACCCCTGGGACGCCTCATGCGTGCCCGGCGGCTCCAGCGGCGGTTCCGCCGCCAGCGTGGCCGCCTGTCAATGCTTCGCCTCCCTGGGTTCCGACACCGGCGGCTCCATCCGTCAGCCCGCCTCGCTGTGCGGCTGCGTCGGCATCAAGCCCACCTACGGACGCGTCTCCCGCTACGGTCTGCTCGCCTATGCCTCCTCTTTCGATCAGGTCGGCCCTCTCACCCGCACCGTCGAAGATGCCGCCCTCGTCCTTCAGGTCATCGCAGGCCATGACGAACGCGACAGCACCAGTTCCCCCGTTCCCGTGCCCGACTACCTCGCCGCCATGCGCGGCGCAGACGATCTCTCCGGCATCACCATCGGACTGCCCCGTGAATTCTTCGGACACGAAGGCCTTGATCAGGGCGTTGCCGACGCCTGCTCCCGTGCCGTGGATGCCGCCCGTTCCCTCGGCGCCTCCGTGGTGGACGTCTCCCTGCCCCATACGGAATACTCCATCGCCAGCTACTACATCCTCGCCGCGGCCGAAGCCAGCTCCAACCTCGCCCGCTACGACGGCGTACGCTACGGACACCGTACCGCCGATCCCGTCAACCTCGAGGACATGTACACCCGCTCCCGCACCGAAGGCTTCGGTCCCGAAGTCCAGCGCCGCATCCTGCTCGGCTCCTACGTGCTCTCCGCAGGCTACTACGACGCCTACTACCGCAAGGCCGCTCAGGTCCGGCGCCTCATCCGTCAGGACTATCTCGACGCCCTCGCCTCCTGCGACATGCTCCTTGCCCCCGTATCCCCGGTGCCCGCATGGCGGATCGGACATATGTCCGACGATCCGCTCCGTATGTACTTCATGGACATCTTCACCCTGTCCCTGAATCTTGCAGGTCTCCCCGGACTCTCCATTCCCGCGGGCATGAGCGGCAACCTCCCCGTGGGCATCCAGCTCATGGGCCGCGCCTTCGACGAAGGCCGCCTCTTCCTTGCCGGCGACAAGCTCACCCGTGCCCTCGGAACCTGTAATCAGCACGCTCCCCTGTAGCGCGGGAGATGCCGCCAAAGCAGCACGCCGATCCCATCATCCGCGCCGGACTCCGCCCGACCGGTCATGCAGCATCAAGGAACCATGTCTTCCGGACATGGTTCCTTTTTTCCTTCCAGCCGTCTCTTCCGCCGGTCGGTCCCGCAGCCGCCCCGCCTCCCGCCTTCTCACGTCCATGCTCTTCTTCCTCATTCCAGCTTCCTCATCATCCTGAAAATTTTTTATTTCTCCATCGCCCGCCTGCTGCAGAAGCGGAAAGCCCGCGTTCCCTTCCCGCTCCTCGGCAAGGGTCTTGACATGGCGGAAGCTTTTCACCAAAAGTTTTGTATGTTTCACGGGCGGAGGATTCCGTCCTCTTTTCACCTCCCCTCGGGAGGCGGCGGGAAAGGCAACTATCGGCGGAAAGCGTCTTCCCCGTCCGTCGTTCTGCCTTCCGCACTGCCATGAATAGTTTCAAACCTTATGCGTCCATGCCGTTCTACCCCGGTCCCGTTTCCGTTCATCCCGACGTCGCCCGCGCCCTTTCCAGAGACTATGCGCCTCCGCGCATGGGTACGGAATATCTTGAACTTTACAAGTCGGTACGCATTCGTCTCCAGACCATTCTGGGCACGAAGGAAGACGTGCTCATCGGTACCGGCGAGGGAATGCTGGTGCTGTGGGGAGCGCTCAAGAGCCTGCTCAAAAGCGGCGACACCGTGCTTACCGTGGGCACGGGCGTGTTCGGCGACGGCTTCGCCGACATGGCCGAAGCCGTCGGCTGCAGAGCCGTGCGCATTTCCGAACCGTACGATACCACCATCAGCGCCGCGACGCTGGAAAAGGTGAAAGACGCCGTACGCAGGCATCATCCCGTGCTGATGACCGCCGTTCACTGCGAAACGCCCTCCGGCACCCTGAACCCGCTGGAGGAACTCGGCACGCTCAAGAAGGACCTCGGCGTGCCCTTCCTCGTGGTCGACGCCGTGGCCAGCGCCGGCGGCGCGCCCGTGCATGCCGACGCATGGCATGCCGACTGCGTGCTCGGCGGCTCGCAGAAATGCCTCGCCTGTCCGCCCGACATGAGTTTCATGAGCGTGAGCGACGCGGCCTGGGAACGCATCCGCGACGTGAACTACACCGGATACGATGCGCTGCGTCCCTTCGATCATGCCATCGAAGACCCCATGCGCTTCCCCTACACGCCCAACTGGTGGGGAGTCGCCGCGCTGGACGCCTCGCTCTCCGCGCTGGAGAAGGAAGGTCTCGAGCATGTCTTCGCCCGTCATGAAGCCGTGGCTCGTCAGTGCCGGGAAGGCGTCAAGTCCCTCGGACTCACGCTGTGGCCCGCCGAAGGCGCGGTCAGCTCGCCCACCGTCACGGCCGTCCGCCTGCCCGAAGGCTGGCAGTGGAACGACTGGCGCACCGCGCTGGCCGCACGCGGCCTCTATGTGGGCGGCAGCCTCGGGCCTCTCGCAGGCAAGGTGTTCCGCATGGGGCACATGGGAACCCAGGCCGACGCCGACGCCATGCGCGCGGCCCTGGACGTCATGAAGGACATTCTCTCAAAATAAAAGGATTCATGTTCATGAGGTATACCAAGGAAGACGTGCGCCGCTATCACAGCAAGCCCCGTCCCGGAAAAATCGAAGTCGTCCCCAGCAAGAAGGCCGCCACACAGGACGACCTCACCCTCGCCTACAGTCCCGGCGTGGCCGATGCCTGCCGCGACATCATGGCCGACGACTCCGCCGCCGCCGGACTCACCGGCCGCAGCAATCTTGTGGCCGTGGTCACCAACGGCACCGCCGTCCTCGGTCTCGGCAACATCGGACCTCTGGCCGGCAAGCCCGTCATGGAGGGCAAATGCATGCTCTTCAAGATGTTCGCCGACGTCGACGCCTTCGACATAGAACTCGACTGCAACGATCCCGACCGTCTCATCGACATCGTCAAGGCGATGGAACCCACCTTCGGCGGCATCAATCTTGAAGACATCCGCGGCCCGGAATGCTTCTACATCGAGGAAAGGCTCAAGCAGGCCATGAACATCCCGGTGTTCCACGACGATCAGCACGGTACGGCCGTCATCACCGGCGCGGCGCTCATCAACGCCTCCCGCATCACGGGTCGTCCCATTGACGACATGAAGATCGTGGTCATGGGCGCAGGAGCCGCAGGCATGGCCTGTGCGCGATTCTACGCCGCCATGGGAGTGAAGAAGGAAAACATCTCCATGTTCGACATCAGAGGTCTCATCCATACCGGACGCACCGACCTCTCCGACGTGCAGATGACCTTCGCTCAGACGCCTCCGGCGGAAGGCACCTCCATCGACGACACGCTCTACGCCGCCATGGACGGAGCCAATCTCTTTCTCGGCCTCTCCGGCCCGGGCACGCTCAAGCCCGACATGCTCAAAGGCATGGCCGAAAGTCCCGTCATCTTCGCCTGCGCCAATCCCCTGCCGGAAATCGGCTACGAAGAGGCCAAGGCCGTGCGTCCCGACGCCATCATGGGTACGGGCCGTTCCGACTATCCCAATCAGGTGAACAACGTCTCCGGCTTCCCCTTCATCTTCCGCGGCGCTCTCGACGTGCGCGCGAGCAAGATCAACGAAGAGATGAAAATCGCCGCCGCCGGAGCCCTGGCCGAACTCGCCCTCGAGCCGGTGCCGGAAGAAGTGAGCGCCGCCTACCACGGCCGCAACTTCACCTTCGGTCCGGAATACATCATCCCCATGCCTCTTGATCCGCGCATCATCGAGTGGGTGGCTCCGGCCGTGGCCAAGGCCGCCATCGACAGCGGCGCGGCCCGCGGCAGCATGGACGACATCGGCGGCAGCTTGGAAGCCTACCGAGGCATCCTGCGCGAGCGCATGGCCCGCGCCAGGGCCCGCATGAGCGCCCACTGCAAAAGCTACGAATAAAAAAGAGACCGGGGATTCTTCCCCGGTCTTTCCTTTCCCCCCCCGCGCGGCAAACGCCGCCGGGAAGGATTGCTTCGCGAAGCTCTGTGCCCCCTCATCAGAGGACGGCGCTGCGGGACATGACATACCTGAATCCGACACATCAATGCCGCGCCCGCTGCCCTCTTCCGGGTTCCGCCGTGCGGCCCCGTGCGGCAAAAGCCCTTTTCCGCCCCCTTTTCCGGTCCGGCGCACGCCTGCCGCCTCCCCGACTCATGAGGATTTCCATGAACATACAGCTCATTGACCGCGACAAGAAACGTTTCCTTCCCCTGCTGCTCGAAGCGGACGAGCAGGAGAGCATGATTGACCGCTACCTTTCCCGCGGCGAACTTTTCGTGCTGTTCGATGAAAAGGAGAATCCTCTGGCCGTGGCCGTGGTCACGAAGGAAGGCGAAGGCGTGTATGAACTCAAGAATCTTGCCGTGGCCGCTCCCTTCCGCCGTCGTGGCCTCGGCAGAATCATGGTCCGTTTTCTCATCGGACGCTTCAGGGGAGGCGACGTCATGCTCGTGGGCACGGGCGACAGCCCCGTGACGCTGAACTTCTACAAGGCCTGCGGCTTCCGCTTCTCCCACGTGGAAAAGGACTTCTTCGTAAAGAACTACGATCACCCCATATTCGAAAACGGCAAATTGCTCCGGGACATGATATACCTCAGCCAGAAGCTGTGACGCAAAGCCCGCTCCCCCGACGAGGAGCGCGGAAAACATCCGCCTCTGATGAAACATCCCCGCACGGCAGCTCCGTACGGGGATGTTTCATCAGACATGAGACGCGAACGCGACGTACTATGCGGCCGCGGCATCCTTTCTGTCATGCAGGACGTTGAATATGAGCAGGAGAATCACAAGCAGCGAGCCGCTCACGAGCAGACAGATCCACGGGCTGGAGCTGACGAAGCCCGCCACCAGATATCCCACGGCGCTGCATCCTGCGGCAAGAAGCGCATAAGGCAGCTGCGTGGAAACGTGCTCGATGTGGCTGCATCCGGCGCCGGCGCTGGAAAGAATGGTGGTATCGGAAATGGGCGAGCAGTGATCGCCGAACACGCTGCCCGCCAGCGTGGCTGAAAGGGACACCACCAGAAGTTCCGGACAGAGCGCCTGCGCGACGGGCACCACGAGGGGAATGAGGATGCCGAAGGACCCCCAGGCCGTACCGGTGGAGAAGCTGAGGAAGCTGGCGATGACGAAAATGAGGAAGGGAAGCATGTCGCCGATCATGTTGCCGTTCGTGACGAGCGACTCCACGAACTTGTTGGTCTGCAGCATGTCCTGGCATACGCCGCTGATGCCCCAGGCAAGAACGAGGATGAGGTTGGCGGTGAGCATGGCCTTCATGCCTTCCACGGCGCCGTGCATGAATTCGTCGAGGCTCATGAGACCGCGGGGAACGTACAGAAGCAGCGCGACCACGAGCCCGCCGAAGGACGCCCACACCAGCGCAGGAGAAGCGTTGCAGTTGCCGAGCGCGGCGCGGAAGTCATGATAGGCGGGATCGGAACCCCAGTATCCGCCGCTGTACATCATGGCGAGCACGGCAAAGACGATGAGACTGCCGATGGGAATGAGCATGTCGAAGACTTTGCCGTTCTTGGTCTCCAGACCGATGCCGGTCTGCTGGGCGAGCACGCCGAGATCCCCCTGCTCGGCACGCTTCTCCGAGATGCGCATGGGGCCGAAGTCCCACTTGAACAGGCACAGCAGCACCACGAGGGTCAGGGAAAGCAGAGAATAGAAGTTGTAGGGGATGGCGGCCACGAAGGCGGCAAGTTCGCTTTCAAAGGCGCCGGTGGACTTGAGATTGCTGCCTACGGCGGCGGCCCAGCTGGAGATGGGCGCGATGATGCACACGGGGGCGGCCGTGGCGTCGATGATGTAGGCCAGCTTGGCGCGGGAGACCTTGTAGGTGTCGGTCACGGGCTTCATGACGGTGCCCACGGTGAGGCAGTTGAAATAGTCGTCGATGAAGATGAGACCGCCGAGACCGCAGGTGGAGAGCAGGGCCGTGCGACGGCTTCTGATGCGCGACGTGGCCCAGCGGCCGTAGGCGCGGGAGCCTCCCGCCATGGAAATGACGTACACGAGAGCGCCCAGCGCGGAACAGAACATGACGATGTCGAAGTTGAGGCGCTTGCCCATGATGGAAAAGGCCGACTCGATGGTGCTCATGATCACGAAATCGGCGCCGGTTCCCACGGAATAGATGAACGTGCCGGTCAGAATGCCTATGAGCAGCGAAGAAACCACTTCCTTGGTAATGAGTGCAAGCACAATGGCCGTCACGGGAGGCAGCAGCGACATCCATCCAGCATAATAAGGTTCCATACATCCCCCAGAAAGATACGGCGCTTCCCGAAGGAAACGCAGAACAAAATGCACGGGAGACATTGCGTCATTCTTCCATGACGCAGTCTCCGTGCGGCGGAATGTGCGGAAAAGGACGTTGTTCCTGCGCATTCCGCCTGAAACTCTTCAGATTTTAACAAGACTAACAGATTATATGAGGCTCTTCAACGTTTTTTGCGGAGGAATCCGGACATTCTCATGGAAAAGGACGCAACATGCTGCGGAGGAAGGAAAATTCCCTGAAGGAAAACGCATTGCTTCTGCGTCCCGAAAAGGGCCGGAAAAAAGGAGACGAGATGCGCACCAGGCCGCCTCTTCCGTACCGCCGCGGCATGGAAGAGACGGCGGAACGTCGGCATATAAAAAAATGACAATGAGCCGGGCATGAACGGCATGACCAGACGCATCAACAAGGCCCGGAAAACAGCGTCCGCACGGAAGAAGGTGTAGGCCACGGCGAAAGGATCGTCCGCGCGGAAGAAGGTCCCACCACCCCTGCGACGCAAAGGGACCCCAGCCGCATGGCCGACGTTCCTCTTGATTTGCCTATGGGCGCAGTTGACGGACCGCACCTCTTTCTCAGCGAATCAAAAGGCGTTTTACAATTTACGCATGACCATAAGTTTTCGGGCTCCTGCCTGGCCCGTTTTTTTCTTTCAACCGGAACACGCGCCCCTCCTTTTGAGGGACGCGTGCTCCTTTGCAGCCTCCGTTCCGGCAACAGGCGAATCCTGAGGACGGAAACGAAGAGGCGGGGGAATCATTCCCCCGCACGGCTTTTTCGTCTTTACTCCGCTTCGCCGCGCATTTTCAGCTGTTCCCTGACGTAGTTCACCATGCCGCCCTTGTCGATGAGGGTCTGCATCATGGGAGAAAGCGGGGGGATGCGGATTTCCGCGCCGTTGTCGAGATCGCGGATGATGCCGTGTTCAGGGCTGATTTCAAGGGTGTCGCCGTCGTTGATCTTTTTCACTTCGTCGCCCACTTCGAGCAGCATAAGGCCCATGTTGAAGGCGTTGCGGTAGAAGATGCGGGCAAAGCTGTGGCCGACCACGGCGCGGATGCCGGCGCCGATGATGGCGAGCGGCGCGTGTTCGCGGGAGGAGCCGCAGCCGAAATTGCGGTCCGCCACGATGATGTCGCCCTCGTGCACGCGCTTCACCCAGCCCGGCTCAAGACCTTCCATGCAGGCTTCGCCGAGCTTGCGGGTATCGGTGGTGACGAGAAAGCGTGCGGGAATGATGGCGTCGGTGTCGATATGAGCGCCGACCTTATGTACTTTTCCGGTAAAGGACATGGGAAAACTCCTGTATTTCTCCCGTCGCGACGAATCACGCGGGAGGGAGACTCCCTGCACCCGAAGGGATGCGCTGCAAAAGCGCAACCCGGGCGCGAGGGAGGCGGAAGGACGGTTTCCTTCCGGACAAAGAACTCCCGACGGGAAAGACGCTCCGGGCCGATGCACCGAAACCGCCTTTCCCCGCGGGCAGCCTAGAGCGCGTCCGGCCCCGTGATGACGCCGGTGACGGCGGAAGCCGCCGCCACGCAGGGACTTGCGAGATAAAGCTCGGATTCCAGACTGCCCATGCGGCCGCGGAAATTGCGGTTCGAGGTGGAGATGCAGCGTTCGCCGTCGCCGAGCACGCCCATGTAGCCGCCGAGGCACGGACCGCAGGTCGGCGTGCTGATGACGCAGCCTGCGTCGGAGAAGACTTCAAAGAGGCCTTCGTCCATGGCCTGACGCCAGACCGCAGGCGTAGCGGGAATGACGATGCAGCGCACGCCCTTCGCCACCTTGCGGCCGCGCAGGACTTCAGCGGCGTCGCGCATGTCGGAAATGCGGCCGTTGGTGCAGGAGCCGATGACCACCTGATCCACGGTCACGTCGGAAAGTTCGGAGACGGAACGGGTGTTTTCCGGCAGATGCGGACAGGCGACCACAGGCTCCATGCCGGTGACGTTCATGGTGACCACGCGCTCGTACTCGGCGCCCTCGTCGGCGGAAAGCCGCATGGGATCGCTCGTGCCGTGGGCGCGGCAGTATTCGGCGGTCAAATCGTCCGAAGGGAACAGGCCGCACTTGCCGCCCGCCTCAATGGCCATGTTGGCCATGCACAGACGACCTTCAATGTCCACGTCCTTCAGGGCGGAGCCGCCGAATTCCAGCGCGCGGTAGAGTGCGCCGTCCACGCCGATTTCGCCGATGAGACGCAGAATGAGGTCCTTGCCGCGGATCCAGCGGGGCATGTCGCCTTCGATGTTCACGCGGATGGTGGCGGGAACCTTGAACCACAGCCTGCCGAGCACCATGCCGCAGGCGATGTCCGTGGAGCCGAGGCCCGTGGAAAAGGCGCCGATGCCGCCGTAGGTGCAGGTGTGACTGTCCGCGCCGATGACGAGATCGCCGGGCTTGACCAGTCCCTTTTCGGGCAGAAGCGCGTGTTCCACACCCGCGCAGCCGCCTTCATAGTAGTGGGTGATGCCCATTTCCTTCGCAAAGTTGCGCGACACGATGACCTGATTGGCCGAAGCGATGTCCTTCTGGGGCGTGTAGTGATCCATCACCAGAAACACGCGGTCCTTGTCGAAGACCTTCCTTGCCCCCATGGCGCGGAAGGACTTGATGGCCAAAGGTCCGGTGATGTCGTTGGCAAGCACGCCGGAAAGGGAACATTCCACGATCTGTCCCGGTTCGCGGACCTCTTCGTCGGTGTGCATCTGAAGTATTTTCTGGGCAAGGGTCATTGCCATGATTGTGTCTCCAGGAAAAAAGAAAGGCTTGCGGCGGCCCGTCGCGGAAGGACGGGCCGCAGGAAAAGACCGGTACGGTCCGGAATCAGTCGACGGGGTTCTGCTTGTAGCTGATGACGTCCTTTTCCTTGTGCTCGAGGCGGTTCAGGGCGTCCACATAGGCCTTGGCGCTGGCCACGATGATGTCGAGGTCGGAACCGCGGCCCGTGGCGGAATACTTGCCGTCGCGCAGATGCACGGACACTTCGCCCTGAGCGTCGGTGCCGCCGGTGATGGCGTTCACGGAGAACTTCTCAAGCTCGGCCTTCGTGCCGCAGATCTGGGAAATGACGTTGAAGGCGGCGTCGATGGGGCCGACGCCGAAGCCGGCAAGACGCACTTCCTCGTCGTGATCCTGCATGACCACGGCGGCGGTGGTGGGCATGGTGGAACCCATGGTGGTCTGCACGCAGATGTTGCTGAGGCGGAAGCGGTCCGGAATGCGCATACGGTACACTTCGGAGAACACGAGGGCTTCGAGGTCCTCGTCGTGGATGCGGGCCTTCTTGTCGGCCAGTTCCTTCATGGCGGCGAACACGGCGTTGACCTGATCGGTGTCGAGATTGTAGCCGAGTTCCTCGAGACGGGTGCGCACGGCGTTGCGGCCGGAGTGCTTGCCGATGACGATGTCCGTGGACTTGCGGCCCACGGCCTGCGGCGTCATGATCTCGTAGGTGTTGCGGTTCTTGAGCATGCCGTCCTGATGGATGCCGGATTCATGGGCGAAGGCGTTGCTGCCGATGACGGCCTTGTTGGCGGGAATGGGACGGCCGATGATGAGCGAAAGCAGATGGCAGGAGGGATAGAGCTGCTCGGTGACGATGGTGCATTCCACGCCGTAGTATTCGGGACGGAGCTTGAGAGCCATGACGAATTCTTCGAGGGAGGCGTTGCCGGCTCTTTCGCCGATGCCGCTCAGACACAGTTCGGCCTGACGCGCGCCGTTCTTGACGGCGGAAAGGCTGTTGGCCACGGCAAGACCGAGATCGTCGTGACAGTGCACGCTGAAGATGGCCTTGTCGGAGTTGGGCACGTTTTCAATGATGTAGCGGATGAGCGCGCCGAACTCGTCGGGCTGGGCAAAGCCCACGGTGTCGGGAATGTTGATGGTGGTGGCGCCGGCCTCGATGGCCGCGGTGACGATGCGCACGAGGAAATCGGGATCGGAACGGGAGGCGTCCTCAGCGGAGAACTCCACGTTGGAGGTATAGGAAGCGGCGCGCTTCACGGCGGCCACGGCCAGTTCCACGACCTCGTCGGGGGTCTTGCGGAGCTTGTACTCCATATGGATGGGCGAGGTGGCGATGAAGGTGTGGATGCGCGGATTGCGGGCGAACTTCACGGCCTCCCAGGCGCGGTCGATGTCCTTGAAGTTGGCGCGGGCAAGACCGGCGACCTGTGCCTTCTCCACGCTCTGGGCAATGGCCTTCACGGCCTCGAAGTCGCCTTCGCTGGCCGCGGGAAAGCCAGCCTCGATGACGTCTACGCCCAGCATTTCCAGCTGACGGGCGATGCGGATCTTTTCACCGAGATCCATGGTGGCGCCAGGGGACTGTTCTCCGTCGCGGAGCGTGGTGTCGAAAATGATGACGCGGTCGGACATGTTTTTCTCCTTGCGTTTTCAGGCCGTCTCTTTTTGCGCGGTCTGCGTTTTTCATGCTGCGTCTCCGCCGCGCGGAGCGGACGGAGGCTACAAAAAAGGCTGCTCCGACTTCCGACGGAACAGCCTTTCTTCCTGTTATGCGTCAGAAATCACGATATGTCCGGGCACAGCAGAAGACCGGACAGTCGTCCGCACAGCAGAAGAGAAGACGCGAAGCTGACTTCGTTCTTCGGAAAAGCGGCGGCATTGCGGACGTTCATCATGATTTCCCTGCCTTTACGGCGTCTTTTTTGAAAGACTACGAAATGCGGACGTTTTTTTCAAGAAAAAATGTGAAGCGCGGGAAAAAAATGCCGAAAAGCTCCGGGAGCGTTTTGCCGCGCCCTGCTGCCGCCTGCAGAAAAACGCGGCGGAACCTCCGTGCGCGCCGCGCCGAAGGCGGGCTTTCCGGACTAGAAAGCGCAGAAGACCTTTTCCTTCCGCGGTCTTCATGTTGCGGAAACGAAAAACGCTAGCCGTTTTCCGCAAGTTCCCGCGCCCTGCGGTAGTCGAACTTGCCGGAACCCAGAAGAGGTGCCTGCTTGACGCTTATGATGCGCTTCGGCGTCCAGAGCGGCGAAAGTCCGCGGCTGGCAAAGTGCGCGGCGATGCGGCTCGTGGTCACGTTCCCCTCATCGATGACGAGGGCAAGCTGCTCGCCCTTGCGCGGATCGGGAATGGCCACCACTCCGAGCACGGCGTCGGGCCACAGTTCCCGGAGCGCTTCCTCCACCGCGGCGAGCGAGACCATCTCTCCGCCGATCTTGGCAAAGCGCTTGGCACGGCCGCGTATGAAGATGAAGCCCTCGTCGTCCATGTGCACGATGTCGCCGGTCTCGTACCAGCCCCGACCGTCGTCGCCCTCGCCCCTTTCGGCAAAGACCGCGGCAAGTGCCTCGTCCACGGGCGGCTCCAGCACGCCGGGCGCGGCGGAACGCATGTAGCCGAGCATGACGTTGTCGCCCTTGCCGATCTCTCCGCCATGGAAGAGGCGCTCAGGGACGCCGGACTGAAGCCGGTCTATCTGGAGGACGTG
>CALUTB010000046.1 GCA_944323575.1 uncultured Mailhella sp. | reverse complement strand
ATTCCCAAGACCATCGACAACGACATCAACTTCGTGCCCAAGTCCTTCGGCTTCGACACCGCCGTGGACGTGGCCACATCCTCCCTTCGCTGCGCCCATACCGAAGCCATCGGTGCTCCCTACGGCGTGGGACTCGTCAAGCTCATGGGTCGTGAATCCGGCTTCATCGCGGCACAGGCCACGCTCTCGCTCAACATCGTCAACTTCGTACTCGTGCCCGAGGTTCCCTTCAGGCTCGAAGGCGAGGGCGGACTGCTGCCCGCGCTGGAAGAGCGTCTGCGCAACCGCTCCCATGCCGTCATCGTCGCGGCCGAAGGCGCCGGACAGGACCTGCTCACCGCAAGCGGCAAAACCGACGCCTCCGGCAACCGCGTCCTCGGCGACATCGGCATATTCCTGCAGAAGGCCATCAAGAACTATTTCTCCACCAAGGACATGAACGTCACGGTCAAATACATCGATCCCAGCTACATCGTGCGTTCCGTGCCCGCCAATACCAACGACCGCGTCTACTGCGGCCTGCTCGGACGCAACGCCGTTCATGCGGCCATGGCCGGCAAGACCAACATGGTCGTCGCCCGACTGCTCGACCGCTTCGTGCATCTGCCTCTGCAGCTCGTCACGCGCCGCCGCCGGCAGATCGACATCAAGTCCAACTACTGGCGTTCCGTCATCGCCACCACGGGACAGCGCCTCGCCTGAATGGACTTCTCGGGTTCCGAAAAGAGCCTCGACACCGTCTTCGTCGGCAGGCGGAACTCACTTCTGCGCCTTTACCGAAAACATTTCGGTCGACTTCGGCCATCGCTTTCTCCCGATGCGACGGTGATGTGGAAAAATACGGTCTGAGAGTGGATTCCGCTCCCCGAAGGCTGCGACAGATACTGTCGCGGCCTTCCGTCGTTCCCGGCATGCCGCAGGACATCTTGCGAAGATCCACGGAATGTCCGATGATGGAAAGGGAAGAATGATCCTCCGCCGAAACACACGTCCACCATGAGCGAATTCCGACAGATCAAGGCCTCCGCAGGCTCCGGCAAGACCTATACCCTGACCAGCCGCTTTCTCTCGCTGCTCGCAGGCTCTTCCGGCGCGTCGTGGAGCCGTCCACCCTCTGGCTGCGCCGTGGCCGAAGGCGACGACTACGGCTGGCAGGAAATTCTGGCCATCACCTTCACCAACAAGGCCGCCACGGAAATGCGCGAGCGGCTGCTCGCGCGGCTGAAGAGTCTTGCCCTCGCTCCATCCGGCAGGACGGACGAAGACGCGTTCTGGACGAAGAACAGAGCGCGTGAGGCCGTGGAAATGCTCATCCGCAGCTACAGTTCCCTGAATATCCGTACCATCGACAGCCTTCTGCATCTCATGGTCCGTCTTTCGGCCTTGGACTTCGATCTGTCGCCCGATTTCGAACCGCGCTTTTCCGACAGGGACATCACAGCTCCCGTGTTCGACGACATGGCCGAACAGGCGCGCGAGAACGACACGCTCGCTCTGCTGTTCCGACGTGCCTGCCGGCAGATGCTGCGCTCGGAAAAAACGCGGGGCTTTCTGGCCGGAGAGCGCATACGCGAACGCGTGATTTCCATGGTTTCCCGCATGCTTGCCGCGGACGGATGGAACATCCGGGATCTGGCCTCTCCCGAAGAGGCGGAACGGCATTTTCAGGCCGTGCTTGACGGCATCAGAAACGACGCCGGGGAAATGCGCGCCCGTATCGAAGAAGAGGAGCTGAAGGCAAGCAGATATCTGCTCGGCGCCCTGAACGCCTGCGTGGAATGCGCAGGCAGGGCGGACAAACTGCCGCTTACCTCAAGCATGTTCCAGAAGGACAGCTTCGACGACTGCCTGCTCAAGGCTTCGAAGGGACGGGCCAGTCTGTCGCTGCACGCGCTGTATGAAAGTCTTCAGAGCGACATGCGGGAAATACGCGTGCTGCTCGGCGCACGTCGCCTCATGCCCTTCACCGAACTGGCGCAGGCCGTGTACGCACGACTGGAGGACTACGAACGAAAAAACGGCGTCATCGCCGCTTCGCAGGTGCCGCGACTCGCCATACGCGCCGCGGATGACCGCGACGGCGTGAACGAACTTTTCTGCCGTCTCGGCTCCCGCATCACGCACATGCTCATCGACGAATTTCAGGACACGAGCCGCGATCAGTGGATGGCGCTCCAGCCTCTGGCCGAGGAGGCCCTGTCCAGAAACGGCTCGCTCACCATCGTAGGCGACATGAAGCAGGCCATCTACGGCTGGCGCGGCGGAGACGCCGCCCTCTTCGATCAACTGGTCAGGCCCGGCTCTCCTCTGCTGACACTGGCTGGCAGTCCCGTGCTGGAAACGCTGCCCTTCAACTGGCGCAGCCGCCGGCGCATCGTGGCATGGAACAATGCCCTTTTCTCTCCTTTGGGGGACGCGGACTGCGCAAGGACGCTGCTTGCCGAACTCGCCGAAGGCGACGAGGAACTGCTCGAAGAACAGGCATCGCTTCTCAGAGAAGCCTTCGACAAAGCCTCGCAGAGCGCCGAGCACTGCGCGCCGGGCGGGTATGTCAGGCTCTGCCCGCTGGAAAAGGGACGCGAGGATGAAACGCTCTCCACGGCCGTTCCGGATCTTGTGGAAAGACTGGGCAGGACACGTTCCTGGGGCGACATCTGCATTCTGACGCGCAACAACGATCAGGCGGCACAGGCCGCGTCCTGGCTCATGAGCCGTCACATTCCCGTGGTCACGCAGGGAAGCCTGCTGCTTGCGGAGCAGCCCGTCGTGGCAGGACTCGTCAGTCTGCTGCGCTTCATGAACGATCCGGACGACGACATCGCCTTCTGGTCGACGCTCTGCGCAGAGGAGCTTCTGCCGCCGCTGCCGTCCGCAGGGGGAACGCCTCTCGACAGAGCCGCGCTCTGCGACTGGGCCGCCTCTCGCGCGCGTCACAGAAGCATGGCACGACAGTTTGCCGCGGACTTTCCCGATGCCTGGCAGAGCGTCTTCGCCCCCCTGCACGACAATGCCGGACTGCTTACGGCCTATGATGCCGTCATGGAGGTACTCGAACGCTGGCGTGTCACGGAACGACGTCCCGAGTCCGTCGGCTTCGTGCGGCGTTTTCTGGAAGTGCTGTTCTGTGCGGAAGATGCCGGCGTTTCCGATCTTTCGGGCTTTCTGGACCTCTGGGACGAAAGCGGCAGTCAGGAAAAGGCTCCGCTGCCCGAAAGCATGGACGCCGTACGCATCATGACCACGCACAAGGCCAAGGGACTGGAATTCGACGTAGTCATTCTGCCCTGGCTGAATTTCTCTCTCGGCAGAAACTCGGACGACAAGTCGGTGTTCTGGAACAGCCGGGGAACCGGCGTGCTTGCGCCGCTGAGCCGCGACATGGGGCGCCCCTGGCTCATGGACCGGATGGACACGGCGCGCGAATCCCTCCATCTCGTCTACGTGGCCATGACCCGCGCCGTGTCCGAGCTGCACTGTTTTCTGCCAGACCCCGACGATGGTCCGATCGCGCGCATGCTCGACGCTCTTCTATCCCGCATCAGAGGTTCTCTCAAGGAGGAGGACGGCGCCCTGGTTTGGGGAGATGAGACGGAAACGTCCGGACGGATCCCGCGCGACGACGCACCGAAGGAGGTCGAAGCAAAAAAGAGCGCGCATCCTTCCGTCACTGAGCGGGAGTCTGCGCCCGTCTCCCTTCCGGAAGACGACCATGACGAAAAATCCGAAGGCGAAGAGGAACCATGGCGTCCCATGAACTGGCTTCCGCGGCTCCGTATGTTCCGCAGTCCGCTGGAGGACTGGACGTTCACGCCCAAACGTCGCGGTACGCTCATCCATCACTGTCTGGAAAGCCTGCAGATTTCCGGCGTCGGGGAGGCGTCGGCAAGACGCGACGCGGCCATGGCCGCAGCCCGCGGCATCTCCACCTTTCCCCTGCCCGTACCCGACAGGGAAGCACGGCGAAAGGACATTGAGGACATTCTGTACTGGTATGCCCTTCAGCCGGAAACGCCGCACTGGCTGGCCTTCGGTACGCCGGAACACGCCCTTCTCGACGGCGAGGGGCGTCAGTTCCGCGTCGACCTTCTGGTAGACGACGGACGGGAACTTGTCGCCGTGGAATACAAAACCGGTACGCCGGGCGCGTTGCCCGATCCCGGACACAGGGAACAGCTTTCCAGATATCTCCGCCTCCTGCAGGAAACGGGGGCCATGAAGGTACGCGGCGCGCTGGTCTATCTCGACCGCCGTGAAATATTCCAGATCCTGCCAGGAGACGAACATGAGCAGCCGTAACCGTTCCCTCTTTCATATCGTTCCCTGGGACGACGACTTCATGCTTCGCATCCATGAACTGGTCCGCTCCATGACGAACGATCGTCCGGGCAGGGCCGTCGTCGTCTTTCCTCTCAATCGTCCCCGGCGTTATCTGCTCGACATCTATCGCAGGCAGGCGGACAAACCGCTGCTGCTGCCGCACGTCATGAACGCCGCTCAGCTCGTGCAGACCTGCCTTGAAAGCTGGACGCGCTCCGTGCCGCGCATGGCCGGAACGCTGGATCAGGTGGCCGTGCTCAAGGACGTTCTGCTTGCCATGCGCCGCGAACAGGATGCCAAAACGGCGCTTTCGAAAATCGCGGAAAGCCTGAACGATGACGACGGGATGGCGCGCTTCTATCCATGGGGTGCCCGGCTTGCCCATCTGCTCGACGAATGCGCGGGTCACATGGTGGAAGCCGGGGATCTGCTTCATGTGGACGACATGGTGGCCCCCTACGCCGCGGCGCTGCTCGGAAGTCTCAGCCGTATTCAGGAACGCTACCGCTCCGCGCTGCGCACACGCGGTCTGAGCACCCCAGGACTGGATGCCCAACACGCAGCGCAGCTTGCCGGAGCCGATCCCGATCTGCCGCTCAAGCTTCAGGGCAAGAGCATCATTCTGGCCGGATTCGTGCGCCTCACCCGCGCCGAAGACGCCTTGTTCCGCTATCTCTGGATGCACGGCGCCAGGATCTGTCTGCATACCGATCCGGACATCCTCTCCGGCAAAGGGCACTGGAGCTGTACCGAACACAAAGAATGGCTCGCCCGCTGGAAGGCCGGAGGCGAACTGCTGGGAAAGACGGGGAACAGTCGCCCGGACATACGCTTTCACGCCGGATACGATCTGCACTCCCAGCTGCTGGAGCTGAAAAAGGAGCTTCTTGAACATCCCCATCCCGGAGAAAGCCGTGCCGTGGTCATCACCCATGACTCTCTTCTCATGCCCACGCTGCATCACATTCCGGAAAAGAACATCAACATATCCCTGGGCTACCCGTTGGAGCGTTCACTTCTGGCCCAGCTTGTGGAACGCATTCTGGAAACAAGGCGCGGCATGAACGCCGCGGGACTCGTCCACTGGAAAAGCCTTCTGGCGCTCATCCGTCATCCCTATGTGCGTATGCTCGGCGTGCCCTCCGAAAACGGCGCCGATCCTCTGCCGCTCCGCCCCTTCCTTTCCCGCATGGAAGCCCGCCTGCGCACGGGAAGCCGCATGGTGGACGCAAAAAGCTGTGCGTCCGATCTGGCGGACGACATTCTGGGAGAGCTGGAAAGAGCGTCGTCGGAGACGCTGTGCGAAGAAACGGGACAGCTGCTGGAAAAGGTCATGGACGTGCTTGTCGCACGGTGGCGGCATCTGGAAACGCTGGAGGATCTGGCCTCCCGTCTCCGGGAACTGTGTCAGCTGCTTCTTGAGAACGGAGCGCATATCTGGCCGCGCTTTCCGCTGGATGCCGAATGTCTGGCCAGACTCATGCAGGGCGTCATTCCCGAGCTGTCGGACAACGGCATGGCCGGCGAACATCTCTCCGCGGAATCGCTTTTCGCCATCGTGCGTCAGCATCTTTCCGAACAGCGCGTTCCCTTTGAAGCCGATCCGCTCACCGGTCTTCAGATCCTCGGTACGCTGGAAACCCGTCTGCTGCACTTTGACCGCGTCTATATGCTCGACCTCACCGAAGACGCCCTGCCCGGAGCCCCCGCCCGCGATCCGCTGCTGCCCGACAACCTGCGCCCGCTGCTGGGACTGCCCGACAACAGCCGCAGAGACATGCTCGCAGCGCACACCTTCCATCGCCTCATCGCAGGAGCGAAGGAAGTGCTGCTTTACTGGCAGGAAGGCGTGCAGACCGGCGTCATGGACGGCAAAAAACTCCGGTCCCGTCTCGTGGAAGAAGCCGTCTGGCACATGGAACAGCACAGAGGCGAGCTGCTGAAACCGGGAACGGATCCCCTTTTCGCCTCCGCTTTTCCCATGACGGAGCCTCCGCTGCCCCGGTATGCGCCCATACCGCGTACAAGCACCGTCGACAAGAGCATGCGCGAACTTTTCTCCCGCAGACCTCTCTCTCCCACGGCCATAGACACCTATATTTCCTGTCCCGCACGTTTCTTCCACAAGTATGTCTGTACGATCAGAGAAGCGGACGAGGTCATGGAAGGAGACGATCATCTCGGCGTCGGCATCATGCTGCATACCGTGCTGCAGCGCGCCTTCCTCCCCTTTGTCGGACATCCCGTGCCTCAGGGCGCCCTGCGCGCGGAAACGCTGGAAGAACTCTTCCGTGAGGAACTCGACGCCAGCGGACTTGCCGTCAATCTGCCGGCACAGAGCCGTTTCATGCTGGAAGTCGCCGGTCCCGCCCGTCTGCGTACCTTCGCCGTCTCGCAGCCCACGGTACTGGAACTGCTCCAGCTCGAACACGACGTCTCCACCGTTCTGGAAGAACACGGACAGAGTTTCACGCTGAAAGGCACCATCGACCGACTCGACCGACGGGAACAGGGACTGATCATTCTGGACTACAAGAGCGGAAACACGGGAAGACAGCCCCATGCCTCCTTCTGGAACGACGAACGCCTCTGGGACGCAATGCGTGTCTGGCATCCGGGACTTGCCGATCCTCTGCCAGAACTGGCCGCGGCTCTGCCCAGCATACAACTGCCCGCCTATCTTTACCTCTGCGGCAACGATCCACGAAATGCGGATGCTCTGCGACGCGCCCCGCTCTTCGACGCCGCTCTGGTACAACTCGCCGACAGGGGCGAAGAACTGCCGCTGCTCGGATCCAGAATCGACGAGGACACGCGCGCCTTCATCATGAAGGAACGCATCCCGGCCCTGCTCCGCTTCGTGCTGAGACACATGATTCTGTCCGAAAGCTTTGCGCCGCGACGCACTGAACGCTGCGACCGCTGTCCCTATCGCAGCTGCTGCCGTTGAACCGCATCGATCGGACGCCTTCCGTCGGATACGGTCAGGCCGAACGGCCGAAATGCCCGACTCCGACCATGACATGGCGGTGAAGGATCTTTCCGGCCCCCCCCGCGATGTGCTCACATGATACCAACTGATCTATGAAGTCCCGGCATTACTGGCTGGACTACAAACTCAGTCGGCAAAAGAGTCTCTGAATTACTTCTCGGTGCCGCCCTGCGCACCGAAAAAGCTTGACTTTGTGTTTGGAAGATGACTCATTCCTGCATGGAGAAAGAGGATCATCCTTGCTCTCTGAAAACGGACTTGAACAGTATGAAAGTCTGACTCCTGCTGCCAGAAATTTCTTGGAAGAACAACTGAAAATGGCACAGCTTCTGAGTGGTAAAAATGGGATGGATGATACTGCTCGTGAAGTCTTTTCATCACCCTGCCACCCGCAGGTATCGCCCCTGCCGGGGTACAGCAGCAAGCTGTCTCCTCTTTCATGAGCCACATAACTGCGGAACCTGTGAGCAGTGAACTCCTGCTTAAGATCTTATTCAAAGAACACGGAATCCGCATGCTCTCGGAGGGATCACCGACAGCAACGGCCCGACTATAAGAACGGCCTTACAGGATGCTCTCGGTTCTCTTCCTGATGAACTTCACTCTACGGCCTGCAACGATCTTCTGACAGCTTCAGCCGTAAGAGGTCTGATTTCTCTGACTGACGGGTTTAACTTTGACAGTGCCATAGGCGACGTGCTTGAACAGATGCCCGGCACTCCGATGACGGAACATGAAGGAATGAGCATGCTGACCTTGTTCGGACAAGCATGAGACCCACTTATTGACGCCTTCGATGATAGTCTTAAAATGCCGGAAACTGCAGATGGATCCAAATCCCCTGCCCAAGCCATGCGCGTGCAAGCTGCCATGACGGAATCAGAGAACGTACCGCTCGACATCCACAATGTCGTGCGCACAGTCATGAATGAGATGGGCCTGAATGGGACTGCTCATCCTTTTCTTATCCACCATTAACCAAAGGAGTATAACTCATGGTAGACGCCACCAGCGGAAGTCAAAAACTTTCCGAGATCATGGCCGCCATTGACCTCGGTCCGACAGGAAGCATACAGATGATGTTTGCTAAACTTCAGCTTGCGCAGGCAGAAATATGCAAAACTCAGGCCGAGTCCTATATGGATCAGATTGAAAAAATTCAGGAAGAGCAGGAAAAGTGTGCCAAAATGATCGAAGAGGCACGCAACTGCCAGCAGAAAAGCAAGGACGATGAAGGGACAGGTACGACGAGTATCACCGGAAAAAAAGTTGGAGACGGCTGTTTTGCCATGTCACAAGATCTCATTGACTACATGAATGCGTATGATCTCTCGTACCCAAATAACGACGAGGACTACATTCTTGGAACCGACGAATGGGACTATGTCTTGAAATCCCTGACTAATTACCAGGAGACCATCGGCAACAAAACACAGACTCTCATGGTTTATCTCCAGGACTTCATCGGCCAGTATAACTCTTATCTGCAGGGCGCAAACACCCAGATTGCCAATGCAAACCAGACACTGACGAACCTAGCTCGCGGACAGTGATTTCAGTATATGGAAGGGAGGCCGGATGCCTCCCTTCCATATCAAGAAAAATAACCAACGAACTGCTAGGGGGATGGGATAGACCCGCTGAGGGGCGAGTCTATCCCATCCCCCTAGCAGTTCGTAGTCGATCAAAGAAATCGGAAGAACATGAATTTTTTATTGCACCCATCGTATGACATATACTGATTTCATCAGTATGTTCAAAGTCCGTACGAAATACTGATGTTAAAAAAGAGGCTGTCCTGAGCTAGAAAAAAGAGCCGGGACAGCCCCAAAATACTAAACCACGCCGTGCTCACCGGGGCGTTCGAATTCCACCTTCTGACTTACCTTAGTATGGTAGAAATCGAAATTTCCAAATGCTATGAGAATGGGAGAAGCTACAAAAATGGACGAGAATGTACCAAAGATGATGCCAAGCGTAATGGTTAGGGCGAAGCTGTGTATCACATTTCCACCAAGAAAATACAGCGCGAGGCTGGCCAGCAACGTTGTTCCAGAAGTCATGACGGTACGTGCGAGAGTCTGATTCACAGATGCATTAATCACCGATTCCATCGTCGGCTTATTATTGCTGTCATGTGGAACGTTTCTAAGATTTTCCCGTATTCTGTCATACACGACGATAGTATCATTAATGGAATAACCAACAAGTGTGAGAAGGGCTGCTATGACATTAAGATCGATTTCCACATTCAGCAGTGTCAGAAGTCCGACTGTTATAATAACGTCATGCACAAGTGCCAACGTCGCGCCCAGCGCGAAATTAAGCTTGAGCTTCCAACAACATACAAATGTGATCATCAACCCTAAAAACACACCCCAAAGCTTACTCAATCCCAGATAGGATACACCATATACCGCGCCATAAAGAACCACGACCATGACGCCCGCGGTAATCCAGCTATGTTCGAATCGACCAGATATGTAGACCGTTATCAGAAGCACCGCGTAGAACACTGCTTCAATTGCCATATTCCTTAAGTCGCTGCCGACTTTAGGCCCCACTGATTCAATTCTTTGTATCGTGAACTTATTATCAGGAAGCGTGTTATGAAGCGTATCGGTCACACGCTGTCTTAATTCCTGAGTCGATTCATCGGATACGGAAAAACGCAGCATATAGTTTCGATTATCAGTATCCACCTGCTGGACGATCAAACCAGGCAGATTGACATCTTCCAATGCCGTTTTTACCTGTTCATCGGGAATCGGCTGCTCAAATGATATCTGGACAATCACACCACCGGTGAAATCAACGCCGTATTTGAGCCCGCCATTCAACATAATGGCAACCAGACCAATCAGCGCCGTTATGCATGAGATCACATAGGCTATTTTTCGAAAGCCTACGAAGTCAATATGTGTTTCATGAGAAAAAATAGCAAAAGCCATGACAACTCCTTCTGACCAAAATGGAACACAGCCGCCATCCGAGACTGCTCTTGTTCAAACTGATTTTTCATCATGAGCGGATGGAAAAATAAAGTCAATTCCCTGTAATTTTTAGAACTATCTTTCTATGAAAAAATTTTTGAGATGAAAAAATCGGAACAGTTTTTATTTGATTTCTCGAAATTGGTGACAAAAAATAAAATGAAAACATCAAAAAAGTAATCAACATATTCAAATAGTAAAATAAATTTTTCATTCATGAAATTTGTTTTTTAAAAAAATAAAGTGGATATTTTAACCAAAATTATTGTTTATCTTGTTTTACCAAATAAGTTAGCTTGGTTAGACGTTGTTTATGGTTGCCTCATGGAGGCTTCGTTTACATTCCTTAAGACCACGGTAAAAAAGTTCAGGCTTGATATCGTTAAAACGACGCAAGTATCTTTTGGCATGATGCCAGAAATTTTCTATTTATTTTACATAATTATATTATACTGCAAATTTCCGGAAACGCTTGCTGCGGTGATGATGGAATCCGTTGATATTCAAGGCGTTGCAAGCTGAACATGTATCCATAATGGGCTATGCTGTCAGGTTCCACCTGCTCTCTGATGCTAGGGAGAAGTGTAAGGAGAATTACTCCATGCCCCTGACCGACACGCATCCGTGCCGCGAAACCGGCTGAAAACGTACAGAAACTCTTTGACGGCAAAGGATTGTACCTGTTCATCACACCGGGAGGCACAAACGCTGAAGAGTAAAATACCATCTTCAGGGCAAGGAAAAAGGCAATAGAGGCCAGAAAAGCCGTTGAAAGCGACCATTGCCCCGTCCGCGGCAACGAAAGCTGACAAGCAGCTCGCGCAGAATACTTTGAGATGACGGCAATGGAGCGGGTTGAACGCCAAAAGCCAAATGATCGCCGGACCATGCGGACTCTCCCCATTGACGGCTGCCCCCCCCTTCCCGTTCATCGGCTCCAAAACTGTCACTGCCATAAGCGCTCCGAACTTCCGGCCTTGCTGCGGAAAGTCGAGACGAGAGGCATCATGGGCACGGCGCACGCGCGCTCAAAAAACACTGTTCCCGCATTATGAACCATGCCATTGCCACCGGGCGTGCGGAATGTGACCCGGCGGCTGATTTACGTGCCGCTCTCATGTCCCACCATGTAAAACCTCGTCAAACAGCTTTCCCTGCAATCTGTTCAGGCGGAAAACACGGGGGCACGAAAATATGATGAATAGCCCATCCGACCCATTTTCAAAAGGCGGCGCGACCAAGACATTCCCCTTCACCGCATCGTTTCTTTTTCTGCTTATCAATGTTTTGAAGTTTAATATTAATGTTTCATTCATATATAACATATTGGTATATTACTTTTATTTTATCCTCAATATTTGATGAAATTTCTTTATAAAACATCTTATTCAAAGATTCGCAATTCCACCATCCTTTGACGTATGTTCCCATGCACATAATGTCCCATCCAGCATAACTCGCTGGTAAAGATTTTCATTGAAAATTTGAATATTCCATGGACGATTTCCATCGATTTGAATATCATACTCTGCCAACATTGATGTAATATATTTCTTCATCATGGTAATTTCCCCAATTAATTTAATGATATTTTATTTTTTTCTTAACATTATCATGCCCATAGTAAGTACAGCACAGACAATAAGAACACTCATCAACGCATTTTCTAAACCATAATGCTGTGCCAAAAATCCGAGCATCGGAGGAAAAAACAATAATCCGCTATACGATAAGCCAGACACAACAGTACTTGCCTTGGCTGCACTGACTCCAGGATAACTTCCTGCACGGCTGAACATGATCGGAACGATCGGGGCAAGTCCCATTCCCATAAATGCATAACCAGCAAGGCAAGTGCCAGGAGTCGCGGAAAACAAAACAAGCGCCATGCCCAAGGTGGAAAGAAGAGCACCAAAGAATGTTAACATGAAATCTCCAAAGTAGATACGCAAACGATCACCAAAGAGACGTCCTAATACAGTTGGAGTTGAAAAAGCAGCAAACACAAGTGCTGCTGTGGATTCACTCGCATCCTTAACAGTAAAGAGAAGCAAGCTACCCCACTCTGCAACAGATCCTTCCGCAGCATACGCTAACATTGAAAATATTCCACATAGAACAACAAAAATGGGAAATACACGATGAGATATTTCTTTTTTATCGTTTGCACGGCGTACGACAGGAACATCATTCAAAAAATTCGGAACGGACCAAGGCCGAAAACATGCATATAAACCAAGTACACATACAGCATTAAAAAATGGCCCAACTCCCATTCCGGCAAACATAGCTCCGGTTATAGAACCAATCACACCACCAAGACTGTAAGAGGCATGCATAAAAGACATACATGAAGTTGTGTAGTATCGTTCGACCTGAATACCTTGCGTGTTCATGGATACATCAACCAAGCCCAGACCAAGCCCAGACAATACACATGTTACACCCAATGTAAAAGGGCTTGAGGTCAGTCCACAAAGCACTATTCCAAGAAGGAGTACAAGTGAGCTGAAACGAAGGATTAACCGACTTCCCCAGCGAGCAATAAGCCAGCCGCTGCTGAACAACGCTACGAGACTGGAGCCCCCAAGACAAAGCAGAAGTAGCCCAATTTGCTCTGCGTTTGCTCCTGTCTGTTCCTTCAATGCGGGCAGGCGAGAAGTAAACAGGCCATAAGCCAGCCCGGGGCAGATGAAAAAGTAAGCGCATGCCGCACGAACTTTTGCCAATTCAGACCACTTCATTCTGTACCTCTTGTCTTCATAGTTAATGATTATGCCTTTACCCATCACGGCATCACAAGCTTGTCGCCGATAGAAAGGCAGTGTAAACTACTGTGTAAGACAAGGGTCAAGGAGTTTTTATGAAAGAGAAAAAATTTTTGAATGTCGGGGAATTCGCCAATATTTGTGGAACAACGAAAGAGACCTTGCTGCATTACGACAGAAAGGGATTACTTACCCCTCAGTACGTTGCCAGCAATGGTTCCTGCAATGGAAAGATGCTCCGCGCGAGTAGATTACTTACCCCTCAGTACGTTGCCAGCAATGGTTACCGAAAGTATAGCATCGAGCAATATTTTGATTTTGATCTGATTTCTTTACTAAAAGAAAGTGGAGCTAGTTTAAAACAAATAAAAAATTACCTTGATAATAAAAATAATTCTGAATACTTAAAATTACTTAGAGATCAAGTTTTTTTATTAAAATCCAAACAAGATCAACTTGCGCATCGTTTGTCAATGCTGAATCATCTTCTTGAAATCACCGAAGAATCCGTAATAAAACCATTTGATACATTATTTTTTGAAGAACGTGAATCTAAAAATATATATTTATACAAAATTGATCCAGATAAAATGCTTACACGTGAATCAAGTGTTGAATGTTATTCAAATTTCCTGATGGACAGCTTAACAGCTAATAACAATATCGACTTACCATTAGGTAACATTATCCCTAAAAAGTATGCAATAAACAAAGATTTTAAATTATGTTATCTTTTTAGAGATACATATAATGAAAAAAATATAAATTTAAAAGAAATTCCAAATGGACGTTATGCATGCATCTTTCATCACGGAAATATTGAAAGTCATATAAATATATTTAAGTTCATGATCGAAGAAATAACTAAAATGAACTTAGAAATAATGACTGATGTTTATGTTTATGATTGTATGAGTTATATCCTTGTAGGAACAAGTCAAGATTATATTGCAAAATATATTGTTAAAATAGGCAATTTATAGTATTCAAGTTACTTTATACTATAGAATATTCAAACAATGCTATTTGTAGATAATAAAAGAAGGCATTTTCGCTACATATCAAATATATCCCTCTAGTATTTTCATGTAGTTATTGGGCATCCATGCAAATATGATTTTTTAATAGTTCAAATAGAAAGACACATAAATCTAACCTTTTTTCAAAAGAGGCGCGACAAAGGCATGAACCTTGACCTCGCCGCCTTTACTATTTTCGATATTCACCGATTAACATCTTCCAGCGCAATGCATCAATTTCCATTGCCTTGACAAAGGCATCTTTCCCTTCGCAATACCCTTCAATATCAAGTGGGAATTTTTGTGCAAGGTGTTTTTTCAGAGCACCATATCTTTCGGCAACCTCGGCATGTTTTCTCAGGTAGTCTCTAACAGCAAGATGCCTTTCAATATTTTCCTTGTCCGTCATTCCAAAAATATGAATTTGATGGGTTCTATCATCTCCCCCCTTCCGATAGTATCGTCTTCCGGGAATGCCGAATTCCCCCATGCACTCATAACCTGATTTTCGAAATGATTCATCAAAGTCATCAACTTTTTCCACGTCGGTCACTACAGGCATAATATCTATGATTGGCTTTGCGCATAATCCTTCCACCGCCGTGCTGCCAATATGATGTATGGAAACAAGAAGATCGCCGAGTATTTCTGCTATGGAATCGGCCTCTCGTTCAAATTCCAGCTTCCAGACAGGATTATAGGGAACAACTCTAACCTTCATATTACTTTCTCCAGTCGTTGAGTTTCCATACGATACTTCAAAAGACGACATGGTCAAGACTCTTCCCTGCCGTGGTGATTTCTTCTGCGGCATTTTATGCTCTTTCCCATTCCCCGTTGCCGGTACCTGCATGGGGCGGAACTGTGTCTTCAGCTTCATCCTGTTCCTTTATCGGCCCCAAGCCGAAAGTCTTGTCAAACAGAATCTTCAACTTGGTGAGAGGACCCGGATACTCCGGCATCCCTGGGTAGTGTCGTCAATAAACTTTCAATTTTTGCAGAACACTGCTATTCTCCTTGATAAAAGGAGAGTAATATGCAGTGTGCACATCGTCGTCATGACATATCAGACAGAGTTTGGGAGCTTTTGAAACCGCATCTTCCGGGGCGAGAAGGCACGCGGGGCGTAACTGCCCGTGACAATCGATGCTTTCTTAATGCTGTTTTCTGGATACTTCGCACAGGAGCGCCGTGGAGAAATTTACCTCCTGATTATGGAGACTGGAAAAATACTCATCGTCGGTTTTGTCGTTGGAGAGACGCGGGTGTTTGGGAACAATTGCTTGAAATTCTTATCTCAGAACCGGATTTTGAGTGGCTTACGATCGATGCAAGCCATATCAAGGTACATCCGTATGCTGCAGAAGCAAACGGTGGCAATCAGGACATGGGACGCACAAAAGGGGGCTCAACTCAAAGATACATTTGGCCGTGGATGCGCATGGTATGCCGCTCAGAATGTTTGTTACAGCAGATACCGTTGCAGACTGTTCGCAGGCTTGCAAACTTGTTGAAAGAATAACTGCTGAAAATATCTTCCGGCGGACAAGGGGTATGACAGTGATGTTCTGCTGGGAGTCCTCAAGAAAAATGGCATCCAGCCAGTCACGCCGCCTCGGAAAAGTCGTAAAAGTCTGATGGGTTATGATAAGTATATCTATCATCTGCAGCATCTTGTCGAAAATGCTTTTCTCGAATTGAAGCGTTGGCGGGGGATTGCCACCCGATATGCCAAAAATACTGCTTCATTTCTGACGGCAGTCCATATCAGGTACATCACCATTTGGGCAAAAATCAAATGACGATACTATCTAGGTTCAGGACTCATTAAATATAAAAGATGACAATGGCAGCGAGACAAATGGCCGAAAAGAATGTGTGGGCACAACGGTCATAACGCATGGCTATTCTGCGCCAATCCTTGAGTCGGCCGAACATGATTTCTATCTTGTGCCGCTGCTTATAAACCTCCTTGTCATAGCCTACCGGAGTTTTCCGGCTGTGTCTGCCGGGAATACACGGCGTGATTCCTTTACGGGACAAGGCATGACGAAACCAGTC
>CALUTB010000045.1 GCA_944323575.1 uncultured Mailhella sp. | reverse complement strand
TATGACCGTTGTGCACACACGTTCTTTTCGGCCATTTGTCTCGCTGCCATTGTCATCTTTTATATTTAATGAGTCCTAAACCTACCTTATTGATGGCGGAGACGGTATAGACGTATTGCTGGCGGATATCAATGATGTCCAGGGAAGGGCTCCTGAAGAGCTTCTTACCGATGGTAATTCCACAAAACCTGACAACGGTCCTGTCGTCAATGGCTTTGAAGTCGTCATTACCGGAGACAATATTGATGAGCTTGGACTTACGTCTTTGAGTGAGCTTGGTATTACCATCAGAAATGATGAAGTATCGCTGGGAGATCAGTGGAGCAGACAAACTGATGGAATCTACACCGGAACATTTGAAAATGCTTCAGGTGAGGATATCACGCTTACCATGCATGTGGATACCAGCATACAGGATATGGTTGATCAGGCCGCACAAAATATCGCCAATTCCAACGGCTAACCTCTAAGAGAAAGGGTTATCGGCAAGGCGTTATGCTGAGCCGGTACCCCTTTCTTTTTTCTCTTTGGTTCTGTGCGTTATAAGGTGGTCGGATGGAAGCTGTCATGAAAGGGAAACTGATATCATACCTAAGAGATATATCAGTGGAAATTTTCTCCATTTTTTCAGACAGCATGATAATGGGGAAAACATACGATTGTTTTGGTGAAGTTATTATTGCAAGTTATAGTAAAATTTATGTATATTAGATAGTTACATTAAAAATATAATAAGAATGTGACAATAAAAACTATATTGAAAAATAGAAAGAAATGTAATATCATCTACCTACCTACCTACCTACCTACCTACCTACCTACCTACCTAGTCTTTCTATATAAAGAAAAAAAAACATTTTTCTGGAGGCGTTATGAAGAAATTTTCACTAGTTGTCGCTTCGAGCTGCATAGGTGCCATGCTGTGTGCCGTGCCTGTATTTGCTGCGGAACAAGGGGCGATTCCTTTGAAGGAATCCGTGGAATCCATGCTGAGAGTAAATCATTCCCTGAAGGCCATTCAGGAAAACCGCTCTGCCGCCGGTCACGAAATTGATCGTGCAAAGGCGGGTTATGGGCCTCGTGTGGATCTTACTGCCCGAGGAGGTTTCGGCAGGCTTTCAGACAGCACCACTCGTTCTTATGACTATGATGAAGCGTCTCCTTATTCTTCCGCCTCCCTGCTTGTTACTCAGCCGTTGTGGGATGGTTGGCTGACTCGCGGGCGTGTTCGTGAAGCCGAAGCCACCTATCGTTCCCTGGATCATCGTGTTCTTGATAACGCCAACTCTCTTGCGCTTGATGCCATCATCGCCCATGTGGATGTTCTCCGCCGCCGGCAGATATTCAAGCTTGCGCAGGACAATGTGGCTAGACATGAGGACATTCTTGCACAGGCTCGTTCCCGTGCCATGGAAGGCGTGGACACGATAGCCGATGTTTCTCAGGCGCAGAGCCGTCTTGCCCGTGCAAATTCCACGTTGACGGAAGCACGGGCCTCTCTGCGCAACGGCGAAGAAACCTATACGCGTCTGACCCGGCACGCGGCTATGGATCTTGCCCCAGTGACCATGCCCGGCGATATGTTCTCATCTCCTGAAGAAGTGCTTGAGGCGGCGCAGAAGGGCAATCCCAAAGTCGCGGCATATCTTGAGGATATCAAGGCGGCTACAGCAGCCAAGGAACAGGTGAACTCGGCATACAGTCCGTCTCTCAGCATTGAAGCCGGTCCCTCTTACTCTGACCGTGATGGAAAGAGTCAGCTCTGGACTGCCGAATTCGGTGTGGCCGCCGTGGTGCGTTGGAATCTGTTCAACAGCGGCGCGGATGTTGCCGAAAGCAAGGCAGCCGCCGCCCGTATCCGCCAGAGTCGTCGTGTGCTCTATGACTACATGGACGATCTGAAGCTCAACGTGGAAGAAAGCTGGACGGAATTTCTCTCGGCGCAGAAGCAGCTTGAATTCTACCGTGAAGCCATAGAATACAACAAGATGACCCGTACCGCCTATGAAGAGCAGTTCATCATGGGGCAGCGCAGTCTTCTTGACGTGCTTGATGCCGAAAACGAACTGTTCAACTCTTCAACGCAGGCGGCCACTGCTCTTGGCAATACGCTCATAGCGGCCTATCGTATGAAGGCGCTGGCAGGTCAACTTCTTCCTTGCCTTGACATCAGTACCGACATGCTGAAGACGACACCTGCTGACCATGAGCCCCTTGATCAAGTCAAAATGCCAGAATAATCAGTGGCGGGGCGGGAGAAGAACTCCTGTCCCGTTCTTATATGGAATGTCGAGAGGAGGGGGGCTTATGAGACCGTGAGCTGAGGAGTGTGCGTTTTTGAGTTCTCGAAGCCCGGAGGTGGAACATGCGTTTTTTATTTTGTAATGATAGTTATCCAGGTTTATTTGGTAGTCTCCCTTCCAATTTGGCTTCAGACGCCACGAATCAGGTCATGTTTCTTTCCTTCTACCCAAGACGAGAAGACATATCAAAAGGCATCATTCATGCGCGCCTGAATGTTAATAGAACTCGTGGACAGTCGCTTCGGCAGGAAAGCGTTTTTCTTTCGACCTGGGAACGGATGTTTCATCTGGGCAAGCAGACGTTGCAGGCATTTACCCATATACGGGAGTCCGGTTTCGTACCTGATATAGTTTTTGTTTCATTTTTGGACGGTTCTGCTTTTTTTCTTCGGCACGCGTTTCCTGATGCGTTCATCGCAGCTTATTTCAATGGATTTCGAGTAAATCTGGATACGCTGGAGGGGAACCAGAAATTTCAAGCCATGATGGAGCCTCAGCACTACCTGGCTATGCAGAGCGATCTGTATTTTGTGCGCTCTGAACATCAGAAAGCCTATTTTCCCCGCAGGCTTTTGTCCTCTATCCATGTTCTGCCTCCGTATGTTGATACGGAGTTTTTTACTCCGCGACCTCAGAAGTTGACGAAATTTTTCTCTTATAGCTCCGATAGAGGAGAACTTGTCACGATACACATGAAAGGCGGTATGGCTTGTTCAAAAGAGCTGATGAAGCTCGTTGTCAGGCTTTTGCTTCGACGTCCGACATGTTTCGTTGCCCTGACTTTTGGTAAGAAAAATATTAAAAGCTTATGGGAAAATATGTTCTCCTCCCAGTCTGAGACAATACTGTCGCGGCTTTTTCTCGCTGAAGGACTTGATCATGAGGCTTACCACAGCCTTCTGTGTTCAACCACTGTGCACCTTTTTCCTGAGTATGTGAGCCCGCCTTTGCAGGAAATGATGGAATCCATGAGCTGTGGGACTCTGCTCATGACTCCTGTGGCGGACGGAGAAGATAGTATACTGAGAGATGGGGAGAATATGCTTGCCTTTCCAGAGGCGGCCCCGGAAAAACAATTGAAAAAAATATGCTATCTTCTCGACAACATTAATAGTTTTGATATGATAAGGAAAAACGCACGTCAGACAATAGAACGAAATCACAGTGAATCGGAAGTTTTGTCCCATCATCTGAATGTGATTATGAAGGGCTATGCGAAATTCGTAGAGGAACGGTGACATATCCGGCTAATGGTCTGTATCCCCCTACCAGACGCTCGACAAGGAGAGACTGCATTGGATAGTGACGTCAATTAACTTTCAATTTTTGTAGAACACCGCTATCCTCCTTGATAAAAGGAGAGTGATATGCAGTGTGCACATCGTCGGCATGATATATCAGAGGAAACGTCGTAAAAGCCTGATGGATATGATAAGTATATCTATCATCTGCGGCATCTTGTCGAAAATGCTTTTCTCGAATTGAAGCGTTGGCGGGGGATTGCCACCCGATATGCCAAAAAATACTGTTTCATTTCTGGCGGCAGTCCATATCATGCGCATCGCCATTTGGGCAAAATCAAATGACGATACTATCTAGGACAACTACTTTTTCTTTGTCTCTCTTTTTGCAATGTGCGGAGGTCAAAAGATCGCGAAAAGTGTGATCCCTGCATCTTCGCAGAGCAATATTTTTCTGCTAGAAATCAAGTTCAGAGGGTGGTCATGCCATGCCATGACCGTCTCCTTCGAATACGAAAAAGAAGATTGTTCAATGAGATATAACATTTTCCACATGTTACATGAAACATTGCGCAGTGGACGGGCGTCATGAGCGAGTCACCAGCATCGTTTTCTTCCCAAGCCGCGGCAGCCGTGACTCCACTTTCTCCTTCGGAAGTGGATTTCATGCCTGCGCTTCTTCGAAGCCTCTCCGTACTTCTCCGACTCAAGGGAAAGCATGTTTCTCCGCAGTTTCTTCTTGCCGGCCTTGCGGGAGCTGAAAAAATCAGTGTCGGGGCCTGTCTGAGAGCTGCGGAAAGAGCCGGACTGAAGGGCAGAGTTATGTATCGTCCTTCACTTGATGACATTTCCCCGCTTACCATGCCGTGTGTTCTTCTTTTAAAGGATAACGCATCGTGCGTACTGACAGCTCTGAGCGATGAGAGCGCAAACGTCATTTTGCCCGAAATGGGAGACGGTGTGCAGTCCGTTTCCAAGGAGAAACTGAAAAATCAGTATTCCGGCTATGCTGTGTTCGGAGCTCTGGAGTCCCGCGTCGATGCCAGAACGGAACCGGTAAAACTCGGTCGCAGCCGGCACTGGTTCTGGGATGTTCTGCGTTTTTACATGCCCATTTATCGGCATGTGGCTCTTGCCAGCGTGGTGGTGAATACCATAGCCGTGGCCAGTTCCCTTTTTGTCATGAATGTTTACGACAGAGTCATTCCCAACAACGCCTATGAAACGCTGTGGGTACTGGCTGCCGGCGTGACGCTTGCCTACATATTCGACTTCTTGCTTCGCAGCCTGCGCAGTCACTTTGTGGATCTGGCAGGACGCAACGCTGATGTGGTGCTTTCCAGCAAGCTGATAGACAAGGTGCTCTCCATGCGCATGGATGCCAAACCGGAATCCACGGGAGCGCTGGTGAACAATCTGCGGGAATTTGAATCGCTGCGTGAGTTCTTCAGTTCGACCACGCTTCTTGCCTGCATCGACATTCCGTTCTTGATATTGTTTTTTGTTCTGCTGGCATTCATCGGCGGTCCCCTTGTTCTGTTGCCGCTTGTTGCCATGCCCGTGCTTCTCGGCGTAGGCATCTATCTGCAGATGGCCGCCCGCAGAAGCGCCGAAAAAAGTTATCGCCACAACATGCAGAAGAACGCCCTGCTGGTGGAAATGGTGAACGGACTCGAAACCGTAAAAAGTTGCATGGCCGAAAGTCGCATACAGCGCCTGTGGGAGGCGGTGGCCGGCATTTCCGCCCAGTCTTCCAACGAAGCGCGTAAATACAGTACCAGAGCGGTGACTTTTGCCACCTTCATTACCCAGCTCGTTACCGTGGGCATGGTCATTTGGGGCGTATACCGCATAGGCGCTGGCGAAATGAGCATGGGCGGCCTCATAGGCTGCAATATTCTCGTGGGGCGCATCATGGCACCTCTTCTTCAGCTGGCATCCCTGCTTACGCGACTTCAGAATTCGCGTGTATCCCTCAAGGCTCTGGATACCCTCATGGCCCTGCCTTCCGAGAATCAGGATCAGGCCGCATGCATGGATTTCGGCGATCTTTCCAGTGAGTTCGTCATGGACAACGTAAGCTTCTCCTATCCGGGAGCCCGGGTTCCGGCACTCGACCATGTTTCGCTGCGCATCCGTCCGGGAGAAAAAGTCGGCATCATAGGCAAGATGGGGTCCGGCAAAAGTACGCTGGGCAAACTTCTTATCGGCCTGTATTCCCCTGCGGAGGGAGCCGTTTCCTTCGGCGGCGTGGACATCAGTCAGCTTGCCACGGCCGATCTTCGTAGCCGGGTGGGATTCCTCCCTCAGGAAGTCGTGCTTTTCTACGGTACCGTTCGGGACAACATTGCGCTCGGCGATCCCACCATCAACGATCATCTTATCGTCCGTGCTTCCGCCATTGCCGGTGTGGCCGATTTTGTGAGAAAAAATCCATCCGGTTACGGCGCGCAGGTGGGAGAGCAGGGACGCAATCTTTCCGGTGGTCAGCGGCAGGCCGTGGGGCTGGCTCGTGCTCTGGTGCGGGATCCTGATGTGCTTATTCTTGACGAACCCACCAGCAACATGGATGTGGATTCCGAACGCCTCGTGCAGCAGCGGCTGGAACCCGTTACCAGGGACAAGACGCTGATCCTCATAACGCACAGGCTCAGCATGCTGCGTATCGTCAACAGACTCATCGTCATGGACGGCGGCAGGATTCTTTTGGACGGTCCCAGAGACTCCGTTCTTCACAGGCTTCAGGAGAGGCAGAGCGGAAAGGGGGCGGCAGGCGCGGCACATAAGGCGCAGGCCGTCGGTTCCGAAGGCGGAGAAAAAACGCAGCATCGTGAATCGAAAACGGCATAGACGTGCCGCTCATACCTATTTGCTAGATAACAGGATTTGTTTTTATGGATACGGATGAAAAGCAGGGAGCCGACGGCAGACCGATTCAGGGAATGCCGAAGGAATTCGGCGGAGCTTCAGCGAAGCCTGAGGAAGGAGGCGCCGCTCCACAGGCGGCTAGGAGTCTTTTTGAACCTGCGGTGCTTTCAAGCAGGCTCTTGCCCGAAGATCTTCCCTATGCCTCCGAGGTGGAAGCTGCACTGGCCAGGCGACCTTCGAAGGGCGCCCGCTGGCTGTCTTTTGCGGTGTTCCTCTTTTTTGTCTTGTTTATAGTGTGGGCCGGATTCGCCACTCTGGATGAGGTGACCCATGCCGAAGGGCAGGTCGTTCCTTCATCGCGTACGCAGATCATCCAGAATCTGGAAGGCGGTATTCTGAGCAGTGTTGAGGTCCATGAAGGTCAGGTCGTGGAAAAAAACGACGTGCTTGCCCGGATCAACAATGAAATGGCGGAAAGCAATCTGCGCGACATGCTGTACAAGGCCATGGAAAATCTTATTGCCATCCGCCGTCTGAGGGCTTCCGTTTCCGGTAAAAAGCTTACATGGCCGGAAGATATGCGTTCATGGCTGGAACGAGGAATAGGCTACAGGCTTACCGAGGATCAGCTCGAGCAGGGGCGTAATCTCATCGAGGTGCAGCAGGAAACATTTACCGTGCAGGAGCGTCAGCGCAGCTCCGAGCTGGAGGTGCTCAAGGCCCAGTTCGAACAGCGTCGTCAGGAGATCAAGGAGCAGCTTGCCCACAAGGAGCAGCTCACCAAAAGCCTTTCCCTCATACGGCAGCAGTTGAACATGGCGGCGTCGCTTCTGGAGAAGCGCAGTTATTCCCGCGCCCAGTATCTGGAACTTCAGGAACGTTCCGTGCAGACGCAGGGTGAAATCAGTACGCTGGAAGTCTCCATTCCGAGGGCCGAAGCCGCTGCCAACGAGGCGGAGCACCGCATAGCGCTGCGCAGGGCCGAACTGGATTCCTCCCTTATGGAGGAAATCAACAAGCGCAGTCTGGAGCTGGCTTCACTGCGTGAAAGCCTTTCCGCCGGAAGCGACAGGGTGACGAGAACGGAACTGCGCTCTCCCGTGCGCGGCACGGTGAAGAAGATTTATATCAATACGCTCGGCGGTGTGGTCAAGCCGGGCGAACCCATCATGGAAATCGTGCCTCTTGACGACACGCTGCTGATCGAAGCCAAAGTGCGGCCGGCGGACGTAGCATTTCTGCATCCCGGCCAGAAGGCCATGGTCAAGGTTTCCGCCTATGATTTTTCCATCTACGGAGGACTCGACGGAGTTCTGGAGCAGATAAGCGCCGATACCATAGAAGACAGGCGTGGCGATTTCTATTATCAGGTGAAGGTACGCACGACTAAAACATCCATCCTCTACCGTGGAGAAGAGTTGCCCATCATGCCCGGCATGATGACGACGGTCGATATCATGACGGGAAAGAAGACGGTACTTGACTATATTCTCAAGCCCATTCTCAAGGCAAAACAGAATGCCCTCAGAGAAAAGTAACGCGCGATGTGATTGAAATGTATTTATACAAATACAAGTAATTTCATTTATTGATAAAGACAGAATGACGCGCTATTCTGTAATGATCATAGTGGAAAAAGAAAATTTGTGAATTAAAATTATCATTGCAAAATTGATAAACTGCGATTATACGAAAAATAAAATTAATTATGGGTTGTCATAGAGTTTCGCATATACACCATAGGACAGATCCATTAATTATTTTCTGTTGCGAACAAGAATAGAAAAATATTGTTCTTGACGGATGATAAATAATCTTTATTATCAAAGTTGTCTTAAAAATATTGTATGATTGGTGTATTTGTGGACGGTTGCGTGATCATGTTTTAATATTAAAGTAACCATTTTTTTTATAAGTTTTTTATGTGCTTCAGAAAGCTTGAGGCTTTCGACATGAAGGCGTCATGCGGGAATCTTTCTTCTATTGGAGGTAGGCATGAGAAAATATTTCCCTCTTCTGTTCGTTTCAGGCTGTCTCGGTGCTCTGCTTTGTCTGCCTGCAGCCCATGCGGCGGAAGAGAGCGGAGCGATTTCTCTGAAGGAATCCATCGAGTCCATGCTGAGGAATAATAATTCACTCAAGGCCATACAGGAAAACCGTTCTGCCGCCGGTCATGAAGTCGATCGTGCCAAGGCGGGTTATGGACCTCGTGTGGACCTTACTGCCCGAGGAGGTTTCGGCAGGCTTTCAGACAGCACCACCCGTTCCTATGACTACGATGAAGCGGCTCCGTACTCTTCCGCCTCCCTGCTTGTTACCCAGCCTTTGTGGGATGGTTGGCTGACTCGCGGGCGTGTTCGTGAAGCCGAAGCCACCTATCGTTCCCTGGATCATCGTGTTCTTGATAACGCCAACTCTCTTGCGCTTGATGCCATCATCGCCCATGTGGATGTTCTCCGCCGCCGGCAGATATTCAAGCTTGCGCAGGACAATGTGACCCGGCATGAGGACATTCTTGCACAGGCTCGTTCCCGTGCCATGGAAGGCGTAGACACGATAGCCGACGTTTCTCAGGCGCAGAGCCGTCTTGCCCGTGCAAATTCCACGTTGACGGAAGCACGGGCTTCGCTGCGCAACGGCGAAGAAACCTATACGCGCCTGACCCGGCACGCGGCTGTGAACCTTGCCCCCGTGACCATGCCCGACGATATGTTCTCATCTCCTGAAGAAGTGCTTGAGGCGGCGCAGAAGGGCAATCCCAAGGTCGCGGCATATTTTGAAGACATCAAGGCGGCTACTGCAGTCAAGGAGCAGGTGAACTCGGCATACAGTCCGTCTCTCAGCATTGAAGCCGGTCCCTCCTACTCTGACCGTGATGGAAAGAGCCAGCTTTGGACTGCCGAATTCGGTGTGGCAGCCGTAGTACGTTGGAATCTGTTCAACAGCGGCGCGGATGTTGCCGAAAGCAAGGCAGCCGCCGCCCGTATCCGCCAGAGTCGTCGTGTGCTCTATGACTACATGGACGATCTGAAGCTCAACGTGGAAGAAAGCTGGACGGAATTTCTCTCGGCGCAGAAGCAGCTTGAATTCTACCGTGAAGCCATAGAATACAACAAGATGACCCGTACCGCCTATGAAGAGCAGTTCATCATGGGGCAGCGCAGTCTTCTTGACGTGCTTGATGCCGAAAACGAACTGTTCAACTCTTCAACGCAGGCGGCCACGGCTCTCGGCAATACGCTTATTGCCGCGTATCGCATGAAGGCTCTGGCAGGCGATCTTCTGCCTACCTTCAACATCAGCACGGAAATGCTCAAAGTGACCCCGAACAATCATGAACCTTTGGATCATTTGACTATGCCCGAGTAGAGAAACGTCATGGCCGGAACCGGAGGATGCGATGTCTTACGGGCACGGCGCGGGGATGTTCGCAGTATGGAGGGCTTCGGGGATGATGAATGCAGGCGGAGTTCTGAATATTCCATGGCTATCGTAGCCCGTATTGTACATACCGGGCGCGTGCTCGTCTTGATGCTGTGTGCAGCAGGTATGACTGCCGCAGTTCTTCTGACCGCTGCTTCCGCTCTGGCCGGGCCGCGTCTGTTCGGCACCGTCGAGTTCCAGATGGATCTCAAAAAACAGCAGAACTGGCTTTCCGCCATGGAGAGGAATCGGAAAAAGCCGATTTTTTTTGACGAGAAGCGATTCAATTCCTCCACGCTCTGGAAAGATCTGAAGGGCAGGGCGGCAGGAAAACCTTTTCTGGAGCAGCTCGACATCGTCAACAGGTTCTGGAATCTGTGGCCGTACCGCACGGATCGGGAAGTGTACGGCAGGCAGGATTACTGGGCGGCTCCCTACGAATTTCTGGCCCGCTCAGGAGACTGCGAAGATTACTGCATCATCAAGTATTACACGCTTAAAGCGCTCGGAATATCTGCCGATCGTATGCGCATCGTCGTTGTGAGGGAAACCATCCGCAATATAGGCCATGCCGTTCTTGCCGTCTATGACGGCGAGAACGTCTATATTCTGGACAACTTGTCCGATGCAGTGCGTCCCATGGAAAGAATACGGAACTATGTTCCTCAGTTTTCCGTGAATGAGAAGCATCGCTGGGTTCATGTCAGGGCCCGTCGTTGACGCAGCGGCATACCTGACGAGTCATTTATGCATCATCCCCCCGAAGGATGGAGGAGTACAATGAACAGCCGTGAAAACGTCAGTTATTTTGGCTTTTCCCAAAAGTCATCTTTGCTGGCCGCAGTGTGTCTTGCGATTGTTTCGGGGGGAATTGCCCTCTTGGTGTGTTCTTCTCAGCTCGAGAGTCGGCGCATCAACGTCATGACCCGCTTTGAACAGGAGGTAACCTCCTGGCTCGACGGCGCAAGTCAGGCCGTCAATATCTGGAATACGGAAATGAAGAAACTCCGTCTCCGGGTGAGCGAATCGGAAACCTACAGACTGTTTTCCGGGGATCTTTTCGGTCTGGACAGTCATATCGCCGAGGTCATCAACAGTGCCGAACAGACGGGTGAGCTGCCCGGGCCTGCGGCCGTTCTTTCCGAAGAAGTACCCGTCATACGTCGGATTCTTCTGGAATTCATGAATTATAACGGTCTGCTTGATGCCCGCCTCGTCAACGGAGACGGACAGACCATACTTTCCGCCTTCAGTACGCCTTCGCCGCTGACCAAAGATCAGAAGAAGGCGGCACTTGAAACCATGAAAAACGGCAAGACGGTTTTTCTTCCCGTCAGAGGCGGATCCAACGGCCTTGTGCTCGATGTTTTTGAGCCCGTGTATGATCTGGATTCTCCCGATACATGTGTGGCGGTGTTCATGTCGTCCGTACCCGTGCTCGCCAAGGTGACGCAGTTCACGGCGAGGCCGAAGCAGAACGATATGTCCACGGCATCCATGATACAGCAGAAGGGAGACGCGTGGGAGAATATGCAGGTTCCGACTCCTGTACCCGTTCCGCCAGAGCTCAACAGCGTATTGACGGAAAAGAAGGGGGTACTGCCTTTCGGACTTCGTAGAAGCGTTTTCGAAAACGGCGGCATGGTGTATTCCATGTCCGTGTTCTATCCCGGCCTGAACTGGAGCCTCGTACACGAAACGCCTGAAGCCGTTGTGAATCGAATGGTATTTCGTTCCGAACTGCCTGTTTATGCCGTCGCGGTTCTGGGCTGGCTCAGCTTCATGCTGCTGAGCGGCCTGCTCTGGTGGATGGGCTTCGGCCGCCAGCAGCGCGCGGTGGCTTCCGAGCTGCAGAGACTCAATCAGATTATTTCCAGACAGAAGGAACTTCTGGACAGTGTGAATCTTTCTCTGGATATCGGTCTGTTCATGGCCGACGTGAAGGGACAGATACGTGTCTGCAATCCCGCGCTGGCCGCCATACTCGGCAAGGAAGAGAAAGATGTCAGCGAGCAGATGATCTTTACTTGCTTCCCCACGGATGCCGCAACGACGCTTCTTGACCGTATCCGGCAGGTGGCCATCAACAATAAGGAAGACAGCTGCGAGATCTATCTGGATCACGACGGAGACAAACGTCTGTACCGTGTGACGCTGTTTCCGTTTCTGGATGCCGGAGGAGAAAGCGTTCGTAACAGCATCCGCGGCGCCGTAGTCTCCATGAAGGACATCACCGAGTTCCGCCGTCGGAGCGAGCGCATGAGGCAGAGACAGAGGAGTCTCATCGAAGCGTTTACCCGTGCGGAAGAAAGTGTGGATCCGTATCTGGCGGGTCATTCGCATCGCATGGCCCGTCTGGGCGAACTGCTGGCCTCGGACATGGGACTGTCGGAAGACAGAAAAAATACGGTGGTCATGGGGGCGTTGCTTTCTCAGGTGGGCAAACTGTTTATTCCGCGTGAGCTGCTGACCAAAAAGGACAGGCTTACGCCGGAAGAACTTGAGCAGGTGCGACAGGCTCCCGATCATGCTTTCCGTTTGATGGAAAACGTTGACTTCGATCTGCCCATCGCGCGAGCCCTGCATGAAATGTATGAAAATGTGGACGGATCGGGATATCCCCGTCGTCTGCAGGGTGAGGAAATTCTTCTTGAAGCCCGTGTGCTGGCCGTGCTCAATGCTTTCTGCGCCATGGTGAGCTCACGGTCCTACCGTAAGGGCATGGATGTAAAGGAAGCCGTAGGGGAACTGACGAATAATGTGCGTTTTGATCAGACCGTGGTGGAACACCTGAAAAACATTCTGAAGACGCCGGAAGGAATGCTGGCGGCGCGATCCTGACAAAAAGGTCTTTCCGGGAGACGTTTTTCCCGGAAAGACCCTTCCTTCATGGGAGCGGCATTCTGAGGCCGGAAGACGTGTTGATGCCGAGCTCGTCGCCGATACCAGCCTGGGCCATGCCTTCAGGCTCATGACGGGGGCAGGAAGACGAAGGTTCAGAGTATCCGGCGTTTGCCGTATTTGTTTTGTGAAGATGTTATTCCGAGCTGGTCACGATGCGGTTTCGGCCAGCGTTTTTCCCGAGATACATACGTTTGTCGGCCAGTTTGAACAGAGCGTCACGGTGAGGGTGGCCCAGCTTTTTTTTCACTTCACTCATGCAGACACATCCGATGGTGAAGCTGAAGGGAACGACGTGTCCGTCACTGAGAACAATGTTTTTCCGCATGGAGCTTGCAAGCGAGATGATGCGATCACAGAACTGTTCATAGCTTTCCGACATGGAAATAATGATGAATTCATCTCCTCCGTAGCGTGTGATGAAACTGTGATGCTGATAATCAAAGTATTTGAGCCAGAACTGGCTGAAACTTCTCAGAACGTCGTCGCCTGTATCATGGCCGTACTTATCATTGATGTGTTTAAAATTGTCCACATCCATCAGAGCGATGCACAGTTCCTGATGCTGTTGTTCCATTTCCAGTATATAGTTATCAAAATAGGTATCCATATAATGGCGACTGTAGCATCCTGTAAGAGGATCCCGTATAAGACGGGAATTTTCTTCCTGGAGACGCCGTATTTCAACCAGCACATGTTCGTTGTATCCGAGTCCAGATATGTCGGTAAGCTCGGTAATCATTTCCATCGTGAAAATTTTTCCCTCAAGACTGATATATTTGGCAATAACAATAAAAATGTGGCCGTTTCTGGATTCGAGCTTCGTGCATTGCCCCTGAGAATCCAGAACTTGTCGTGAAATACAGTAGTTACAGCAGCTTTTGCGATTCCAGAATTTGTAGCACAGCGCATCGGCCGTCAGCTTGTTGCCTTTAATATAGTACGTCAGACAATTTTCTGGAGAAACAAGTCGGATGGTATGAAAAGTGTGTCGAAGCATCTCGACTTCTTTACAAAGCTCAGGAAACGTATATATATGTTTTATGGACGGGGCGCTCATGATCATAATCCTTTTAGCCTTGGAATGATGCTTGCACAATGGCATATAAAATATTTCCCGTCAATCAACCTTTTATCTGAAAATTGAAAATCAATGACATATATATTTTCCATGAAATGAAACGATATTTTCAAATATAATTGTATATTTTTATTAATTTTTATATATTTTAGCATAAAAATAAAGAGCAATGTATTATCATTTTTTTGAAAAATATAATTTTTAGTATGTAATTTATGCTAGGTGTGTAAACATTTAATATATTTTTAATATATAATAAGTGTTCAAATACTGGTGAACAGTTTGACAGATAAGATGAAGTATTTCATAAGTGGATTTAATTGATTTTGGAATAAAATATTCCGATATAAGTGCAGAGGGGAGTAATGATTCAATCGTTCATCCATGCCCAGAAAGCCGATACCTTGCTGATTGTTGATGACAATGAAATCAATCGTGAGGTTCTTGATCATATTTTTTCGGTCTTTTATCCGACGGAACATGCGGAAAACGGAAAGATCGGTCTTGATAAGATTCTGGCCTGTCCGGAAAACTACTGTGCCGTTCTTCTGGATGTCGTCATGCCGGAAGTAAACGGCATACAGGTGCTTCACCGTTTGCATGAAGAAGGACTGATGGAGAAAATTCCCGTCTTTCTGATTACGGGAGAAGCCAGCGATGCCGTCATGAAGGAGGCATACGGGCTGGGTGTGATGGATGTCATCAGCAAGCCCGTGGTTCCCTATATCGTGCAGCGACGGGTGAATTCCGTCGTGGAATTGTTTCGGGCAAGAAAAATTCTCGGCAACAAGGTGGAGGAGCAGCAGTCGGAACTGCTGGTGCAGGCACAGAAGATCATCCGTCTGAACGAGGGGATGATAGAGTCACTGTCCACGGCCATTGAATTCCGCAGCGGGGAGTCGGGAGAGCATGTTCGCCGCATTCACGACATTACTCGTCATCTTCTGCGGCATACCGATCTCGGTGATGGATTGACGGAAGAAAATATAGAACACATCGCTCTTGCCTCCATCATGCATGATGTGGGAAAGATTGCCATTCCCGACGCCATTCTGAACAAGCCCGGAAGACTTACGCCGGAAGAATTCGATACTATAAAGACCCATACTACGAAGGGTGCGGCACTGCTGGAGAAAATTCCTCAGCTGCGCGAACATGAATCGTACCGCTATGCCTATGATATTGCTCGGCATCATCATGAACGGTGGGACGGCAGAGGGTATCCCGACGGTCTGAAGGGGGATGAAATTTCCATCTGGGCACAGATAGTGGCCCTGGCGGATGTGTACGATGCTCTGGTGAGCAGGCGTTGCTATAAGGAAGCCTTCCCACGGGAAGAAGCTCTGAACATGATTCGCGAAGGCAAGTGCGGCGTGTTCAATCCGCTGCTTCTGGACAGATTTTTTTCTGTGGAGAAAGAGCTTTCCAGACTGTATTCGCCCCAAAAAGAGGAGAACTGAAAATGGATGCCCATGTAAGGGAAATACTGGTTGAGGGCGGCATTCTGGTTGAAGAGATGCTGGAACGCTGTATGGGCAGTGAGGCACTTCTGATTCGTCTGCTGAAGAAGTTTCCGGCGGACTCCAGTTTCGACCGGTTGGAGACGGCTTTTCGGAACGAGGATGAAGCCGCGGCGCTGGAGGCCGCCCATACGCTGAAGGGTGTGTGCGGCAATTTGTCCGTTGCGGAGCTGTTCAAGCTGCTGGAGGGACAGGTTCACCTTCTGCGGGCGCACGACATGGCGGGGGCAGCTGCCATGATGCCGGATGTGTCCCGACGATATCATGCAGCAGTGCAGGCTATAGCAAAGGCTTTTGACTGATCTTTTCTTTGCCGAAAGAGAACTCGAGGCATTGTCGTCCATCCTACGGCCCCGGGTTCCGTTCCGCTGGAGAAAGCGCGGGGTTTTATAAAGGATGCTCATGCGTTCCAGATTTTTTCCGTACGGGATATATTTCAATATCATTTTGTTTCTGCTGGTGGTCACTCTTTCCGGTGTAGGGATTTATGTCTTTCGGGACATACTTCTCCGAAATGCCAGAATTACGGGTATGACACTGGCCAGCAATTATGCTGCGGAAGAGCGAAGCAATCTGGCCGTGTATGAAACTCTGCTTTCCTTCGGATCTGCATCCATCGACACGCGTCTGCTGGAGGGTGACTCCAAATACATGATGACGTGGATGAAGATTTTTTTTGAAAGAATACAGACCGTTCTGGGGAAGAATGTCGTCAACCCCTATATCATACTGCACGGCGCCGTGGTGGATATGGACGGTCAGCTGAGGGACAGGCTTGCACAAATCGATCCCGAAGGCAGGGACTGGTTCATCAAAGTCGTAGAGGAGCCTGGAAAAACAATTTTTACAGATGTCTATGAGGACGCCGTCACCGGATTGCCCGTCATTACCGCTGCCAGAAAGTGCAAAATAACCGATGCCGTGCTGGTGTTCGATATTTTTCCGAATAATTTTTATTTTCAAATTCTTCCCCAGCATAAGAAGTATAATCATTCTCTCTTTCTGTGTGACAGCAATGGAATAATATTATATAAAAACACAAGTGAACATTCTTCAAATAAAGATATAAATAAATATGTAAAAAATCTTGTCGAAAAAATACAGAATAATAATTTTGAGTCGTACAAATCATTTATTGTCGGATGTGACGGAATTAAACGTTCCGTGTATTACTCAAGAATGGAAAACGGATGGTATACAATTGTAACCGTACCGAGAGAAGACATTCTTAAGGAAGCTGATCTTCTCGTATGGATACTCATACTGTTTTCGGCCATATTCCTGATGGTTCTTTTTCTGCACTCGTGGAGATACG
>CALUTB010000044.1 GCA_944323575.1 uncultured Mailhella sp. | reverse complement strand
AGATGTGTGGCATCAATCATCAAGCGTGTTGTGGAGCCGTTTTGCTCAACAAGCTCCGCAAAAATCCTGTTGAAGACACCCAATCGGCTCCAGCGGATAAAACGATTGTAGAGAGTTTTGTATGGTCCATACTCGCGCGGAGCATCTTTCCATTGCAGGCCGTGCTTGATGACATGGATAATGCCGCTGACGACACGCCTGTCATCGACTCTCGGAATGCCATGGGAACGAGGAAAGTAGCGTTTGATACGAGCAATCTGTTCATGAGAAAGATAAAAAAGTTCCTTCATGGCATCCTCCCTATACCGACAATAAGAACTTCTTACCCTTTTGGCAATTAATGAGTCCTGAGCCTAGTCAGGTACCGGGGGGACCTGACTATGTTTTTTAAGGTCGAAAACTCCCCGCTATGCGGGGAGTTCCAAAAAGGCGAAGCCGTTAAAAGTTTAAAAAGGGGCCTTTGTGAGATAACAAGTTGTATCTATTCGAAAGCTATACACAAAAGAGCCCAATAATGAATAACTTGAGTTTAAAACATACCCGTTGGAAATGCAAGTATCACATCGTTTTTGCTCCGAAGTTCAGACGCAAGCTGATATACGGAAGGTATCGCAGGACGACAGGAGAAATTCTGAGAAAACTGTGTGAATACAAAGGCCTTTTCAATGTGCCACACTTGCTGGGCAGGTGCGAGCAGTATAAGACCCGGCGAACGGGGACCGGAGAAAAAGATGCCGGAAACCGGGCGGTTAAAACAGGAAGGAGCCGCTGCCTGGGGGCGGCGGCTCCTTCAGAGAGTGAGGACAAACGCTACTGTTTTTTTGTGGCGGCCACGCGTGCGGCTTCGGCTTTGAGTTCATTCAGCAGATTGACGTCGATCTTAGGGAATTCCTTGTAGAGTTCGGACATATTCTTCTTGAGGGTTGCCAGCTCGTCGGGAGTGGGAGTGTACACGCTGAGGTTCTTATCCTTGATGGTCTGCATGCACTCGGCTTCGTCTTCAAGAACGTTCTTGCGCTGTTCCTGCACGTAGAGGTCGAGAGCTTCCTGGAAGATGGCTCTGTCGGCTTCGGGCAGCTTGTTCCACCATCTGGTGGAAGTGTAGATGATCTGAGGCAGATAAGTGTGCTGGGTGAATACCACGGACTTGCACACTTCGTCCCACCTGCCCTTGACGAGGTAGGTGATATCGACGTCCACGCCGTCGATTACGCCCTGCTGAAGGCCGGTATAGACTTCGGAACCGGGCATCGGGGTGGGGTTGAGGCCCATGGCCTTGAGCACGGCGATGTGCACGGGGGAGGAAGAGGCGCGTACCTTCATGCCTTTGAGGTCGGCAAGGCTGTGCACGGGCTTGTTGAGGTAGATGTTGCGGTTGCTATAGCGGACGAAGGTAAGGGGCGTCACGGCCTTGTTGGCCGCGGCGGCCAGAATCTTCTTGCCCACGGGGCCGCTCAGCACTTCATCGGCGGTGTCGGCATCTGGGAAAATGTAGCCGAGGTCGAACATGGAGAAGATGGGCATGAAGTTGCTCAGGTTGGAAGGCCCTTCCACGAGGAAGTGCACCATGCCGAACTGCATGCCCTGATAGGCGCTTTCCATGGTACCGAGCTTGAACTGATCGTAGATGTCGATGCGGTACTTGCCGTTGGTTTTTTCTTCCACGTACTTCTTCATGGTTTCTAGGGAACGACAGATGGCCATGGAAGTGGTGGCGTGCGTGGTGATCTTGACGGGGATGGGAGCGGCCTGGGCGGGAGAGGTGCCGATAAGGGCGGCGAGAAGGCACAGACAGGAGATGCGGAATAGTTTGTTCATGAAGGACTCCTTTGCGTCTGGGTTATCTGACGAGGCAGAGGGAAAGCCAGGGAACATAGGCTATTATGTAGTACACGACAACCATGGAGAAAATATAGGGCACTATGGCTTTGCTGAGCTGGGCGAAGGAAATGTCGCCTATGGCGCAGCCTACATAGAGGTTCATGCCCACGGGAGGAGTGATGTTGCCGAGAACCACGCCGTAGGCGATGAGCACGCCGAACTGAATGGGATCCATACCTACCTGCACCATCATGGGCAGTAGAATGGGGGTCATGATGAGCACGATGGCTACGGATTCCATGAACGTGCCCAGGATGATGAGCAGCGTCACGACTAGGAAGATGAGCACGTGCTTGTCGGTGGTGATGCCGTTCAGGAGATCGGCGACCACGGCATCGGCGTTGAAGTACACCAAAATGGTGCCTAGAGCGCCTGCGGCCGTGATGACGAAGAACATCATGCCAGTGGTCTTGACCGTGGAGAAGAGGATTTCCTGAAACTTCTTCCAGGTCATGGTTTTGGTGATGAAGGTTTCGGCAAACAGGGCGTACACCACGGCAACCACGCCGGCTTCGGTGGGGGTGGTGATGCCGGTATAGATGCCGCCGAGCACGATGACGGGAACCATGAGGGCCCACTTGGCTTCCCATACGGCGGCGAGGCGTTCCTTGGCGTCGGCGCGCAAGGTCTTGAGACCGTAGCCTTTGCGGGCGGCGATGAACATGCTCGCACCCATGAAGACCAGCATGGTGAGAATGCCCGTAGGAATGACGGCGATGAACAGGTCACCGATGGATACGCCCGCAGTGGCGCCGTAGATGATGAGCACGGTGCTGGGCGGAATGAGGGCGCCGAGCGTGCCTGAGGCGGCGTTGACGGCGGTGGAGAAGTTACGGGGGTAGCCCTCCTTCTGCATGGCGGGAATCATGATGCCGCCGATGGCCGCCGTAGTGGCGGGCGGGGAACCGCAGAGCGAACCGTAGAACGCGCAGGCCAGAACAGAGACGAGGGAAAGTCCGCCGGTAATATGGCCTACAAGGGTTTTGGCCAGCTTGAGCAGCGAACCGGCCATGGAGCCGCGCTGCATGATGTCACCTGCACAGATGAAGAACGGCAGGGCCAGCAGGGGGAAGGAATCGAACGTTGTGTACAGTTTCTGGGTGAAGAGCGCGTAGGGCAGATCTCCCACAAAGATGGCGGCAAGAACGGAGAGACCTATGGCAGTGCCTATGTGCAGGGTGAGCGCAAGCCCGACGATGAGTACCCAGAACATGGTGACGAGAACGGGATCCATAGATGCTCCTTTATTCCGTTCCATCCGGGACGGGTTTGTTCATGATGGTCTTCGCCAGCAGAATAGCCGCGTAGAAGGCCATGAGAACGAATCCTACCGGAATGGGTATCCAGGTGATCCATACCTCCATGTCGATGCTGGAGGCATGCTGCTCCATGTCCTTGACTTCGAGCATCATGTCATAGGAGAGGTACGTACAGGCAATGCAGTAGAAGAGAGAGCATGCGTGCGTGATGATGTTGAAGATTTTTTTCATCGTCGGGCCGGAGAAGCTGAGGGCCACATCCACGCGCAGATGACCGTTGCTGCGCATGGTGAGCGCCGCTCCGGCGTAGGCGAGAGCGATGAAAAGGTAGCGGCATACTTCCTCAGGCCAGCTCAGCGCATTGTTGAAGCAGTAGCGGAACACGACCTGGAGAAAGGAAATGATGATGAGCATGATCAGAACACAGGCGCCAATACGATTGATGACGGTGTCCAGACATTGCAGAAGCTTGTTCATGAAGACTCCTTGTCTTGCAGGTCGGAAGCGGATGCAAGACGGCGTCCGAGCTCTCTGGCGCGCTGGCAGTCGAGGGGGAACACCTCGTCGTGCCGCTGCTTTTTGGTCGCGCCGTCATAGATGTCCATGTAGAATTTGCTGTAGTCCTGAACCTGCATGGTATCGGTGCAGAGAAGCGTTTCGCAGTGACCGAAAACGCGCTTCATGAAGAAAGCCGACTGTTCGATGACGGAGAGGGAGAAGTTCTCCGGAAACGGAGGATTGCGCTTGGCTATTTCCGCTTCGGTGATGTTCATGGTGTAGAACAGTGCGGTTCGGATGGTTCTCTTCAGGAGAGAACGTTCTTTCTCGTAACGGGTGACGGGAAAGAGTAGACGTTCCATGAAGGCTCTCATGGAAGAGGATTCGGTGTAGAAGTAGATGGGACTGCCGAGCAGGATGACGTCGGCGTTCAGAGCTTCTTCGAGGTAGGGAGTTGCGGCGTCGCGCAGGACGCACAGGCCGGTGCGCGGCCGGTTCCGGCTTTTGCATGCCAGACAGCTGCGGCACCCGCTGAAGGACATGTCGTACAGATGAACAAGAGAGGTTTCTGCTCCCGCCTCTGCGGCCCCTTCTAGGGCGTGTTTGAGAAGCATTGCGGTATTGAAGTTTTTTCGTGGACTACCGTTGAATGCAATGACCTTCATAGATGCCTCTGGTCGGTTGCGGTTAGGCGTCGATGCCGGCGGGGCGGGGGCCCGGAAATCCGGGCCCTCCCGGTGCTATGCGGAAGCAGCATCGATGCCGAGGAGTTTTGCTGCGTTCTTCCAGAGGAACTTTTCCTTGGGAACGGGCATCCACGGACGGTCCAGCGACTCTCTGAGGGCCTGACCCACGCCGCGGATGGGGTAGGAGCTCGCGAAGAGCACCTGATCCTGCAGCATATGGTTATACATGAGGATCTGATCGTCCACAGTATTTATGAAGGGGAAGTAGAAATAGCTGTCCGGCAGCGAGTAGATGTTGGGGTAGCGAACCATGATGGCCATGAATTCCACCAGCTTGGGATAGCAGGAATGCGGAACCACGATGTTCAGATTCGGGCAGGCGATGGCGATGTCTTCGATGTCCTTGGGTTCGTTCCAGCTCGTGTCGTTGCCGCAGAGCCAGTTCAGGGTGATGACCAGGGTGAGCTTTTCGGCTTCGACGGCACGGTAGAAGTCCATGAGGCAGGGATCGTTGACACGATAGCACTTGTCGAGCCAGAAAGGTTCGACGCAGATGCCCTTCATGCCGAGGCTCTTCATGCGGCGGATCTGAGAAAGGGCGTCGGGAGCGGTGGGATCAAGGGCGGGCATGCCCATGAAGCGGCCCGGATACAGATTCATGAAGTCCAGAATTTCTTCGGGGGTGACGTTGCCGGAACCGACGGAATCTGTCTTGGTGAAGCGGCCGACGATGACGCCGAGATCGATGCCGGCCTCGTCGAGTTCGGCCATGAACTGACCGTAGTCGCCGGTCTTCGCAGAAATGACGGGTTCGCGGCCTTCAGCCATGAGGGCGAAGGCGCCGGAGCTCGGCGGATTGTTCCAGGCCTTGAACAGACCGGTTTCCCGGAAGCTCTTGAACGGAGGACGAATGCGGAAGTCGATGATCATGATTGTGCTCCTTGCGGATGAGATCTGTGGAATCGGGGGGATCAGGCGATGTCCAGATGAAGAAGTCTGGCGCCGTTTTTCCAGAAGAATTTTTCCTTGGGTTCGGGGAGCCACTGCCCCTGTTCTAGGGAAAGCTCCACGGACTGCTTGAAGCCGCGGATGGGATAGGAACTGCCGAACAGCACCTGATTCTGCAGCATGTGGTTGTACATGATGCGCTGTTCCTTGGCGGTGTCGATGAAGGGGAAGTAGAAGTAGCAGTCGGGAATCAGATAGACGTTGGGGTAGCGCACGGCTATGGCCATGAGTTCCGTGAGGCGGGGCCAGCAGGCATGCGTGATGAGCAGGGGCATGTCGGGGCAGGCCATAGCTATCTGTTCCACATGATAGGGTGAGTTCCACTTCGTGCTGTCGCCGCAGTTGAAGTTCAGCGTGGTGGTGAAGAGCAGCCCGAGGGATTCTATTTTCTTGTAGAGAGGGAAGAGCCGGCTGTCGTTGAGGAACATGTGCTCGGAGCTCCAGAAGGGCTCTATGCATATACCGGCCATGCCCATGTCGGCGGCACGCTCTATCTGTTCCATGGCATCGGGATTCAGAGGATCCACGGCGGGCATGCCCACGAATTTACCGGGGTACTTCTTGATGATGGCATCAAGGTCATCGGCCGTTACGTTGCCTCTTCCCTTGTCCTGAACCTTTGTCATACGCCCTATAATGACGCTGATGTCAATACATGCTTCTTCCATTTCACGGACAAATGCATCCATATCTCCGTTCATGGACGGAGTTTTTATTCTACCTTCCCACTGATTGCGGTAAGGAGAATGCGGATTTTCCCAGACTTCAAAAGCGCCAGATTCAAGATAGCTTGGAATAGGAGGTCGTACTCTGAAATCAATAATCATGATGGTATCCCGATATTGACATGTTGAAAGGGAAATACGTTCAGGGAGACAGGCTAAGATGATGTTTTATTTTTTAGTATGCAAGAAACATGCCATATCGAAAGTGTGCCGTAAGCGTGAAAAAAAATGCATGGGGTGAGGATTCACGCGAGTGGAGAGGGATTTGGGAGCGAAGCTGAGGGGTAAAAAGGCGGAAAAACTTGCCGAAATGGCCAAAATGAGGTATTACTGCATCAGTTTTGACTCCAGGTGTATTATGATAATTATTTGATAATATAATATAAAATATGATACTGCGCTATTTGCGCCATTTTTCATCAGTAAAAAAGCCTCAAAAATGAAAATTTTATTTTTTAAAAAATATATAATATTTAAATATATTATATGAAAAATTCAAGTTAACTCCGTAAAAGGTGTGATGCGAAAAAGCCTTAAAATGAAAAAGCCCGTCAGGGAAGGAGCGGCAACATGGACCTCATGGAAGATTTTATGGCCCGAAATATGGAAATGCTGAAAATACTGGCCGACGATCAGAATGTCGGCGTGTGGATCAACTCGGGGAATGGGCAGATCCTGTATGCCAGCCGGGGAGTCAGGGAGCAGTACGGCGTCGATCCCGCCGTCCTTCTGGGACACAATTCCACGGAGCTGGTGGAAACAGGTCTTGCCAGCGGGCAGAGTCTGCCGGAAACTCTGCGCACCCGGGCCATAAGCAAGGCCGAGTGCGTGACTAAAATAGGAAAGAAAGTATCGATTACCTGTTATCCTTTTTTTAAAGAAAACGGTAAGTTATGGCGTATTGTCGGCATAAGTCGCATTGTGGGAGACATCAGTGGAGACCGGGAGGACAACGCGGAGGAGGAGAGCTCGTCGCCCATACACATAGAGGAAAAGCTGAAGGAACCCTTCATCGTGGTGAGCAGTCAGATGCGCGCCATCATGGAGTCGCTTGAGCGTCTGGGAAGGAGCGACGCCACGGTCATGATTCGCGGAGAATCGGGCGTGGGCAAGGACGGCATAGCCTACCGGCTGCACAAGTTTAGCCGCAGGGCCGATCAGCCCTATGTGGTCATCAACTGCGCGACCATTCCTGAAAACCTGATAGAATCCGAGCTGTTCGGTTATGAGAAAGGCGCGTTCACCAATGCCACGTCATCCAAGATGGGGCTGTTTGAAATGGCCAATCACGGCACCATATTTCTCGACGAAGTGGGCGACATGCCGCTTGCCGTGCAGGTGAAGCTGCTGCGATGCATTCAGAACCGACAGATACTGAGGGTGGGCGGCAAGAAGATGATCAACCTTGACGTGCGCTTTATCACGGCGACCAACCAGCCCGTGGAAGAAATGGTGATTGCCGGGAAGTTCAGAGAGGATCTGTACTACCGGCTGAACGTCATCAAGCTCATCATCCCTCCGCTGCGGGAACGCTACCAGGACATCATGCCTCTGGCGCGTTATTTTCTCGGGCAGTTCAACAAGAAGTACGAGACGAAGAAGCAGTTTTCCAAGGCCGTGCAGCGGATATTCCATGCCTATTCCTGGCCCGGCAACGTGCGCGAGCTGGAAAACACGGTGGAACATGCCGTGGCATTGTGTCCCTTTGCCATCATAGGGCCGCAGTTCGTGCCGCAGTACATTACCGACGCCCTTCAGAAAAAGGGCGAGGGCGAAATCATGACGCTCAAGGAGGCCACGGAGGCTTGTGAAAAGAAGTTGCTTGCGGAAGCGATGCTGAAGTATCCCTCCAGCCGCAAGGCTGCGCAGGTGCTGGGCTGCGATCAGACCACGGTGCTGCGCAAACTTAAAAAATACGGGCTTACCTATGATGCCCCGGAGGGTGGTGAAAAGAAGAACTTCATTCAGATGGGACTGTAAAAAGGCGGCCGCAGGGGCCGCCGGAATTACAGGGAAGCGTCTTCGTTGAACAGTACGCGGCCGGGGCTGCGAAGCGGCAGGCGGCGCCAGTGCACGGCTGGATATCCGGCCATGAGCGCGCCGTGCAGCGCATAGCCTTCGGGCAGTCCGAGAGAGGCCAGCGGGCGGCTGCGGGCCACCTGCACGATGCTTCCGGCCCAGCATGAACCGATACCGCGGGCAAGCAGGGCAAGTTCCAGATAGCTGACGGCGGCAGCGCAGTCGGTGCATCCCCACGGCGCTCCGACGGGAGCCATGGCCAGAATCACGCACGGGGCGCCGCGCAGCAGACTGTCGCGGCCCTCTTCGGCGTTCACGTAGTGACTGCGCACCTTTTCGGTGCTGCCGTCGCGGTAATAGGGGAGCAGTTCCTGCCTGAGACCTTCAATCTGCTGCGGGCTGTCGATGATCTTCCATCGCACGCTGTGCAGATTGGAGGCCGACGGTGTGTAGGCCGCGTCCGCCACGGCCCCCAGAAGAAGCGACCGTTCAGGCTGTCTGGGGGAAAAGCAGCCTGTGGAGCGTCTGCGCTTTATGAGGGCGGAAAGCTGTTCGGGATCGACGGAGGGGCCGTGATCTTCGGGCAGATCTTTGCCGGTCATGCCGTCCAGTCGTATGGCGAAGGCGGGGCATATGGCCAGGCACTGGCCGCAGTGCATGCAGAGTGAAACCTTGTCCTGACGAATGGTGCTTTTGCCGTTTTCCGGGGATTTTTCGAAGATGAAGCGGCGGCAGGCCTTTTCGCAAAGGCCGCAGCCTGTGCAGCGTTCCTGATCGACGGTGAGAAAGGGGGCGGGCTGTTCCATGAGGCCTCCGTGGAGATGGTGTCGGCAGAGGGTTCGGCGCCGGCAAGGCGGCCGTGGAAGGGGGGATCTTCCCACGGCCGCATGAAAACCGGCGGGCAGGGACTGGTCAGACTTCTTCGGGCGTCATGAGGCGAATGAGATCGGCGGCATCTTCCTGATCTTCCAGAGTCCTGACGGTATGGGCAAGTTCACGGAGCCGCTCTTCGGAAAGCGGGCGGATGGAGGACTTTGCGCACATGGACAGCTTATGCTCCATTTCCTCCTGTGTCATGGGCTTTTTCCAGGAGCCTTTCAATTCCCGGCACACGGCGGAACGCGTGGTGCCGTCGGTCATGGTGACGGTCATGGTGACGGGCACCATGGAGGCGGCGGGAGCGCCGTCGTCGGTCCGCAGCGATATGCTGCGGGCCACCTGCCGGACTTCGGGGTTCTGCACGCCCTTTTCGGTAAAGTCTTCGAGCATGGCCGTTCCCTTGACCAGGCCGAGGGCTCCGCACCAGGCACCGCTCAGAATGCTTTCCACCACGGGATTGCCCGTTATGGCGTCGTAAGGCTTGCCGGATACGCGCCAGGCCACTTCGGGCATGGCGATTTCCGCGGACCGGACATGGCGGGAATCCACGCCCTGTTCATGGAGCATAATGCCCGCTTCCAGCGCGCCGGCGGCGTCGCGGGCGCAGGGATAGGGCTTGAGGCCGATATTCAGCATGTCCCATTCGGTTCCCAGGCCGCGCAGCATTTCCACCCGGCTGTAGTTGCCGTTTTCGTAGAGCGACATATAGCCGTAGGGGCCTTCCAGCACGTTGACGGGGCCGGTAATGCCGAGCCGGGCGAGCTGACAGGCCGTAATGCCGCTGCGCACGGCAAAGCCGGGATGCATGCGCTTGACGAGTGCGCCGTCGATATTGGACTGCAACGTTGACCCCGTCTGGGCAAAGGCGATGCCGTAGGCGGCGACAAGTTCGTCTTCCGAGAGCTCCATGAGCTTTCCCGCTGCGGTGACGGCGCCGAAATAGGCCAGTGTTCCCGTGCGGTTGAAGCGCAGAGGAGCGTGTATGCTCCGGCCTATGCGCCCCATGACTTCCGCACCGAGAGTCACGGTCGCAAGCAGGTGCCTGCCGTCGATGTTTCCGGCGTATTCCGCAACGGCGAGGGCGGCGGCAAGGCATGTGCAGTGGGTATGGGCAATGGCCTTGTCGTGCGTGTCGTCGAAATCCAGCGCCTGAAAAAGCGTAGCGTTGACCATGCCTGCATGGATGGCTGGCACCTTGCCCCCGAACACCAGCAGCGAGGCCTGCGGCGAGCCGCCGGTATCGATGGCCCAGCGGGCGAGTTCCCGGCAGCCGGGAGCTGCGGATCCCGCCAGCCCGCAGGCGAGCGTATCCAGGATGAGTTCCTTGTCGTGCTCCACGACTGCGCCGGGAAGATCGTCGAAGGATGTTCCGCGGACGAATGACGCGATTTCCTTGATGGCGTCCATGGCCGTTCCTCAGAGTCCGAGCAGACGGGCCGCGTTGTCGTGCATGGTGAGCTGAAGGGCCTCGAGGGTGAAGGGAAGGTCTTTCCACAGCTTTATGCTCTGGGCGATACTGCGGACGGGATAGGAGCTGGCGAAGAGCACCCGGTGACGCAGTAGGGTGTTGGCGGTGTTGACGAAGTCGTTCACGCCGAACATGCCGGGAATGTAGGCGTAGCAGTCGGGAATGAGCCAGATGTTGGTGTGCATCATGGCCACGCCGGCCATGAGCTGCAGATAGGGCCAGCAGGCATGGGGGACAACGATTTTGAGGCGCGGGAACTTTTGCGCCACATGCTGTACGTGGATGGGATGGGTGTAGGTGATGTCCTTGACGTAGAGGCCGCTCTGCATGATGGACATGATCATGCCGTGATCCTGGCAGTATTCGTAGATGGGATCGATGAGCGGGTCATCTGCGTACAGCGGAGGATTGCTGAAGCTCGGATCGATGCAGGCGCCCACAAAGCCCTGACTGCGGCGGAGTTCCAGTTCTTCCATGACGTGGGGGGAGCGGGGTTCCAGCGCCACGAAGGGGAAGAACTTGCCGGGATGTTCGTGGCTCAGGCGCAGGGCGTCGTCGTTGGTGGTGGAGGAGTGGGAAGTACCCACTTCGCTCACACGGCCCATGAGCACGGAGGCCACCACTTCCGCTTCCTCAAGTTCCTGGAGAAGCAGCGGAACGGAATGCTGGTCGGCCGAAGGAATGGGATCTCTTCCGGCGGTGGTGAACATCTCTTCCTCAGGATCGGCGGGCGGGGTCCAGCAGCTGCCGAAAATGCCGAGGGAAAGATTGCCTTCGTAGGGCGGACGTACGCGAAAATCGATGATCATGATAATTCTCCAATGGTTAGAGGGAACAGGCGCAGAGGAAGCCCTCGCGCGTGGCATCCTGAATCTTGCGGGGAGCGAGTGCGTCCCCGATGACATGCACTTGGCCGAAAGCCTGCTTGAGAGGTTCGAGCAGGGAGGTGTCGGAGCGGTAGCCAGCGGCAATGACCACGGTGTCGGCCGGAATCAGACTGCCGTTGCACATGACGCCCTCATCCGTGATGGACTGGACGGCGGCTCCGGTGTGGACGGTTACGCCGAAGTGCTGAAGATTGCTGTGGATATGGGCCAGGAAGGTGCCGCCGCAGCTGCGGGCGAGCTCGTCGGCCATTTCCAGAATGGTGACGCTCCTGTTGCGGACGCCGAGGAAGTGGGCCGTTTCCACGCCCACAAGTCCGCCGCCTATGATGATCACGTTGTGACCGGTTTCCACGGCGCCGGAGAGCACGTCTTCGGCCATGACGACGATGGGCTTGTCCACGCCGGGCACGGGGGGAAGTGTCTGTCTGGCTCCGGTGGCGAGGACGACATGATCGGGATGATGGACGCGGATGTCGTCCGGCGAGGTGACGGTGCCGGAAAGCTGCGTGACGTTCAGCTCTTTCAGCTGGGTGTGCAGGTAGCGCTCGAAGAGCAGGAACGATTCCTTTTCCGGAGGTGCGGCGACGATGTCGAGCTTGCCGCCGGGTTCGGGCTTTGCGTCGCAGAGAATGACGGTATGTCCGCGCATGGCGGCCACTCTGGCGCACTCCATGCCGGCGGGACCGCCGCCAATGATGACGACGCGGCCGGGATTGGAGCTCGGTTCCACCGTTCGTTCTTCTTCAAAGGAACAGCGGGGATTGACCAGGCATTCCGCAGACTTGCCGGACATGATGCCGTCTGCGCAGCCCTGGTTGCACGCCACGCAGTAGCGAATGTCCTCCCAGCGGCCGCTTTTCATTTTCAGCACGAAATCCTCGTCGGCCAGCAGTCCGCGGCCGATGGCCACGGCGTCGGCCTTGCCCGTGGTCAGAATATCCTTGACGAGTTCGGCGCTGTTCAGACGTCCCGCCACGATGACGGGTACGGAAAGCTCTTTTTTCAGCGTTTCGGCGTAGGGCACAAGAAAGCCCTGCGGAATGAACATGGGCTGAATGCTGTAGGGCAGGGCGTCGTAGCTGCCTGCGGAGATGCCCACGGCGCTGACGCCGGCTTCCTGCGCCATGCGGCAGATGGTGCGCACTTCATCAAAGTGCAGGCCGTCGTCGAGAAATTCGTCGGCGGAAATGCGGATGCTTACCGGCACGCGTCCTGCCATTTCATTCAGCACGGCGTTGAGCACGCGCATGGGGAAGCGGCAGCGGTTTGCCAAGGAGCCGCCGAATTCGTCGGTTCTCTTGTTGCTGTGGGGAGAGAGAAAGCTGTGCAGCAGGTAGCCGTGGGCAAAGTGCACCTCCACAAGGTCGAAACCCGCTTCAAGGGCGCGGCGTGCGCCGTCGGTGAACTTGCGCACCATGTCGTCCATGTCCTGCACCGTCATGGCGCGGGGGTGGCTGTTCACTGCGGCGCAGGGCATGGCGGAAGGCGCTATGGGCGTGAGGCCGCTCACCGCCTCGGTGGCCTGCCTGCCCGCATGATAGAGCTGCGCGCCGATGCGGCCGCCGGCGTCATGGACGGCCTTGCACAGTTCGGAGAGACCGGGAAGAAAGTCGTCGGAATAGATGCCGAGCTGGGAGGGCAGGCCGGCGCCTTCGGGCGAAACGGCGATGGAGCCCGTGACGATGAGTGCGACTTCCTTGCGGGCGCGTTCCTTGAAGAAGTTGATGAGCCTCTCGCTCACCATGCCGCCCTTGTGGGCCATGCCGTTTTCCATGGGGGCCATCAGAAAGCGATTCTTCAGCGTGAGATTGCCTATACTGAGAGGAGAGAACATGTCTATCATGGAGGAATCCTTGGTAAGGGGTGTCGGAAACGATATGTCTTCCGATGCATTTTTCGTGCCAAAACAGACGGGAAAACGGGAGGTCTTTGCCGCGATGCAGAAATTTTTCTGGACCGGGAAGGAAGACCTTGCCTTGCGCGAGTCTCGTAATGGAGCCGGTTTTATTCGAGAGTGTGCCTATGTTGCGACGTTTCGCGGAGCGTGAGACCATTGACCTTCTGTGCAGAGACAGGCCCGTGAACGAGATCATGTCGCAGGATGACGCCATAGACGTGGAATGGAGGGAACTGCCCGCACAGGGCCTTTTGGGAGCAAGGATGCATTCATCCTTTCCCGTGACGCAGTCACGTCCAACATCGTCCATGACGCCCGCTCTGAGGGGAAACAACGGCTCGTCGTCTGCTGCTTCCGGCCTCATGGGGGCCTTCATGCCTGCCGTGCATCAGTCCGCGCAGTCTGCTGTCATATTCAAGACGGCATTGCCACGGTAAAGAATATTCTTGCGCAGAACTATGTGCGCCCTGACGAAGCGGAAAATACGCTCTACCAGTCGTGCACGGTGAAGCTATACCATTATTGACAAGGTAACGGTGAAGCTCAACACCCGTACCGACTGCTACGAAGCCTTGCTTTCCAACCTTGGAGAAGGCGGAGTGGCCATATCCGATACCACGGTGAAAGACTTTGAAAAGCTCCTCGTGGGCAGCATATAGTGCATCGTTGCCATTAACTACTTTTTTGAGGAAGAGCAGAAGATTTCCCCATTTTCCATAGCCAAGCTGACGCACATCCAGCTCCACAGTATGGACATGGAGGCTCGGTACAGGGGGCGCGAAGCGTTTTCGGAAGAGCAGTGGATAGATTTCTCCTGCGATCAACGGGTATGGAGCCTGTCCATTTCAAGGCGGAAACACGCTGGCATTTGCTCTCCCGCCTTATTCCTCTTGTGGAAAACAACTATAACCTTTGCGAGATGGGTCCTTGCGGTATGGGCAAGAGCCATATCTACAAGGAAATCAGCCCTAACAGCATTCTTGTTTCCGGCGGGCAGACAACCGTGCCAATCTTTTCTACAACATGAGCAGCCATAAGGTAGGGCTTGTAGGCTTGTGGGACTGCGTGGCCTTCGATGAGGTTGCTGGCATCAATTTCAAAGACAAGGACGGCGTCCAGATCATGAAGGACGACATGGCCTCCGGTTTCTTTTCCCGGGGATCTCTTTGTAAAGTTTCAGGTCAGCTTCTACAGCAGTATGGAAGATGACGCATTCAAGGCACTGGGAATAAACTAGTGCGTGTCTGCAAACCTCTTATCGAAGCCAGATAAGTGAAGCAGCCAGACATACAAAGGCCACAAACACTTCTACCAGCTTGTCATAACGAGTTGCAATTTTACGATATTCCTTAATCTTGTTGAAAAAAGTCTCAATAAGATGACGTTCTTTATAGAGATGTCTGTCGATGGTACGGGGATGATGATTCGTCCATCTGGAGGGGATAACGGCTTCACATCCCTGCTGGTGAAGTGCATCGATGAGGTTCCTGCTGTCATAGCCCTTATCGGCTAGAATTGTTGTGTTATGGATACTGCCTTAGGAGTTTACTGGCTTGAGGATACTCGGAGGATTGTCCTGCCGTGACAGTAAAAGCTGTCAAATTACCGAGAGCATCCACCACTGCATGAATTTTGGAGGTAAAACCGCCACGACTTTGGCCGAGAGCCTGATTGTGTCCAGAGGTATGTCGAGCTCCGGCACTATGCTTATGAGCATGAACGTATGTCCCATCAATCATGATGTGGTTCATATCAGCCTGTAAGGTAAGAAGCTCAAGGACAGCAGTCAGATATCCTCTTTTCTGCCAACGCCTGAAACGAGAATATACAGTTTTCCACGAACCATATTTCTCCGGCAAAGCTCGCCATGGAGATCCGGTTCGCAGCATCCAATGTACAGCATTGAGAAAGTTTCTGACGTCACCAGTCGGTCGTCCTCCACGAGGAGAACCTTCTGTCGGCAGTATAGGCTCAAGTCTGAGCCAGAGGTCTTCAGGGATGTCATAGTAGCACATTTCCCTGTCGTAACACGATGAAAACCTTACCTAACCTGGATTCCCTATTTTCACGAAGATGGTTTGCAGACATGTATAGACCCGCCCGTCAAGACAATTCTGAACAAAAGGAACGAATGCGGTCATGTATCCGGCATCGTTTCAGGGATCATTTTCCCAGTGCCATGATGGAATTCGCGCTTTCGGTTCTTATCACACCCGCGGCGTTTTCCGCCTGTGTCTGAACCAGAGTTTCCGAAAGCCGGTTCGATCGTTTGCCCGTCATGTCTTGAACATTCGTTGTGGCAGGAAAATTCTTCTCCTGGTTGGCTAACTTTTTATCCTATGCCATAGCTGGCCGGTACTCTTCTTTCTTTGCCAGCAGATTCCAGATGATTCTTGCTGTCTTGTTGGCCAGCGCAACCGCCGCTATTTGCCTCCCACGCCGTGTGGCTACTCCCTGAATCCACTTCTGTACTGGATAACTCCCATCCTGCCTTGCCAGAGCATAGCGCGTGATTATCCTCGCTCCCTGAATCAACAGCTTGCGGATTGTGCTGTTTCCTCGTTTACTCACACCAAGCAGTTTCTGTTTGCCTCCAGAAGAATGTTCTTTTGGCGTCAATCCAAGACTGGCGGCAAATGCCCGACCATTTTTATACTCCGTGGCGCCACCGGCATGAGCAACAATGGCTGTTGTGGTAAGTGGTCCAACTCCAGGAATTTTCTGAATTCACTTGCAGGCGTCATCATTTTTGGCATAAGCGACAATTCGCGATTCATACTTTTCAACAAGCTCATCGCAGTTTACGAGCTCAGCATATAATTCGGAAAGATAATCTCTCGCTGTCATGTTCAAGCCGTTTTCAATGTCTTCAATCACTGATGGAAGGGGTTTGCGAATACGGGATATTCCTTTAGCGACAATAATGCCCCGTTCCAGCAAGAGTGCTCTTGCCTGATTTGCCAGAGCAGTGCGCTCCTTGACTTTTCTTTCGCGTATTCTGTGCCATGCCGCCATATCCTGCTGCTCAACTGTTTTGACAGTCACAAAGCGTGTGGATGGTCTGCCAACGACCTCACAGATTGCCCTGGCATCGGCCGCATCTGTCTTGTTGTTCAGGACAAACGATTTTACATGGCGTGGTGAAACAAGTTTTTACGGTATGCCCCGCATCCAGTCTGGATAATGCTCGCGCCCAGTAATGCGCCCCGCCGCAGGCTTCAAGTCCAACAAGGCATGGAGGCAGGTTGGCAAAGAAAGCCAACACATTTTTTCTTTTCAGCTTTCTGTTGAATACATCCTTGCCGTTTTTATCCACGCCATGAACCTGAAAATATTCTTTTGCAATATCAAGTCCGATCCGGCATACTTCACCCATGACCCGCCTCCTGTTTGGTTAAAGTGCATTGCAATGAGCACTTTCTGGCATTTTGATGCCGCCGAGTCTATGACTCGCTGGGGGGGGCGGGTCTATCCCATCACACCCTAGGGGCTGTCTCTAAATAAGTTCTCGACTTTTCTTCTTTCTGTTGTTTTGATGTCTGGCATGAGCAGACACGA
>CALUTB010000043.1 GCA_944323575.1 uncultured Mailhella sp. | reverse complement strand
GGCGCCTTTTCATGTCGTTTCGTGAATGTCAGACTCAGGCTATGGAAGAGCCGCTGGGGGCGTCAGCCGTGAGCAGAGAAAGTCCGCCGTCGAATTCGGCGGTGAGTATCATGCCCTGGGATTCAAGGCCGCGGAGCTTGCGGGGGGGGAGGTTGGCCACAACCACGACTTTTCTGCCCACCAGATCCTCGGGCTTGAAGTGGGCTGCGATGCCGGACACGATCTGCCGGGGCTTTTCTTCGCCGAGATCCACGTCGAAACGCAGCAGTTTGTCCGCATTGGGATGCTGTTCGGCGGCAAGAATGGTGCCGATGCGCAGGTCGAGCTTCTGGAAGTCGGCAAACTCGATGGGAGCCTTGGGGCCTGCTTCGACGGGCGCTTCCTTGGGCGCGGGAGCCTTCTTTTCCTTTTTGGACTTGGCCGGGACGTCTTCCTTTTCCAGTTCGAGACGGGGGAAGAGGTTGGAGGATGCGGCGATTTCAAGGCCGGTACGCAGGTGCATGCGGTAGCGCAGCACGTCGTTCAGTGCGTCTTCGGACAGAGTCCCCTGAGGACGGCCGAGCTGCGCCTGCATGGTGGTCGAAGCGGTGGGCATGACGGGCCAGATGAGGTAGGCCACCTTGTACATATTTTCCAGCAGGGTGCGGATGACGGTGCCGAGACGTTCGGTGTCGCCGTTTTTGGCAAGCGTCCAGGGAGCCTGTTCGTCCACATACTTGTTCATGGCTCGCACCGGAGTCCAGAGAGCTTCCAGCGCCTGCGAGAAGCGCAGTTCTCCGAAGAGCTGCACGAAATTGGCGGCGCCGTTGTCCGTGGTTTCGGAGAGAATGTCGTCCGCTTCCAGCTGGTTGCCGAGAGCAGGGATCTTGCTGTCGAAGTATTTGGCATTCATGGACAGCACACGACTGAACAGGTTGCCGAGGTCATTGGCCAGATCGGCGTTCACGCGGGTGATGATGGCTTCGGGGGAGTAGGAAGCGTCGGAGCCGAAGTTCATTTCACGCAGCAGGAAATAGCGGAAGGCATCAAGACCGAAATGTTCGGCAGCCTTGAGGGGATCGACGACGTTCCCCAGCGATTTGGACATTTTGGTGTCCTTGACCAGCCAGTAGCCGTGTACGTTGAGATGCCTGTACAGCGGAAGATCCGCAGCCATGAGCATGGTAGGCCAGAAGATACCGTGGGGTTTCAGAATGTCCTTGGCCACAAGATGTTCGCCGGGCCAGTATTTTTTGTAGTTGCCGGATTCGTCGTTTTCATTGTCCGGCCAGCCGAGAGCGGTGATGTAGTTGGCAAGAGCGTCGAACCACACGTAGCTCACGTAGTCCTTGTCGAAGGGCAGTTCGATGCCCCATGTAAGGCGGGTCTTGGGCCGGGAAATGCACAGATCCTCCAGCACCCCGCCTTCCAGCATGGCAAGCACTTCGTTGCGGTATCTTTCGGGACGGATGAAGTCCGGGTTGTCGAGAATGTACTGCTTCAGCTGATCCTGATACTTGGACATCTTGAAGAAGTAGTTCTTTTCGCTGATGTATTCCGGTTTGGTCTGATGCTGGGGACAGAGACCGTTTTCCAGCTCTTTTTCGGTGTAGAAGCGCTCGCACCCGTAGCAGTAATGGCCGCCGTATTCGCCGAAGTAGATGTCGCCCTTGTCATAGAGACGCTGAAGAAGAACCTGCACGGCCTTCATGTGATCGGGATCAGTGGTACGGATGAAGCCGTCGTTCTCGATGCCGAGTTTCGGCCAGAGATTGCGGAAAATGCCGGAGATGTCGTCCACGAAGGCCTGCGGCGTCACGCCTGCGGCCGTGGCGGCCTTGACTATCTTGTCCCCGTGTTCATCGGTACCGGTCTGCATGCGGGCATCTTCGCCGAGCATGCGATGAAAGCGCTTGAGAGTATCGGCCACGATGGTGGAGTACGCGTGCCCCAGATGAGGGCGGGCGTTGACATAGTAGATGGGCGTTGTGATGTAGTAGCTTTTCACGGGGACTCCTGCTGAGAGCGTTTTCTGTACATGGCGACGAGGCGGGACGGATACCTGAGCCTGCGCATGGGGGACACAATGTTACGAATACGCGCGTTGCGACAGGCCGGAAGTACGGAACGGGATCAGGCATGATCCTGTTCATCGGATGCGGCGTTGTCCTGAGTATGTTCCTTCTGTTCCCTCGGGGTGCGGGTACGGCGGCTTCTGTCGTGCGGTTCCTGATGATGGTGATGTTTTTTCCGGCGATGCGACGCTTCTTCGGAGTTCATCATGCTAGGCTCGTGGGAAGTGGGCGGGGCGTCTTCTTCCACAGGCTCGAAGCCAGCAAGATCGTCGTCAAGAGTATCCGGAGCAGTGGAAAAGACCATCATGCCGGAGGAAACCTGCGTTTTCTGTTCCTTTCCGGAAGGGGAGGACGGACCTTCGGTCCTGCTGGGTTTGAGAGCCTGCCATTCTTCAAGGCTCATTTCCACTTCCTGACCGCCGTCGGGAAGCACCACGACGGAGTTGCGGAACATATTGCTGCGCAGCACACGCATGGGGCCTTCCGTTGTCTGATAGCGCTTGCCGAGCCTGGGACAGCTGCGGTGAAAGGCGTCGTAATTCTCCTGTTCGTAGCTCAGACAGCAGAGCAGGCGCCCGCAGATGCCGGAAATCTTGGCTGGATTGAGGAACAGATTCTGCTCCTTCGCCATTTTTATGGTCACGGGAGCAAAGCGGTGAAGATAGCGGCGGCAGCAGCAGACCATGCCGCAGTTGCCGAGTGCTCCGAGCATCTGCGTTTCATGACGGACGCCTATCTGGCGCAGTTCTATGCGAGTGCGGTACTGGCGTACGAGATCCTTGACCAGATCGCGGAAATCGATACGCGTCGGAGCGGTGAAGAAGAAGACCATCTTGCTGCGGTCGAAGAGAATCTCCACGTCCACAAGCTTCATGTCGAGCTTGCGCTCGGCGATGCAGTGGCGGCAGAACTGATGAGCTTCGCGGGACAGAACGGCGTTATCCTGCGCAATGTTTTTTTCCTCTTCCGTGGCGCGTCTGGCCTCAGGCATGGGAGCAGCGTCGCCTGTGTTCTGTTCACCGTTTTCCGTGTCCGAGCCGTTCATGCTCTGAACGGCGACGTTGGCTGCCTTGAAGGCTTTTTCCATGTCTTCCTGCCAGGGGCGTTGCCAGACCACCTGTCCGCAGTTCAGCCCCCGCTCGGTCATGACCATGGCGCTTTCGCCCACGACAAGAGGAGTATCCTGCTCAGCGTCGTAAAGACAGGCAAGAACCTGTCCGTATTGACTGAAGCGTATGCCGATCGTCTGTTTCATAGATAGAAGGAAGTTTGAAGGATGAAAAAAGCGGGACGCGCCCGCAGGGATATCCTTGAAAGATAATCTTCGGGGAAAACACTTGTCAATGCCTCCAGATGTCTGCCCTCCGTGCCTTTTCGTCCTTCTGCAGAGGCATTGCCGGGGCGGACGCCGATGAAGAAAAAGCAGAAATCGCATTCGCCGTGCAGTGGAATGGTCCGGAGGTTTCGCGTTTTTGTCTGAGGCATGGAAACGGTCCGGAAATCTTTCAGAAAAGAAAGTCTTCCGGACCGTATGCCCGTCAGTAAGACTGTTGCTGGTCGGTGTGTTTTTCTTCCGGAATAGTCACGGTCACATCATGGAGAATCTGTTCGCTTTCCCCGGCAGGAATATCCAGGAGCCAGACATAACGCGCTCCTTTCTCCTCCAGTTCGGCACTGGGCGAGCTTTTCTCCTTCAGGCTCATGGAACTGTTTCTCAGAATGGGAGCGGCCGTTTCCACACGTACGCACACCTGTTTGTCGTGACCGTTGGAGATGTCCATGCTTCGACGCCATACCTGGGCCGAGGGGCCGTCGTTTCTTTCACCGGTCGGAAGGGTGTTCGCATTCACGCCGACAAGCTGATCGACCCCGAAGAATATCTGTTTCTGTCCGACATTCAGCTGGAATGTGCCTCGAGCATTTTCCGTTCCGTTTACGTAGAACACGGCCTGTCCCGACGGCAGGATCGGAAGGTCCTTTGAAGAGGGAAAGGCGGTGATCCATGCCCGCGTGTCCTGAAGGGGGCGGACGAGCCGGCAGAAGCTGGCCGAAAATTCGTGGAAGGCCACGGGCCGCGTGAGCTGTCCTTCGGCGGGAATGCTCATTCTGCCCAGAGACCAGCGCAGACCTGTGGCATGTTCCTGCACGCGTGCCGAGCGTTCACTGGCCGGGGCCTTGGCGGCCATGACGTTCATGGCACGCAGGGCGGGCCGTTCTTCACCGATGACCCAGTCCGGCAGAGCGGGCGGGTTCACGCTGTGCATGTCTTCAACGGAGGCGAGGGTCACATCCACGTCGTTCCAGTCCATACCGCCGGACTGACGCAGAACGGCATCCATGAATACGCGGACCATTCCGGTTTCTTCTTCGGCAAGCACCCGGTAGCGGGGCTGCCAGGAGGCGCCGGGAAGAAAGTATGTCCAGCGCATGGTAAGCGGGCCGGAAGGGGCGTCCCTGAGGGTGAGAGTACAGGTCTGCACGGTGCTGTTGTGATTGCCGACGGCCTCCATGCGTGCCTCCAGCGCCAGGCGCTGTCGTTCAAGCTCCCTTTCCTCGGCGCTCAGGGCAATGTCTTTTCCGGCAAGTCTGTGCAGGTGTTCGGTGCTCAGGGCCGCCTGTTGTTCCAGATCTTTCCTGTTTTTGGCCTTCATGGGCGGATCGGCCCAGAACAGACGTTCGAAGGACAGGCTTTCTCTCTCGGCGGCCACGCGGGAGAGTCCGTTCCGCACTTTATCCAGTTCCTTTTGCAGAGCTTCCATGGCAGGGGAGGGCGCATTTTTTGCGCTGAGGCGCGATTCCAGTACGGAGCCTGCGGAGAGTGTGACGGAGAGACTCCCGGCGTCTCCCTCTGCCGGCAGAGTAAGCACGATGTCCTTTCCGGCCAGAAAGGTATCCTCTTCCGTGACCATGGCCCCCTGGGGATAGAGGGTGACGGAAACGGGACGAGCCGACAGCGGGGTCGGAAGAGAAAACAGAAGAAGTGTGAGAAGGAACGTGCGTTTTTTCATGCCTTGTCCTCTTTGAGAAGTTCGTCCAGAAAACGGCGGTGCTTTTCTCTCTCTTCCGCCAGAAAGACCCCGGTGATAGAGGCCGGATTCTTCATGATTTCCTCAGGTGTGCCGGATGCGATGATGGTGCCGCCGTTTTCGCCGCCGCCGGGCCCGAGATCCAGGATGTGATCAGCCGAAAGGATGACATCGGTATTGTGTTCTATGACCACCACCGTGGCTCCGCGGTCCACAAGGCGGTGCAGCACGCTGATGAGCTTTCCTACTTCGTGCATGTGCAGTCCGGTGGTCGGCTCATCGAGAATGTACAAGGTCTTCGGCAGGGATTTTTTGCCGAGTTCTCGGGAAATCTTGATGCGCTGGGCTTCGCCGCCGGAAAGGGTGGTGGCCGCCTGTCCGAGACGGATGTAGCCGAGACCCACGTCTTCGAGCACGCCGAGCCTGCGTTCGAGCGCAGGGTAGCTCGAGAAGAACTCGCGGGCTTCATGCACGGTGAGGTCGAGAACTTCGGAAATGTTCAGATCCTTGTAGCGCACTTCCAGTGTTTCGCGGTTGAAGCGACGTCCTTTGCACACGTCACAGGTCACGAAGATGTCGGGGAGAAAGTGCATTTCCACACGGATCTGACCGTCTCCCTTGCAGGTCTCGCAGCGACCTCCCGACACGTTGAAGCTGAAGCGGCTTGCGGTGTAGCCGCGCTTTCTGGCGTCCGGGGTCATGGCGAAGATCTTGCGGATGTCGTCGAACACCTTGGTGTAGGTCGCGGGGTTGGAGCGGGGAGTGCGGCCGATGGGCGTCTGGTCGATGGAAACGATGCGCTCGATCTGGTCGAGGCCTTCCACGCCCCTCATGGGACCGGGCTGCTCGGTGCGCAGGCCGCAGTGACGGGCCACGCGGCGGTAGAGCGTGTCGATGACGAGCGAGCTTTTGCCCGAACCGGACACGCCGGTGACACAGGTGAGCACGCCCAGAGGAATGGCGCAGTCGATGTTTTTGAGATTGTTGGTGGTCACGCCGCGCAGGGTGAGAAACTTGTCCGAGCGGCGGCGGGCTTCGGGTACGGGAATGGTCAGATCTCCACGCAGATAGCGTGCCGTGAGGAAATCGGAGTTTTTGATGAGTTCCTTCACTGTTCCGGCAAAAACGAGTTCCCCTCCCTGCGAGCCGGAACCGGGTCCCATTTCCAGCACGGTATCGGCTTCGCAGATGGTGGCTTCATCGTGTTCCACCACGAGCACGGTATTGCCGCGCTTCTGAAGGCTGCGCAGGGTACGGATGAGGCGTTCGTTGTCGCGCGGGTGCAGACCGATGGAAGGCTCGTCCAGAACGTAGGTGACGCCCACAAGGCCGGATCCGAGCTGCGAGGCCAGGCGTATGCGCTGAGCTTCGCCGCCGGAGAGCGTGGTCATGGAACGGCCCAGCGTGAGATACTCAAGGCCCACGTTGACCATGAAGCCGAGACGGAACGTGAGTTCCTTGACAAGAGGCTCGGCAATGAGGGCGTGCCGGCCCGTGAAGGAAAGTCCTTTCACCCAGGCGAGGGCGCGTTCGATAGACAGGTTGCAGAAATCCTCGATGTTGAGTCCGTTCACGCGCACGGAAAGCGCTTCCTTTCTCAGTCTCGTGCCGTGGCAGGTGGGGCATTCCACTTCGTAGCTGTAGCGGCTGAGAATGTCGCTCCAGGCGTCGCCGCGCTTCATACGCTGTTCAAGCAGATACATGATACCCGGCCAGTGCGAGGTGGACAACGGTTCGGAGCCTTCGTCGCGGTTCAGACTCGTGCCGCCCATGAAGTTGCGGCGCAGACTTCCCGTGCGGGTGATGCCGCCCGCTTCACCGTTGAAGAGCGCCTTCCGGGCCTTGTCGGAAAAGTCTCTGAGCGGCGTGTCCATGGTAAAATTCTGCCGCTTTCCCAGCGCTTCCAGAGCCTTGCCGATCTTGGCCATGAAGTAGGGGGAGGAAAAGGGAGCGAGCGCACCCTGCTTCAGGGAAAGTGATTCATCGGGCGCGATGAGTCCCTCGTCGAAGGCCACCACCGTGCCTATGCCGAGGCACTGGGGGCAGGCACCCTGCGGGCTGTTGAAGGAGAACAGCTGCGGCGAGGGTACGGGGGCGCTCACATGGCAGGAGGGACATACGGACTCCGTGGAGTGGACGATGTCCGGCTCGCCGGGAACGCTGACGATGACGCGGCCCTTGCCGTAGCGCAGCGCCAGTTCCACGGAGTCGGCAAGGCGCGTGCGCATGTCGTCCTTGATGACGAGTCTGTCCACCACAAGATCGATGCTGTGCTTCTTGTTCTTGTCGAGTGCGGGCACTTCGTCCAGATTCCATATCTGCGCCTCTTCGCCCAGCGTGGCCACACGTACCCGTACGAAGCCTTCGGCCTTCAGCTTCTTGAATCTGTCGGCATGGGTGCCTTTCTGCAGCTCCACGAGCGGCGCCATGAGCATGATGCGGGAGCCTTCCTTCATGTTCATGATGTCGGCGATGATCTCGTCGGAGGCTCGGGCCTCGATGGGTGCGCCGCAGTGCGGACAATATACCTTGCCGAGTCTGGCGAAGAACACGCGCAGAAAGTCGTAGACTTCCGTCACCGTGCCCACGGTGGAACGGGGATTGTGCGCCGTGGTCTGCTGTTCCAGCGAAATGGCGGGGGAAAGGCCCTCTATTTTGTCCACGAGAGGCTTGTCCATCTTCGGCAGGAACATGCGCGCGTAGGTGGAGAGCGATTCCACGTAGCGGCGCTGCCCTTCGGCATACACGATGTCGAAGGCAAGCGTGGACTTGCCGGAACCTGACGGACCGCAGACGACCACGAGCTGGTCGCGGGGAATGTCGACGTCGACGTTCTTGAGATTATGCTGACGGGCACCCTCGATATGGATGCAGGGGGCCTCGATTTTTTTGGGGGTCATGATTGTCCTTGTGCAGTGCAGGCATGAGGCCGTGCGACAAAAAAGGGTTCAGCGCCGCCCTTTCTTCAGCAGCGTGACGCGGCGCACCACACTTTCATAATAAGGATCGTGTTCGGAAATGGCAACGGAGCGATTGCGACGGCTCTGCATACGCATGAGAATGACGTCGAGCTTCTGCATCTGACGGAGTTTTTCCGCGCCTTCCTCACAGTGCTCAAGCAGGTCGAGAATGGTGTTTATTTCCTTGCGGTCCGCCAGTTCCGGCGGAAGATAGCCTGCGTTCCTCAGTACCTTGTAGGCCATGCGCAGTTCTGCCGGCACGGCGCTGTCGTCCTCAAGCTCCAGAGGTTTGCCTTTGCCGGGAAGGTTGTCGAAAGCACCTTCCTGCTGTGCCTGTCTGATGCGGCGTTCGGCCTGATCGGCCATGAAATGAAGAAAATTTTCCGCCATGAACGACTCCTGCGATACGCTCTTCCTATACGCCGCACTCGTCTGTTTTTCAATGTCCGTCCGGCATGAGAGTCTTTGGGATCTCTCTTGCCGGGGAGAACGTATTGGTATATCCATGAAGCAGTGCCGAACATGAGAAATTTCAGGCAGAAGCGTGACCTTCGGAACACCGTGAATGACCCGGCCGAAGACTTCCCCCGGTGTTTTCCGGATGGATGCGACTGCTTTCTTCATGAACATGTATCCCGGTCAGACCGGAAGAGTCGAGGTCCGTCATGCCCGTTCGCTGTCCTCAGTGCAGAAGTACCGACGTGTTCAGAGACAACCGTTATCGTGTGCTGGGCACGACGGCCGGTGGCGTGGGAGGGGCGGCCGCAGGTCTTTCCGGCGTCGGTGCAGGCGCGGCGGCCGGGGCGGCCATAGGCTCCGTGGTTCCCGTGCTCGGAACGGCCGTCGGAGCGATTACGGGCGGACTGATCGGCGCGCTGACCGGCGGAGTATCGGGCGCCATACTGGGACATCAGGTCGGCCATGCCATGGACAATAAGCACGGCAGGCATCTGTACCGCTGCAGAAAATGCGGCAAGCTTTTTGCCGTTTGACCGTGCATGACGCATGCAGACGGATCGGCCGTCGATTTTGTCTCTGATGAAAGGCCTTTCGTTGAGAAATTTTTTCCGCGGGGAAGAATGGTCTTTTATCCCGTGCATTAAAAACATGAAGGGCGAAGAACGTTCTCCGTTCTTCATGTTTTTAGGTCTATGTCCGGTCGTCACGCATCAGCAGAAGAGGGGGACTCCGGTCCGATACTTGGTGTCGTCCACAAGCGTCTTGATGTCGTACTTGCCGGAGAGGTCTTCCTTCCCGTTTCTGGCGTAGGAGAGCAAGCTGCGCTGAGAGGAAAGGTTCATGAGCGCGTCGGGATTTTTCACGAAGGTAACGCCGTTTGCCTTACCGAAAATGCCTTTTCGGCGTAGGGTCTGGAAAATTTTGGTGAGGGCATGGCATGCATGGAAAGATGTTCGGCAATTTTCCGGCAGGTCAGGCAGCGCGGTACGGAGACTTTTCTGCTGAAGCCCAGAAGATGCTGCCCGCAGGTATCGAATTCTGGGAGTGGCTTTGAGCCGCCGTCCAGGGGGCCGAACGGCTTGATGAAACGTTGGGGGGAGCTCTTCATGGCGTTGTCTTGCAGCGTTCGCCTTTTTTCAGGCAGTCGGAAGATAAGAAAAAATTCCCGTTCCGGAAGGCGGTCGTCAATACGACGGACACGCAGGAAAAAGGAGAAGAAGTACCGCCCTGAGGCGGTCCTGAACGTTCCCGGATCACGAGCGTTCGGTCTTGTCTCCCCAAGCTTCGATGCCGCGCCGGTCCACCAGCATTTCCGGATGGAATACGGGATCGGACACGCCGGCTTTTTTTTGATCCTGATAGTCCTTCAGCGCGATGAAGGCATTGCGGCCGAGCAGGGTGATGGCAATGAGATTCACGATGGCCATGAGAGCCATGAACAGGTCGGCAAGATTCCAGACGAAAGGAAGTTCAGCTACGGAGCCGAAAGCCACCATGCCGACGACCATGATACGGAAGATAAGCAGATAGACAGGTTTGGTGCTGAAGAACTGGATGTTGCTTTCTCCGTAGTAGTAGTTGCCCGCAATGGAGCTGAAGGCGAACATGAAGACCATGACGGCAAGAAGAATACCCGCAGGGCTGCCGAGCTGTGTTGTCAGGGAGAGCTGTACGAGTTCAATGCCGGTTTTTCCCGTGTCGGCATAGCCGTCGAAGAGCAGCACGATGCAGGCTGAAGCCGTGCAGACGAGCAGGGTATCCACGAAGACTCCGAGCGCCTGCACAAGCCCCTGCTTCACGGGATGGGAAACAAAGGCTGTGGCCGCGGCATTGGGTACGGAACCCATGCCCGCTTCGTTGGAGAAGAGGCCTCGTTTTGCGCCGGTGAGGATGGCCGCGCCTATGCCGCCCACGGCGGCGTCGGGGTGAAAGGCCTGCGTTACGATGGTGACCAGCATGGCGGGAACATGGGTGATGTTCATGAGGATGATGATGAGGGCAAGCAGTAAATACAGCGTGGCCATGACAGGCACAAGCCAGCTGCTCAGATGTGCGATACGCTTGAGTCCGCCGAAGATGACGACTGCCGAGAGCACCGTGACGAAGGCGCCCGCCAGCGCGCGGTCCATGCCGAAGGTGGCGTTCAGCGAGAGCGAGATGGTGTTGGACTGGACGGAATTGAAGCAGAGACCGAAGGTTATGGAAATGAGCACGGCGAAGAGTGCGGCGGCCCTGCTGCTGCCGAGGCAGTTGCGGATATAGTAGGCGGGGCCTCCACGAAAGCCGAAGGTCTTCGGATCTCGCACCTTGTAGATCTGGGCAAGAGTGCTTTCAGTGAAGCCGGAAGCTGCGCCGATGACGGCGATGACCCACATCCAGAATACGGCTCCCGGACCGCCGACCATGATGGCGATGGCTATGCCAGCAATGTTGCCCACGCCCACGCGGGAGGCCGTGCTGATGCAGAATGCCTGAAAGGAGCTGATGTGGGCACGGCCTCCGTCGTGGCTGACGCCTTCTTTCAGCAGTCGTATCATCTCCCCTAGCATGCGCAGCTGAACGAAGCCGGTCCTCAGGGAAAAAAAGAGGCCGAGCGCGATGAGCATGAAGACGAGAACATAGGACCAAAGAACATCATTGGAGACGGTGATGAATTTTTCAAGAAGCGCCATGCGTTGTCCTTTCCCTGATGTGGGATATGTATAAAATTCGCGCGATAATTCACGATAGGAAGAAAAAAGTCAACGCATGACAATGATATTTTTTCCGGTCCCGGTCTGGTGCGGGGCGTCGGGGCCGGACTAGAAGGCCATGATGAGGGTTCCGATGGCGATGAAGGCGCCGCCGACGGCAACTTTCATGGTGAGCTGTTCATGCAGAAAGACGACGGCCATGAGAATGGTGAAGATGATGCTCGTCTTGTCGATGGGAGCCACCTTGGAGACGTCTCCTATCTGCAGTGCCTTGAAGTAACAGAGCCATGAGGCGCCCGTCGCAAGGCCCGAGAGTATGAGAAAGATCCATGTTTTCGGGCTTATTCCAGTGAGATTCATTCTGCCCCCGGTGATATAGACCATGCCGCAGGCCATGAAGAACACTACCAGAGTGCGTACGGCGGTGCCGAGATTGGAATCGACGCCTTCGATGCCGATTTTTGCGAGAATGGAGGTAAGAGCCGCAAAGACTGCGGACAGAAGAGCAAGGACGAGCCACATATTTTTTGTATCCTTCCGCATGATAATACCGCAAGGGGACCGGAAAAATCCGGTCCGTAAGCTGAATTCATCGTTCGGCCTCATGCCGGAGCATGACGGTCTTTTCCTTCAATCTTCCGCTTCTGAACAGGTCATGGGCAGTCTGATACCAGGCAACAGCCTCTTCGATACGTGTTCCGGTCCCTTCCCGATCAGCGAGAGGTCCAAGCTCTCCGGTATCGGGGTTCCAGGCAGTTACGACAGGCTCCTTGAGCGGTTCGAGCATGGTGAGGGAATCGGGCTTCAACATGCCCAGAATCTGATAGGTTCCGATCCATGCACGTCCTTCTTCCGGCAACATGTCAAGAACATTTCGTCCGAAGAAGCCGGAATCGTAGGACCAGCCCAGCAGCGCAAAGAGCGTCGGGGCGATGTCGGCCTGACTGCACAGAGTGTTCACCTGTGCGGGCGCTATGTGTCCGGGACTGTAGATGATGGCGGGAATACGGTATCGATCCGGCGGCAGATCGGTATGTCCGGCTGCTCCTGAGGTGTGGTCTCCTGAGATGATGAATACGGTATCGGCAAACCATGGCCTGCTGGCGGCTTCCTTCAGAAAACTGCCGATGGCATAGTCCGTGTAGGCTACGGCTCCGGATCGTCCGCTGCCGGACGGGATGGAGACTTTTCCGTCGGGATAGGTGAAAGGGCGGTGATTCGATGTGGTCAGGACGAACTGATAGAAGGGCCGCCCTTGCTCAAAACAGGCGTCCGCCTCCCGCAGGGAAGTACGGAACAGATCCTCGTCGCACATGCCCCATGCATTGGCGAAGGTGATGTCGCTGCCGGAAACGGATGAGCGGTCCACGATACGGAAGCCGTTTCCGGAGAAAAAGGCATTCATATTGTCGAAGTAGCCGAATCCTCCGTATACGAAGGCCGTATCATATCCTCTGGCTCTGAAGATCGAACCTGTGGAGAACAAGTCTCCGCAGTCCGGACGGCGCACTATGGAGGCCCCCGGCGTGGGAGGAAGACAGAGCGTAAGCGCCTCGATACCCCGCACCGTCCGCGTACCGGTAGCCATGAGTCCGGAAAGATACAGACTTTTCTGAATGACTGCGTTCAGATTGGGGGTGTTTTTTCCGAGCAGATTCGTTCCCAGACTTTCCACGACGATCTGAATGACGTTCGGATTCCATTCCGGTCGTGTGGCGGTGATGGTGCGTCGCCATTCCTCGCTGTTCGGCGTCAGAAACGAAACCTGTTTTTCCTGTAGTCCGTCATGTACCAGACGGAAGGCCTTGTCGGTGTCGATGACGGAGTAAAATTCCCGATAGTCGAGTTCGTTGTTTCTATAGGCGGAAAAAAGAGACCAGACACCATTGGCGGAAAGTTCCCTCTCCACCCTGTCGGAAGCGGAAAGCGGCGTGTAGATGACGGCGGCAATGACGAGAAGGATGCAGACGACGGTCATCCATGTGGACCTCGGAGCCGGAAGATGGGCGCGTTTCCAGAAGCCGCGCAGAAAGATCACCGCAAGAACGGCGGCGGAGGCCGCTATGGCCGCAAGCAGCGGAAATACGGGATAGGATTCGGTGATATTGCGGATCACCTCCGTGGTATAGATCAGATAATCCACGGCGATGAAGTTGAAACGGCTTCCGAACTCATCCCAGAACAGTGTTTCGGCCACGGCCCCGAAAAGGAACGCGCAGCCGTACAGCCAGAATATCAGAGAAAAAATGATTCTTCCTGTTCTTCCGCCCCAGAGATGTTTTTTCAGGAGCAGAAAGGGAAGCATGGGCAGGGTGAGCAGAATGTAGGGGAAGAGGTCGTTGATCGTGCCACGGAAGTAGATGGCGATCAGTTCCGGCAGTGCAAAGGAAGTTTCCAACGTGCGATGTGCCATGACGAGCAGCGTTGTTCTGACGGCGGCGTTCACGATCAGCCAGAGCAGAAGAAGCAGCGCGAGATACCGGCCTCGGGCATTTCTGAAACAAATCATGGAAGACTCCTGAATGGAATGCGATGTCAGGACTATAGTGATAAATGATGCAAATTGGGATATTGATTCATGTAACAAAGCGTAACATATGAATATGGTGGAATATATTTCAATAAATTATACAAAATTAAAAACGTATGACATGATATTTTTGAATTAAAAGTGTATTTTTATGAAAATGTAACATAGTGTAACGTCATTTCATATGAAATAGTATTTTTGTGATAAAATTTTTACTTAATGAAAAAACATCAATGTAACGAAAAGTAACATATGGAGTGGTGTCGTTGCCGTCAGATGGACATCGGTGTTATGAAAAGATGAAAAAGAGATTGCCCCATGTGATGTTTACGGAACGGGCACTGCACAAAGGCCGGCGGAAAACATAAACAGGGTTTGTATGACGTATGACGAGGAAGGACATGATTCAGCTGCAGATCATAGATGATGACAAGGAACTTGGTCATCTTCTGGAAGATTATTTTCGTCCGGAAGACATAGCCTGTCGTTTTTCTTATGACGGGCGTTCGGGATTGAACGCTTTGAGGCAGAACAGACCGGATATGGTCATTCTCGATGTCATGCTCCCTGAGCGCAACGGATTCGAGGTGCTCAGAGATATACGCAGGGATGCTCAGCTGAAGACGCTGCCCGTGATCATGCTGACGGCCCGGGGGGATGACGGCGACAAGGTACGGGGACTCGACATGGGAGCCGACGACTATCTGCCCAAGCCCTTCAATCCTCGGGAACTGCTTTCCCGAATACGTGCGGTCATGCGGAGGACCCGCCCGGTCGAAGAAGAGAACCTTGGAGATCTCAGGCTTGATGACGGGGCCATGAAGGCATGGAAAGGAACAGTGGAAATTTCTCTGAGCGGTCAGGAGTATCGTGTGCTGAGAGCACTTCTTTCCACGCCGGGCAAGGTTGTTTCACGTGATGAACTCAGTCGTTCGGTCTTTGGGCGTGATGCCGTGCCCATGGAAAGAGGGCTGGATATGCAGATAAGCCGCGTCCGTCGGAAGCTCGGACCTTATGAGGACGGTTCGGAACGTATACGCAGCATCCGGGGGGCGGGGTATATGTACGTCATACATAAGGAAGAGCGCTCATGAGATTTTCCTTCGGACGAATGTCGGCGTTCTGGACCTCTCCGTCCCTGTTTCGCAAGGTGTATGTCTACGGCATCCTCTTTATCGGGGGATTCGCCGTTCTGGGCGAATTCGGGGAGTACGCGGCGGGAGAAATTTTTCAGCGGGACGGGCTGGTCTTTTCGTCCGCTCAGGAAGTAATGCTCTGGGCCGTGTTTACCCTCGTTGTGGCGGCAATGGAGGCGTTTGTTCTCATCAGCTTTCTCAAGAATGTCATAGGACGTTTCACTTCGGTGATCCATCGTCTTGCCGCCGGGGAAAAATCGGCCCGCATAGCGCCGGATATGGCTGACAGGAACGACGAACTCGGTCTGCTGGCCCGGGCATTCAATGACATGGCCGAGCAGATCGAGCAGGAAAGCTCCCGGGAAAAGGAGCTGCTTGCCGCGGTATCCCATGAGCTTCGTTCGCCGTTGACGAGACTTTCCGTGTCTGTGGAGCTTCTGCGTCGCGAGCATGTTTCTCCGGAATTTCTGGACAGGCTCAGTCTGGAGACGGAACGCATGGAAGCTCTGATCCGCAGCATTTTGGAGTATTCTCGCATGGAGGCGCATCTTCAGTCCTTCGGAAATGTGGATATGGCGTCGTTGACGCGGGAGGTTGTGGAGGATGTCCGCTTCGAGGGCAGCATCCGCGGCTGTGAGGTGGAGGATCATCTTCCGGAGTCTCTGCTGGTGTTCGGCAACGCTGAAATGCTGAGGTGCGCTGTGGAGAATGTTCTGCGCAATGCGCTTCGCTACACGCCGGATGACGGAAGAATCATCGTACGGCTTGAATCTGTTCAGGGAGCCTGTCGTCTGACGGTGGAGGATAACGGCCCCGGTGTGCCGGAATATGCTTTGGAGCAGATTTTCCGACCGTTTTTCCGGGTGGATGCGTCGAGACAACGTGCAAGCGGAGGAACGGGGATGGGACTTTCCATTTCCGAAAGTGCGATTCGTGCCCATCATGGTCGGATATGGGCCGGAAACAGAAAAAATGGCGGGCTTGTCGTGACTATGGAACTGCCCGTTGAACCGAAAGAACATCTGCATGACGCTGTCTGATTGTTCGACTGCACTGCAGATGCTGCAGTGTCTTCTGTTCATGGCGGCTGCGTTTTTTGTGGAAATCTGCACATATCCGGATAGGTGCGTGCAGCGTCACTGGTACGATGCCGTCTGTTCAGGGACTCTGGCCGATAGATGCAAGGCAGCACGAAATATGGCGCCGGCTTTTCTATGACGGCATGAAGACGGGAGTCTCCGCGGTCGGAGTCTTGTCGGTGATGCTTTTCATTACCGGATGGGTACACCGTAGAAAAGTCGGGATGCTTGTCGGGCTTCTGATGGCGTTTTCCTGTGCGCGAAGTCTCTTTTTGTGTCCGTGCTCAAGGCTGTTACCGGCATATGCTGTTTGAACAAGCCGGAAGCATTCGGCGGCACGGCACCTCACAGACATGTTCTTATGATTTTTTCCTTATCCGGAGGACGAAGCTTTCACTGAGTGCATGCGTCCGGAGGTTGTGCACTGACCATGCTTTTTTTTCTGCTGTTCCGGACGGCGCACGGGATGTTGGGCGTTGTTCATCACGGCGGGCATCGGATGGATGGGATGATGGGACTCCATCACATGATGCGGAGCGAGCATTTTTTTTCATGCAGCCATGAATATGCTGCTTGGCGGATGAACGTTCTGCTGGACGGATGGAGCGTTGTGAATCGGCTTGAAAGAGCGGCGCAGGTCGGCTAGCGTATGGGACGTCCCGTCCGGTAATGCGCCGGATCCGGAGTATGAGAACAGCGGAAAAGTATCGGGAGAAGAGAGAGATGAAAAAGGTAACGCTCATTTATTTTTCCCCTACGGGAAACACAAGAAAAAGTCTGGAAGCCATGAGCGAGGCACTCGGAGGCATCGACGAACGGGTGGATCTGACCGTGGCGGACAAGGCTCCTGAGCGTCACTTCGAGAAGGACGACGTGGTTCTTCTCGGTATGCCCGTGTACGGCGGACGTATTCCAGCAGTGGCCCGCGAACGGCTTGAGGGCATAAGCGGCGAGGGCACGGACTGCCTTGTGGTGGTGACCTACGGCAACAGGCATTATGACGACGCGCTTCTGGAACTTGCCGACTG
>CALUTB010000042.1 GCA_944323575.1 uncultured Mailhella sp. | reverse complement strand
GAGTGTGTTCGACCTGCGGCACCCATTCGTAAGGCACGCGGTAGGCACGGTACACCATGTTCATGTTGCGGCCGTCCTTGTAGGGGTTGATGAATTCCCACACGATTTCATGATCGGCAGTCACTTCGATCAGGCGGCCGTCGGAACCTTCGGTGATGAGGGTGTTGCCGTTGGGAAGACGCTGCGCGGAGCTGATGAAGGGGCTGTAGAAACGGCTGGCATCCAGGGGAACCACGAATCCGGCTTCATGCGGGGTGTACTGCCACACGATCTTCAGCGTGGTGGGATCAAACTCCAGAATACGGGTGTAGTCGCGCTGAGCGGCCTTCACGCCGATGGGAGCGCCGGGGTTGGGATTGTCGTAACCGGCCCAGCCGCCGTTGTCGAACACGAGAATGTTGCCGGCGCCGGGCAGACCGTCGGGAATCATGTGGGCATGATGCTGACCGATGATCCAGCCGAGGGAATGTTCGGGATGACCGATGCTGTAATCGGGGCCGACCTTCCACACTATCTTGCCGGTTTCCTTGCTGATGATGAAGATGATGTTGGTTTCGCGACCGTCCATGATGATGTTGTCGGGATGGAAGCGTTCATCGCCCGCATCATACCACTTGTTGGGACCAAGGGTGGACATGGAGTTGATGTGCATCCAGTCGCCGAGTCCCGGAGCGCTGTCGATGAGTGAGCCGCCGCGATAGTTGGGGTTGCGGGCCATGGCGTTGCGGGCGGCTTCGGAGAAGCCCATTTCCTGCACGTGATCGGAGGCCTGCCATTCCCAGATGATTTCGCCGTCCCAGTTCACTTCATAGACGACGTCATCCAGCAGAGGCTTGTCGGAGATGTACTCGCAGTGCACGTCACGGTGGCAGAGCACCAGCGTATTGCCGGACATGGACTGAGGCTCATGGCCGGGGGCATAATAGCCGGTGGTGCTGCCTTCGCGCTGGAAGTCATGGTGCTGACGAGCCATCCATTGCGGCTTTTCGCCCGGATCCTCAATGAATTCCGCCTGATTGAATTCCCACACCACATTGCCGTCCCAGTCCACCTGAATGAGGTCGACCTGATCCTGAAGGCCGTATTTGGGATTGCGGACGCCGCGGCTGCCGAGCAGATAGCCGCCGGGGAAGATCTTGTTCGGGAAACCGTGCACGCCCTTCCAGAGCTTGATTTCCTGACCGTTCATGTCGATGAGCATGGCGCCCTGGCCTTTTACGGGCATGACGGTATAGCCGTTCCATGCCTTCTCGGGATTGTAGAGCGTAACGCCGGTAGGATAAATTGTAGGATGACCCATGATAAAACTCCTTCATACGAGTTAGGGGTACGTTCCCGGGGACATGGCTCCGGGATATGCTGGAATGCTACAGGACTTCCGGTCCCATGAGCGTATAGGGCAGCCAGAGGGCTATGTCCGGGATAAGGGTGATGACCACGACTGCAAGGATCATCAGGCCGACGAAGGGAATGATGCCCCTGAAGATGGTCTCAATGGGAATGCCCTTCGCCACGCCGGCAAGAGCGAACACCACCACGCCCACGGGAGGAGTGATCTGTCCCATTTCCATGATCATGACGGATACCACACCGAACCACACGGGGTCAAAGCCGAGGGCGACGACTGTGGGGAAGATGGAAGGCAGGGTGAGCATGAGCATGGGAATGACGTTCATCATGCAGCCGAGGATGATGTAGATGACCACGATGATGGCGAACACCCAGTAGCGGTTGAACGGAAGAGAGACTATGAAGTCGGCCAGCAGGAAGGGCAGACGGGTGGCGGCGAAGAAGTAGCCGAGGATGGCCACGCCCACCATGATGCCCATGATGCGGGCGGTGAGTTCACCGGTTTCGTGCAGGGAGGCGAGCAGATTCTGTCTGGTCACCTTGCGGCGGACGAGGGCGTAGAGGAAAGCGCCCATGGCACCGATGCCGCCGCCTTCATTGGGCGAGCATATACCGGCGACGATGCTGCCGAGCACCAGAACGAACAGGGCGAGAATGGGCAGAAGTCCCATGGAGGACTGCAACTTTTCCGCCAGCGTGTACTTGGGACCGCGGGGAGCAAGTTCGGGATGGCGCACGGCCATGTAGTAGATGTAGATCATGAACATGAGCGCCAGCATGATGCCGGGAATGAGACCGGCCATGAACAGACGTCCGATGGAAACTTCCGTGACGATGCCGTAGATGATGAATCCGGAGCTTGGCGGTATCAGGATGCCCAGCGTACCGCCCGCGGCAAGGGCACCCGTAGCCAGTGATGGCGAATACTTGAGACGCATCATTTCAGGCAGGGACACGGAACCCATGGTGACGGCGGTGGAAAGGGAGTCGCCGCACACGGCCGCAAAGCCGGTGCAGCCGGCAACACCGGCCATGCCCATGCCGCCGGGCATATGACCGATCCACTTGTTGGCAGAGTTGAAGAGGTCGACGGAGATGCCGGAATAGAGAATCATGCAGCCCATGAGCACGAAAAGCGGCAGGGCCACGAAGTTGTAGTTCGCGGAGGCAGCATAGGGCGTGGTGCCCACGGCGGCAAGAGCGGCGATGACGTTGCGCGAAACGGTCACCATGCCCATGGCGCCTATGATGCTCATGGCCCAGGCGATGGGCATACGGATGAACAGGAACAGAAAGAGCAGACCGAACGCAATGAGGCCGAGAAAAAGATTGGAAATCTCATAAGGGCTTTCGCGATACCAGAAAGGCAGATAGGCAAGCGCGACGGCAAAGGCGATGCCGAGCACAAAAGCCACGTAATGCCGTTCGGAAAGACACTTGACGCTTTCGCGCAGGAACTGAAACAGCGCTACCGTGGCCGTGAGACACAGCCCCATCACCGGCATCCAGTAGTAGAATTCCAGGGGGATGTACAGTTCCATGGACTGCGTGCCGAACTTGCTCAGGAAGGCGTCATAGCTCTCGGTGGTGAGCAGCACCATGATGCCGAGGACCAGCGTAGCCACAGTCATGTCGCACCAACGCTTCACGCCCGTGGACATGCGATCATAGATGAAGTCGATCATCATATGACGATCCTGCAACTGAAGCACGGCCATGAAGGAGAACGTGGTGAGGGCCAGAAGATTTTCCTGCAGTTCCAGAGAACCGGGCACGCTGAAGCCGATCATGCGGCAGCAGACGTCCACCGTGATGAGCACGGGCAGTATGGCCATGGCCACGTAGCTCAGCCAGCTCACCTTGGTGGTGCACTTTTCAAGAAAGCTGTTGATGCTCTGCAAAGCGGGAGAAAGGGAAACTTGTTCTGCCATGGGAACCTCGGCTTTTCGCGGTTCGCACCCGCGCGAACCGCACTGGGATAGAACGACCAGAAAACAGACGGCGGCGGAAAAACAGCGGGAGGGAGGCTCACAGGTCTCCTCCCTCCCGCTCATGAACTACATCTTGTAATCGCCGTACTTACCGGCTCTCATCTCTTCGGTATAGAACTTGGAGCGTTCCTGAGCGTACTGATACACGGCCTCGATCACTTCGGGCTTCGCGTCCTTGCAGGAAGCCTTCCAGTCGTCCACGAAACCGCCGAGAGGTGCCAGGAAGGGAGCACGTTCCGCGTCGGACAGATAGAAGAAGGTATGTCCCTGTCCTTCCATCCAGGCGGTGTCTTCCTTGGCGCCGTCTTCCAGGGACTTGCCCACGCCGAGAGCCATTTCCATGCCGCCGGTCTGCGTGAGATAGGACCTCATGTCTTCAGGCATGTCGTCCCACAGATCCTTGTTGGCCTCCATGGTGAAGGCCTGCACCATGATGTTGAGCATCAGATGATACTTGGTCGCTTCGGTGATCTTATAGGACTTGAGGGGAGCGAGGGGGCAGATGACGCCGTCGCCCATGCCCTTGGACAGGGCAAGATAGGTATCGGGGGAACTCATGCGGATGGGGTTCGCGCCGAGAGCCTTGACGAGTTCAAGCGCAACGGCGTCCCACACGATGATCTTGGCCCCCTTCAACTCTTCCATGGTCTTGATGGGCTTGAGCGTATGCAGCTGATACGCAGCGGAGGCCCAGGACGTAAAGTGCACGCTGTTCGGAGGAAGTTCGCCGCGCACTTCAGGGAATTTCTGAATGAGATCCTCCAGAACCAGAGAACCGACGATGGCGTTGGGACAAAGACCGGGAATGGCGACCACGTTCATGAGATTGTAGTTGCCGGGATACACGGAAGGACGGATCACGCCGAAGTCCACGCGGCCGTCGGTGATGGCCTGAGGAGCCTCGGATTCGGGATACAGGGAATTGGTGGCAAAATAGTCGAACGACAGCTTGCCGTCGAACTTTTCTTCCGTTGCCTTGAAGTAGGGTTCCCAGTAATTCACGACGGTGGGATGCTTCTCAAGATAGCTGCCCATGAAAGACAGGTGCTTGAACCCCTTGGCAGCCACGGCCGTTCCCGACATGGCCAGCATGCCGCCTACGGCGAGAGCCACAGCCAATGCTCCAAACTTTTTCAGCATATCCAGCTCCTTCAATGTGAAAAATAGTTCTTGAGATCATCGGAAGCCATCCGCAGAATGGCACCTAATCCTTATTCAATAGAGTTTTAGTAAAATAAATAACAGTATTAAGTCAACATGGAAAAAGTTTTTTATCCATAAAACATATTGATTTTATTAAATTAAAAAATATATGTCGACATATGAGCCCAAAACAGGCGGGAGTACGCCCTGATCGGCATATTGTCATAACAATCCGTTATATCTTGAAGTCGACACTTCTTGACGCCGGAATCTGTGCCTGATGGAACTATCTGCACTGAAGGACAGGAGCATGATCATTTTCCATATGTTCGAAAAGCTTGTTCTCTGCCCTTTCCATGAAAATGCCCGCCGTCCCCTCCGGAGCGCCCTGTCTTTCTCTCCGCGCCGCCTGCGGAAGGCGGACGTGCTTCTCTCCGGCGACGTCGTTTCCGCGCATCGGAGCAGAAGCCCGAACGACAGGCAGACCGCACCCGTCTTTCCCCATGAACCACCGTCATCCGACACTCCCCCGCGTCTGCCGATGTCAGGAAAAGGCCGCCGAAAGACAAAAAAGCGTAGTCGGCGCCCCCGCCATAACTCAGAAAACGCAGCGGTGCGGACGCGCCGCAGTTTTCTATCCGGCCTCTGGAAAAAATGCGGAAAGCACATGTCCGGAAACGGTCGCCGACCGTTTCCGGTGCATCACCCTTACCGCCGGAAAAACTCCGTGCATGCCGGAACCGCATGCCGGTATTCCGGATCCTTCCAATCGCTGCCGATTTCGTGATTTTTTTAACAAAACAAACAAAAACTGTTCTTCTCTCCGCCCTTCATCTTGCTCAAACGTCTCTTCCAAAGGAAAACCGATCGTTTTTCCGGGTCATCCGGTACACGCACACCATACTGTTCTTTTTTGAACATTTTCATATTTTCCGCGTCCTGCCACGGATACCGCGCACGAGCCCACGGTGACAGGAGCGCGCCGCAAAACGGGATGACGGAGCTTCCCATCCCCTTCGTCCGCCGGAATCCGCCTCACGGCACACGGTCCGTGCCGCGGCAACTTCCACCTTTCGCCGCCTGCCTCCGCCCCACGCCCATAGGAAAAGGCGATACGGCCGCAACCGCATCGCCTTTTCCTCGGAACGGATTCCGTGACGGTCATCCCCTGCGGATTCCGCACGAAACGTCGTTCTTCATATCTTGAAATCGCCGTACTTTCCGGCCTTCATCTGTTCCGTATGATATCTGCTGCGCTCGACGGCGTACTTGTACACCTCATCCACGAGCTTCGGGTCCAGTCCCTTGCAGATTTCCGTCTTCCATCTTTCAACGAAAACGTTCAGAGGCTCAAGGAATGCCGTGCGCTCCTCATCGGAAAGCACCGTGAACTCATGCCCCTGCTCCTTCATCCACTTCACCTCGGCCATAACCGAATTCTCAAGGGACCTGCCGCAGGCTTCGGCCATGACGGTGCCTCCCCGGGACGAAATCCATGCCTTCATGTCCTTGGGCATGGCGTCCCACACCTTCTTGTTTATTTCCGCCGTGAACGAGTCCACTCCGATGCCGACGATCAGGTGATATCTGGTTTCATCGCTGATCTTGTAGGAGCGCAACGGGGCCAGAGGACAAAGCACGCCGTCCACCATGCCGCGGGAAAGGGCAAGAAAGGTGTCCGGAGAACTCATGCGTATGCCGTGCGCTCCGAGCGCCTCCACGAACGCCAGCGACGTGGAATCCCACACCGCGATTCTCTTTCCCTTCAGATCCTCGCGCGTACGGATGGGCATCAGGGAATGAAGCTGATACGACGCCGAGGACCATGATGTGAAGTGCTCGGTGTTGCCGGGCAGTTCCGCGCGCACTTCCGGGAATTTCCTGATCAGCTCCTCGGTGACGAAGCTTCCGACCACGGCGTTGGGACACATGCCGGGCAGAGACACCACGCCGAGCAGACGCATCTTCGTGGGAAAAAGCGAGGGGCGCACCATCCCTATGTCGGCGCGACCCTCCGAAAGGGCGCTGTAGGCTTCGGCCTCGGAATACAGGGCGTTGGTCGAAAAATAGTTGAAGGACAGCTTGCCGTCGAACTGCTTTTCCGCCTCCTTCATAAACGGGATGAACACTTCCTGCGTCGTAGGATGCGACTCCAGATATCCTCCCATGAAGGACAGACCGGTGAATTTCGCGTCGTTCTCTGCCGCTCCGCCCGACAGCGGACTGCAGAGCAGCCCTCCGAGCGCGAGCGCAGCCGCACATATCTTCCATTTCTTCAACATGAAAATCTCCTTCAGGCATCAGAATCTGCCGTCCCGGCAGAGGCTCGGATCAAAAAATTTCTCTAAAAGGATTCCATTTATTAAGTCAATAGGAAGAAGCAAAGAACAGGCAGTATGGGCATTTGCTTGCATCCATCCCTGCCGCTCATACGTTATCGATCTTTACGCAAAATAAAAAATGAAATAAAAATACCATGTTATAAAAACTACCGTTTTTTTTTGATTATTCTTTCGCCGATTCCGCCGTGCGGGCATCAGTACTGAATCATGGACGGTTCCGCCACTTCCAAGACCTGCGGACGTAACGCAAAAAAAACGGCCGAAGCCGGTCCAACGCCGTATCCCGCGCGACGGAATCTTTCCGCCGCGGCTTCTCGTAACAGAAACGAATTATAATTTTATTTCAATAGATTATGAATAGTCTACTCCAAACACCCTGGTGCGCATATTAAAAAGAACGCCTTCCCGCCTGCTTTAAGCCAAAATTTCCCCCTCCGCTCCTGTTATAGACCAAAATCTATTATAATGTAAGAATATAGACTTTAGAATATTTGACATTTGTCTAATTTTTAAGGTCTAGGAAGCCATGAAAGATTTTTTTCAAGCCGTTATGGCGGCAATCAGACAGGCTGTTGATCTTCAGTTCGGCGGCAATATTTCCAGAGCTTCGCACTCTTGGGGCGTAACCGGCGACAATCTTCACAAATGGTTAAGAGGAGACAGGGTACCCACGCTTGAAAAAATCTCCCCCATAATGAACCGGCTTGGAATCAGTCTAAATTTGCCTCATGATGCAGGCCGGGAAGTTTGTTTCGTGAATGCCAAGGTTGTTTCCGCGGGTGAAGGTGCCACGCCGCCACAGACCATCGACTACATCGCCGCGCCCATGGTGGACGAAGCTGACGCGGGGCATGGCCATCTGCCCAAAAATGAAATACGAAGCTGTTTTCCGGTCTACAAACATCAGGACGCCGTGTGCTGCCGCAAGAACCTCTTAGCTGTTGAAATCGGTGAACATTCCACATCCATGCAGCCGACTCTCAACCCGAAAGACATTGTGCTTGTCGACCGCGACGACCGGGACGTAAGCAAACCGGGACACATAATGCTGGTGCTTGATCCTGTGGACGGCTCCGGGATGATCACACGCGTGGCCGTCACTGACTTGGAAAACGACTTCCGCATCACCTACTACTCCGACAATACCGCTGAAAACCCGCCCATGGTCTACAGCTTGGAAAAGGACTTCAACGGGGACTGGGAAAAGGCCATTGTCGGACGTGTCGTGTGGGCGTGGTCGGACGTGAAAGAAAAATAATCAGAGAAGGTCATTATGCTTATCAGAAAAGAAACAGCGGCAGACTATGACGCCGTGTATTCTGTCGTTAAACGTGCCTTTGAAAATGCCGAACACTCCGATGGAAACGAACAGGATCTGGTCAACGCCCTGAGAAAAGGAAATGCCTTTATTCCAGAACTGTCGTTAGTTGCCGAATCAGAAGGAAAAATTGTAGGGCATATCATGTTCACAAAAGCAACTGTTGAAGAAAAGATAGTACTAGCTTTAGCACCACTTTCCGTCTTACCTGAATATCAGCAAAAAGGAATTGGAAAATCTTTGATACAAGAAGGACATAAAATTGCAAAAAAACTTGGTTACACACATTCTATTGTTTTAGGTAGTGAAAAATACTATTCAAAGCATGGATATATGCCAGCAGAAAATTTTGGAATAAAAGCTCCATTCGATGTCCCTAGTGAAAATTTCATGGTTTATATAATAAATAAATATGACGATGAAATTCACGGAACAATAAGATACGCTCAAGAGTTTGGCATTAATTGACAATATTCCATAATAGAGGATTTTTATGGAATGTCAGATGAGAAAGTATCTCACTTCTTATATCCATCTTTTTACTTAAGTGATTCTACAAAGTCTGGATTTCCCGCTTTTTCCCCGGCGGTGAACCTTGAGCGAAAAGACAGAGTTCCCCCTTTAAAAGTACCTTCGGCATTCAACAAGCCCATATGGAGCCACCCGCCACTTCCGAGTCCGCTTTACGCCGCACAGAAAGACCAGCGGCAACGGGATTTAGGGGCGTATATGCCCCCCTTCCAGGTCTTCCCGTCTCAGTTCCTCCCCCCTACTTAAGGACTCCGTAGCATGATAGGCTGGCGGCAGGCACACGGCTGTTTCATCGAACACATGGCCGCCGAGAAATACGTCCTGTAGACTATCCATAAACGATACGGCTTTTCCTTCTCCGGACAAATCTCAGCAGGTTTTGGTGCACACGAGAAGGAGACGAGAAGTTCATCTTCTCAGATAGCCACGCAGCATACTACGCCCGCGTGCGGGCACGAGAACCACGTCCTCAAATTAATGACACGGAAGGACACTGGAAACAGCGTTCTTTTCGTTTCGAAAAAAGAATCACGTCAGTTTGACGCAGAATGTCAGCAGGACTCAACAGAAAAACAAAGGCAGACACAGTTGGAGGCAGTGCCAGCATATCCCAGAAACACACCAATATTGCAGGAGAACTGCTGAACTATACGAATTTCTTGTATGTGGAGATGACAGGAAAGACGGCACACGCGGAAAGACCGGCCGAGATACGGGCCTCGCGATATGTCGATATTCTGAGCAGGATTGCCCTTGAAACAGTTCGGGAAAGCTGCCGGGCTTCTGACATGAGGATCACAACCATGAGTATCCATGTGAATAAACTCAACGCAGCTATGAACTTGTGTGTTGAGCATGATCTGCTGCATGAACATCCGCGGTCAAAAATCGGAGCGTACCGGGGAGGAAAAAAGAATCCGCGGGCGGGAACACTGGAAGATTTCTCGAAATTTTTTCCAGTGCTCCCGCCGTGAATGCAGCAGGCGGGAAAAACAGCGGTGACCCCATGTCTTGGACGTGAGTTGTCTGAACCATTCAGTCTTCAGTGGAACTGCTTTGACCGGACAGCTCAAACGATCACCGTTTTTACGCCTTTATGCCAAAGGCAGATAACCAAGAATCGTTTATCCGCCGAAGGCATATATGCTCGAAGCGTGGCGCAGCTATCAGACTGACACAGAAAAAGGCTACACGTTTGTGTGTCGGAGTAGAGGCAACCGAATGGTGAATCCAAACGGCAGTCAATGCACTTGTCGTATTGCCGGCGAGCGTGCCGGCGTCTCCATGCCGGTGTATGCACTACGGCATATCGCGGCATCACAAGTGCTTGCCGGCGGAGCCGATCTCGCCGCCGTTGCAGCTCGGCTGGACACGAAAACATAACGACTACGGCATCGTTTTACCTGCATGCCCCCACCTCCGCCCAGCATCGAGCGGCGGCCGCTTTGCCGGATTGCACCAAATTGGTGCAACATGGTGCGGCCTTTTTGAACATATAAAGAAGTATAACAGCAAGTTATGCTTCTTTCACAGGTTCGTAGTAGCAACGCTTGGGAGAATAGATCTTGCCCGCCTTCTTCAGCTCGGCGCAAGCCTTGGAAACTTCCTTGGAGTCCACGCCGAGAACCTTGGCGATATCGCCGGGACGGACGGGCTTGCCGGCTTCCTTCATGGCCTTGAGAACCTGATCTTCCATGATGATCTCCTTATCCTTATAATGTGATGAATGGTTGTGCCGGAGCGGCAGGAAAATCGTTCCATGCCGGTCTGCCTCCGTTTTCCGCCTCGGAACGATCAACGGCGACCATTCCGCCGCCGAAACAGCGCGCCTGCCATTGAAATGTGCCAAGCCACGCTGTACTGTTCGTCTGTGCTCTGCTTGTAGCCTTTCGAAGCGCGAAAGGCAAGAGTTATTAAGAACTGTTCCTGATAATTTTCATCATCCGCCTATGAACATTCTTTCCAGCGCCTTTCCGACCGTTCTGACGCTCATGCTGCTTCTTTCGTCCTGCGCTCCCGCGCCGTCGGGAAGGAACGCCTCCGGCCTGTCCGGACGCACGGGACCGGTCTACGTTCAATGGATGGAGGAACAAGCCTGTCTGCGCCGGGCCGCGGAGCTGACGGCCGTCGTAAGCGGCTCCTCCCTCGGCTGGAAAAGGAGCGCACTTTCCTCGCCGTTTCCGGAACAGGCAGGGACATGGTTTCACGCCTCCGGGGTTCTGACGGCATGGTCCGGGCAGGATGCCTTTCTTCAGGCTCTTGTCCGGGAGCATGCAGCCTCACGGCTGGCGGCGCTCGGCGTGCAGGGCATTTTTCTGTCTGGACTTGCCGACACGGGCGACGAATGGGCCGGTCGCTCCCCCGCCGCCGGGCTTGGGGAAGATGCGACATCGCTGTCCTTCGGACGTCTGGCGGGCACGGAAAATGACTATCAGGCCTGTCTGGAGGACTTTTCCCGGGCGGGGCTTCTCACGGGGGGCGTGCTGCTGCCCGCCCATACCGGTACGGGTCCGGATTTCTTCCTTTCCACGCGGGCCGTCCGGGACTATCCCGGACTGTACGCCATGACGGAGCTTCCCCGGGAGACATGGCACCTTCTTCCCTCCGGTAAAGCCGATATTCCGCCACCTACGGATGCTTCGTTCCCCCTGAAGAAAAATCCGCGTCGGACCGGTGTCCTGCCTCTTTCGCGGGAACGAATTTCCGCGCTGATTGCAGCGGGTCTGCTGCCCTCCGCACTTGTCCAGGACAACACGGCACTTACCGGCACTCCGCGCGGATGGGCGGTCACCGCACCCGTCGCAGGCGTGGACGGCGTGGAACGACGCTGGGCCTACCGCTGGTATGAAAGTCCCGACAGGCCCGTGCTGCACTGGGACGACCCTTCCGGGGCGGCAAGACGCATTCTTCAGGCCAGTCTCATCCAGCAGATCGGACTGCGTCATCAGATTCTGGCGGCCGTGAGCATCGGGGCATGGATGGGACTTGACGCAGACTTCGATGCGGAAACGAAGGAAAGCCGCATGACGCCCGGTCTTCCGGCGCTGCAGGATCTCGCCAGAAACGCCCGCCGCTACGGTGCAACCCTTCTTGTCGAGGATGCCTTCCCTCTGTCCGTGCTTGCCGATCTTCAGGATGCCGGCGCCGGATTCTTCTTCGACAGCGCGCTCTTCCCCGCTCTGGAACGTTCCCTTCTGCAGCAGAATGCCGCACCGCTGCGCGAAAGCCTGAATCTGGCCATGACGCTGGGCATCGATCAGAGAAAACTGTGGCGAAAGCCGGCCGACGGCTCCGCCTGTGCCGGGGCGTCCCACCTCCTTCCTCTTCTTCCCGACGACTGGAAGGCCCTGCTCGTCTCCTCAAGAGACTGCGGCAGGGAACTTCGGATCAACGCGCCCACGCTGGCGGCCGTGATCTGCGGTCTCACCCCAGGTGCGAGACCGGACGGCGACATGGCGCGCCGCATACGGGACATTCATCTGCTTCAGATCGCCACGCGCGCCTTTCTGCCCGGTCTGCTCATGCTCTCCGGCGCGGATCTGGACGGGGGGCTGCCCGACGGTGAAGACTGGCGTGCCACGCCCCCGCTCTGGCAGCTGAACGCTCTGCCCACCAGCAGGCAGGGTCTTCCGTCAGGCTATGCGCTCTACCGCCATCTTCCGGCGTCGGAAGGCATGGAGGAGCCTCTGTCCCGCATTCTCCACGCCAGGGCCTCGACAAGCGTCGCCTCCGCCGAACTTGCCGCCGTCCCCTCCTGCGACGCCGACGCCGTGCTTGCCGCCGCGAGCGTTCTGCCCGACGGCGGACATCTGGTCTTTTTCGGCAACTTTTCAGGAAAAGAGGTCTCCTTCCGACCGGACTTTCCTCAATGGAACGGCGCATCCCGGCGAAGCGACGTTCTTTCCGGACGCACGATGCGCACCGACGCGCTGACGCTTCCTCCCTGGGGCTGGCAGGCCGTACTGCTGCGCTGAACGAAACCTGCTCTTCCGGGCATGAAAAATCGTTCGGAAGACGATGCGGGACTTGCGCCATCTCGGATATTTTGGGATACTCGCCACACTCGCCGGTCTTGCCGGACATCCCCTCACGAACCACAGCGGGAGTCTTTCATGGACGAAAAAATAGAACATACGGAACAGGACAAGGAAAACACTTCCCAGGACAGCAGCATATTCTCCCCCGATAGTCAGGAGGCGGCGGGTGAAAACTCCGTCAAAACGCAGGCTCCGGCGGCGGTGCAGGACGACGCTCCTGACCAGGCCCCCGTGTCCGCCGTACAGGACGACGCGCAGCCCGAAGAGGATTCCTCGACCTCCGCAGAGGAAGACCAAGACGCGCCGCTCACTCTCTCAGGCACATCCGGCGACGAAACCCCGGAACGGTCCGTTCCGGCCCCGGAAAAGTCCGCCGTACCCTCCGGTCCCGCTGCAAAGCTGTTCAATGCCCTTTCCTTTGCGGGGCTTCCCCTGCTGATTGTTTTCGCGGCAGCCATGACCTTCCTTGAAGTATGGCAGGTCCGCGACCTGTGGTTCTCCGACGAAGTGCGTCTGGCCGACGCCTTCATGAACCTCGGAAACGGCGACTGGCTCATGCTCACCATGAACGGTCTGCCCTATCCCGACAAGCCCCCGCTGTACTTCTGGTTCATGGAAACCCTGACCCGCATTCCCGGCGTGACCGTTCCCATGGTCTTCTTCCTGGCCGTGGCCGTTTCCCATGTGCTCTTCATCGGCTCCATCTGGCTGCTTGCCCGCGGAACGGGCCATGATCGCAGGGAAGCCTTCGCCGCAGGTCTCGTGGCGCTCGGATGCGTGTACGTCAGCGGTGCGGCCTGCTATCCGCGCATGGACCTGCTTTTCGCCGCCTTCGTCACCCTCGGCATGACGTGCCTGTATCGCGGATGGATCAAATCCTTCGCGCCGTTCTGGCTGGCCGCCGGCTTTCTTCTCATGGGCGCGGCCACGCTCATCAAGAGTCCTCTCGGCATCGCCTTCGCCGTGGTCTCCAGCGTTCTGTTCCTGTTCTGGCGCGGCACCCCCGGCCGTCTGAACGGTCGCGACGGTCTGCCCGGATTCGCGCTCATGCTGCTCATGATCCTGGTCTGGCTCGGCGCACTCTATCTCGGCGGACATCAGGACTACCTGCGCGATATGCTCGGCACGCAACTTGCCGGCCGCGTGCTGGAAGGAGGACGCCACGCCGAACCCTGGTGGTACTATCTTGCGGCCGTTCCCGTCATCTGGCTGCCGTGGATTTTCGTCGCGCTCTTCGTGAACTGGTTTGCCGTTCTGCGCGACATTCCCTCCGCATGGAAAGCCCGCAGAACCGACGGCGGCTCAAGCTGGCTCTGGATATGGCTCGTTTCCGGCATCGCCATGCTCTCCGCCGTGCAGTCAAAGATGGCCGTCTATGCCCTGCCCCTGCTCGCGCCCCTCGCCGTGCTCACGGGACGCTCCATTCTGCGTCTCACTCCCGGCCGCAGCCGCTGCTTCTTCAGTCTCTCCTCCGCCCTGCTTGCGCTTGCAGGACTCGCTCTCGTGATCATTGACGTCTATCCCGTCGTCAGTCCCTACATCGACGGCTACCTGCCTTCCGTTCCGGCCGTGGCCGTGCCCTGGCTGGAAAACCTCGACGGCACCATGTACATGGGCGGCATACTCATCCTGCTTGCCGTCGTGCTGCTCTTCTTCACCCGCCTCTCCCTGCCGGGAGGCGCTCTTCTCGTGACCGCCATCGGCATGATGCTCATGCTCCAGCCCTATCAGGCCTTCGTCGCTCCTTCCATGGACAGACTTCTGAGTCCCCGCGCCCAGGCCGAGGTTATGGCCTCCAAACTCGGTGAAGGCTACGCCCCCGCCGCCTTCAACGTCTATCCCGGAGCCTACGCATGGCATCTCAACCTGCTCTCCCCCCAGCAGGGAAAACGCCTTGCCGTGCCCGATCTTTCCACCGCCGCCGACAGGGACGCCTGGCTCAAGGCGCATCCGAAGACCGTCATGGCCATGCCCGAAGAGGACTGGAACGCCTGGACCGACAAGCCCGCCGGATCAGAGCTGCTTCTCACCGCATGGATGGTGCACAAGCCCTATGTCGTGGCCGCCATCACGATGAGCGACGACTCCGGTGCCGCCGCTGAAGAAACATCGACCGTCCCTGAAAAGGCGGCGACCGAGGCTGCCGCCACCTCCGCAGAAGTTCCGGATCAGACCGCCTCCGTGCCGTCCGCCGAAGCCCCGGCGGAAGCAGAAGCCCCCGCTTCTGCAGCTCCTGCCCCTCAGCCTGAGGAACAGACTCCCGCCGTCGGCGGTTCTTCCGAAGACACGACAGCTCCCGCCGCGGACACGCCGTCCGCACAGACTGCTGCCGACGCATGATTCCATGCCCGGCGCGACGTCATCGTGCCGGGCATGACGCCGTCAGTCCCGGAACTTAAACCACGGATATGCGCTCATGACCGTTCTTTTCTTCATCCTCTGCGTCGCCCTCGCCTTTCTTCTCGGCTCCGTCCCCTTCGGTCTGGTCATTGCCAGAACCTTCAAGGGCATCGATCCCCGCCGGGCCGGAAGCGGCAACATCGGCTCCACCAACGTTGCCCGTCTCTGCGGTCTGCCATGGGGCCTTCTGACGCTGTTCTGCGACATCATGAAGGGACTGCTGCCCGTGCTGCTGGCCGTGCACGTGCTTGCCGAGCCTCTCATGCAGAGCGTCGTGGCGCTCGCGGCCGTAACGGGACACATCAAGTCTCCCTTCCTCGGCTTCAAGGGCGGCAAGGGCGTGGCCACCACCATAGGCGCCCTCATGCCTCTGGCGTTCTGGCCCTTGCTCTGCGCCGTGCTCTGCTGCGTGGCCGTCATCGCCGTCACCCGCTACGTCTCTCTGGGTTCCATGGTCATGGCCGCATCGCTTGTGGTGTTCTACGCGCTGTTCGGGCGTCTTGATCTCGAACCTCTCGCCGTCATCCTTCTCGTCATGATCGTCCGGGCGCATCGCGCCAATATCGGAAGACTCCTGCGCGGCGAGGAAAGCAAATTCCTTGCGAAACGGAAAACTGAACTTCAATGACGGGTCCCGTCTTTCATAACGGACAGATACTGGACCTTCATCCCGTTCTATGCTAGTTTTCTTTTTAAGAGCAGAAGACCTATGTTCAAGGTCTTTGCGTCCCATGAACGCGGGGTACTCCCGCTCCCGGCCCGGCCGGGGAAGGAATTGCTTATGCAGATCGAAGTTGTTTTCCGCAATCTCACCCCTTCCGATCCCCTGAAGAATTACGCCCTCAAGCGCTTCCAGAAGATTGAGCGCATGGTCAGCGACGAGGATGCCAAGCTTCTGGTTACGCTTTCCATGGAAAGCGGCCGCGCCAAGGCCGACGTACTGCTCTCCGGACAGAACCTGAACTTCGCCGCCGGTGAAAAGAACGACGACATGTATGCCGCCATCGATCTGTGCAACGACCGCATCGGTCAACAGCTGCGCAAGGCCAGCGAACGCCGCAGCCAAATCAACCGCGACACCATGGTCGATTCCCTGGGAGACGGGAATGCCTAGTCCGTCTGAACTGCGCTGAAAACCGACACTCCGCCTCCGGCCGCCAGCAGCGGCCGGAGGCTTTTTTATCACTCTCCTCACGACATTTTTGCGTGACAACCGAAATCAAAAAAAGTATCTTTTCCGCTTCGATGATTTTGGAGGCAGCAAATGACTCACGAAATAGATACGCATATCATGACGGTGGGCAAGGCCAAGATAGACAATCCTGCCATTGGTCCCTATATCGACGACACGCCCGTCCCTTTCTACCTCGACGCCGAACACGGCGGTGAAGACGTCAAGGGGCTGGAAGATACTCCCATCTACATCGAACAGGCCGGTCCCCGCGAACACGTCTATTACGATCCCGGAAAAACCAAAGCCGCCATCGTCACCTGCGGCGGTCTGTGTCCGGGACTGAACGACGTCATCCGCGCCGTGGTGCTCGAATCCTACTACGGCTACGGCGTGCGCTCCATTCTCGGCATCCGATACGGTCTGGAAGGGTTCATTCCCAAATATCACCACGACATCATGGAATTGACGCCCCGCAACGTGTCGGAAATTCACACCTTCGGCGGCACCATCCTGGGTTCCTCGCGCGGCCCCCAGAGTCCAGAGGAAATCGTGGATGCCCTTGAACGCATGAACGTCAACATGCTCTACATCATAGGCGGCGACGGCACCATGAAGGCGGCCTCCGCCATTCAGGAAGAAATCTTCCGCCGCCAGCTCCATACATCCGTCATCGGCATTCCCAAGACCATCGACAACGACATCAACTTCGTGCCCAAGTCCTTCGGCTTCGACACCGCCGTGGACGTGGCCAC
>CALUTB010000041.1 GCA_944323575.1 uncultured Mailhella sp. | reverse complement strand
CATACATAGAATTATTTATTGATGCACTATGAATCATTTTATGTAAAATGGTAACAGTTATATTTATATAACTTGTCATTTTTTATATCTCTAATACTTAAATACAGAAGGATTTTTTCTCATGAAATAAACTGTTAATATAATAGTTTATTGATCATATTATTATAAATAACTGTAAAATATTATGCTGTCAAAGAGCGTAGACGCTCGTTGACAATATAATGGATGTAGCTATTATAAAAATAATTCATAAGGAAGAGTAAGAATTCCCGATCCTCGGGATTCTTTTCAGCCAGGAGAGAAAGGCATGACAAGAGAAACGGAATTGGAAATTGCCAATTATCAGGACGCATGGTCCAAGCTGTACCTTCACCTTGCCCGGGCCGTGGACCAGCAGTTCGGGCTGGAAGCGGAGCCTCTGCTTCGTCAAGCCGTGCGTCAGTTTGGTATAGATCGCGGTCTCGCCCAGCGCGAGAAGCACAAGAAGGCCGGTCTTAAGCTCAATATGGAAAATCTTTTCGGTCATGGCGATCTTCCCGGAGATCCCCGCTTCCGTCGCAACAAGATCAGACTGACGGAACAGGAACGGTTTTCGGAAACGCTTGTCTGCCCCATTGCGGACATGTGGCGGAGCATGGACGGGCTCCGTCTGGGCCGTCTGTACTGTGAGGAATTCCATCATGCCAAGTTCGGCGCCTATGCTCCCCATTCTCAGACGAACCTGAGTCAGACCCTGACCCAGAACGACTCCTTCTGCCGTTTTTCGGTGTATTTTCGCCCCGGCAATCTGACTGAAGAGGAACGTCGGGAAGCCTTTGCCGAATTCGATCCCGACTTTTCTCCGGAAAAGGTGAAGCCGCTGGAACCCGTGTCGGCACAGGAAGGATTCACCATGCTGTGCGTGCGCATCATTCAGAATATTGCGGCCGCTATGCTCGACGCCTATCAGGAACGCGGCGAAGCATGCATTCGCGGTGCGCTTCGAGTTTTTGCCGAGGATTTCGCCGCGCATCTCAAGACCCGTGCGGCGGCACTGAACAAGCCGTTCGACCGCGCTTTCGTGATTGCCAACACGCCGCTCGACTTTGCGCCGGACGGCCCCGGTGCGGCTATCTGGGCCTGCTATTCGGATCCCCGTCCGAGAAAACTCTTTGAGGAAGAATTTTATACAGCATTCGGCTTTCCCTTTCAGGCATGATATCCGGCCCGGAATCATCGGGTCAGTGTGATCGCGGAAAGGCTTCTTCCGCATGGGGCGGAGGATGCCTTTCCGAAAACAGGAGGAAGTATGGAACCGGGAGTCCGGTCCAGCATGCTTTTTCATTAATGGAGGCTTCCATGTACCTTTTTGAGAACGATCGCTTTACCCGCAGAACCTTCCTTAAAGGAATGGCCGCGGGAGCGGCTGCCGTCACATTGTGCGGCGTTCCCGGACTGGCTCTTGCCTCTGCTCCCAAGCGGGGCGGAACGCTGCGCGTCAGCGTGAGCCGGGAACTGAAGTCCCTGAATCCCTACCGGCACGTCAACCTGTCGGAGTACATGCAGGGCGAACTGATGTACAGCGGTCTGGTCAAGCTGTCCCATGAACTCAAGCCCGTTCCCGACCTTGCGGAAACCTGGGAAAGTTCGGATGCGACGACCTGGCGTTTCCGTCTGCGCAAGGGCGTACGTTTTCAGACCGGCAAGGAAGTGACAGCCGATGACGTTGTGGCTTCCATCCGCAAGGTGCTGGACGCGGAAACCGCCTCCCCCGGCCGCAAAAACATCGGCCCCATTACTACCGTGGATGTGGAGGACAAGTATACCGTCCGCATCGTGACGGCCTACCCCTTCTCGTTCCTGCCTCAGTCTCTGGCCTATCCCTGCATGAAGATCTGCCCGAAAGACGTGCTGGAAGGCGATTATGCCTCTCTGGCCTCCAAGGGCTGCGGCAGCGGGCCGTTCAAGCTGCGTGAATATGTGCCGGGCAGCCATCTCATCTTCGATCGCAATCCGGAATACTTCGACGGTGAAAAGCCCTATCTCGACGAAGTACAGATGCTGATTTTCCCCGATTCAGTGGCGGAAACCAATGCACTGCTCACCGGGCAGATCGACTGGGTGCTCGAGGCCAACATCAGCCAGCTCGACAAGCTCAAGGAAGCTGGAATGGTGGTCACGCGCACGGGCAGCGGACAGTTCCCCAGCGTGGTGTTCGGCTGCGACATGAAGCCGTTCACGGACATGCGTGTCCGTCAGGCCATCAGCCTTTCCCTCGATCGTCAGATGGCGCTCGACATGTGCCTTGAAGGCATCGGCCGCATAGGCAACGACAACCCCGTTTCTCCCGAATATCCTTTCTATCATCAGCTTCCCGAGCGCAAGCAGGATCTTGAGAAGGCCGCGAAGCTGCTGTCCGAAGCCGGATTCCGTCAGGGCAGCACCATTCCCATGTATATCGCCGCCGTTCCCGCCGTGCGCGGCAAGCTCGGCATTGTGCTGCAGCAGTGCGCGGCTCAGATAGGCGTGAACATCAAGCTGCAGCATGTGGACTACAGCACCTTCCTGGATCAGTACTGGAAGAAGGCCAACTTCTATGTGGGCTTCTACAATATGCAGTCCTGCGAGGACGCTTTATTCCAGCTTCTGTACACTTCCGACGCATCGTGGAACGAAACCCGCTGGAATAACAAGAAGTTCGATCAGCTGGTCCTCCAGGCCCGTCAGCAGCTCGATCTGGAAAAGCAGCGTGCCATCTTTGCCGACTGCCAGGAGATGCTGTACGAGGAAGTGCCTTCCTGTGTGCCGTTCTTCCTCGATCTTGTTTCCGCACATCAGAGCAAGGTCAACGGCATCGTGCGTAACCCGAGAAACACCTTCTTTACCATCGAGAACGTCTGGATGAGCTGATTGCTCACTCCGACGTCAGCGAGACCGGCGGCGGACGTTTCCGGCATCCTTTACCGAAAGATATGTTCGGGCGGGTGCCGGGGGCGCGTCCGCCGCCTCTGCCGCGATACCCGTTGTTAAAGGGCAGAAAAGGGGAGAACATGAGTCCTGTTTACATATTGAAACGCTTCTGTTTCATGCTTGTCACGCTTTTTTGCATTTCCATCATTATTTTTGCCATCACCATGGTTCTTCCCGGCAACCTTGCTCAGGTCATTCTCGGGGAATTCGCCACGGACGACGCCCTTCGTGCGCTTGAGGACCAGATGGGGCTGAATCTGCCGTTCTATGAACAGTACGGCAAGTGGATTTGGGGAGTGCTGCACGGTGATTTCGGTCATGCACTTTCCATGGATCAGCCCATTCTGCCGCTGCTTCTGTTCCGTTTGAAGAACTCCGCGATCCTGGCCGCCTTCAGCATCGTGCTGGTGACCATCATCGCCATACCTCTCGGCGTCTTTGCGGCCCTGCACCGCAACAGCGCCGTGGACCGCATCATTCAGGTGAGTTCGTACGTCGGCATTTCGATTCCCGAATTCGCCACCGGTTCCCTTCTCATCATAGCTTTTGCCGGCCCCGTGCTCAATCTCTTCCCGTCCGCCGGTTACGTTCCCTTCTCGGAAAACTTTTCCGAAGCTCTTTCCCACATCGTTCTGCCCGTCATGACGCTGGTCATCGTGCTTATCGCCCACATCATGCGTCAGACCCGTTCGGAAATGATCCACGTCATGCAGTCCGACTATGTGCGCAGCGCCCGTCTTCGCGGCCTGAGCAACCGTATGGTGGTGTTCAAGCACGCTCTGCGCAACGCGCTCATGCCGACCATTACCGTACTGGCTCTGGATGTCGGCTACCTCATCGGCAGTGTCGTGGTCATCGAGGAGGTCTTTGCCTATCCGGGTATCGGCCGACTCATTGTCTACGCCGTGACGAGCCGCGACGTACCGCTGCTTCAGGCCACCGTACTTACCGTGGCCTGCGTCTACTGCCTGGTTAACTTTCTGGCCGACCTCGCCTACGGCCTGGTCAATCCGCGCATACGCTATCAGTAGGGGGCAGGAACCATGTCTTGCATTCGTACCGTCTTTTCCACGCTGCGGAGGTATCCTTCCGCCTTCGTCGGCAGCATTCTTGTTTCCCTTCTTCTCATCGTTGCGCTGTTCGCCCCGATGATCGCCCCTCACGATCCGCTTAAACTGAATCCCAAGGAACGCTTTGCGCCTCCGAGCATCGAACACGTCATGGGCACGGACGAGTACGGCAGAGATATGTTCAGCCGCATCATTCTCGGCACGCGCACCTCTCTCGGCATCGGTCTCAGCGTGTCCGTGATCTGCGCCGTGGCCGGTGGGCTCATCGGGCTGACCAGCGGCTATCTCGGCGGCCGTGCGGATGAGTTCATCATGCGCGCCATGGATATTCTCATGGCCTTTCCGGGCATTCTCTTCGCCTTGCTCATTCTTTCCATGCTGGGGTCCAGCCTTGTGAACGTCATCGTGGCCATCAGCATCACGGGCATACCGAAAACCGCACGAGTGGCGCGAAGTTCGTGCCTCAACGTGCGGAACGAGGAGTTCATTGAAGCCGCCAAGGCGCGCGGCGAGCGCACCTGGTACATTCTTCTTGTGGAGCTTCTGCCCAACGCAGTGCAGCCCATCATCGTGGAAGCGAGCATCAAGGTGGGGTTCGTCATTCTGACGGCATCCTCGCTGAGCTTCCTCGGCCTCGGCACGCAGCCGCCCACTCCCGACTGGGGACTCATCATCGGCTCGGCGCGCGAGTATATCTTCGAGGCTCCCATGCTCATCGTGTGGCCCATTCTCGCCATTGCCTTCACGACCATATCTTTCAACCTTCTGGGCGACGGGCTGCGCGACATCCTTGATCCCAAGGAACTCGGGAGGGTGTGATGGCTGAGCCTCTTCTTCAGATCGACGACGTTTCCATTTCCTTCAAGACCGTAAGCGGCAAGGTGCAGGCGGTACGCCACGTCTCCCTTGAGGTGCGCCGGGGCGAATGTTACGCCCTCATCGGCGAATCCGGTTCGGGCAAGAGCACGCTGGCCTTCGCCGCCATGGGCTACTTGCCGGAAAACGGCAGCATCGAAAGCGGCCGTATTCTTTTCAAAGGCGAAGACATCACGAGGTACAGCCACGCTCAGCTGGAAAAGCTGCGCGGCAAGCACGTGGGCATGGTGTTCCAGAACCCGGATACGGCGGCGAATCCCTGTTATACCATAGGTGAGCAGCTTATGGAGGGCATCATCTACCACGAAAAAATTTCCCGTGTCGAAGCGGAGAAGCGCGCCCTTGCCATGCTCGAGGCCATCAACATCCCTGATCCGAAGAGCATCATGCAGCGCTATCCCCATCAGATTTCCGGCGGTCAGAAGCAGCGCATCACCATTGCTCAGGCGCTGCTCAGTCATCCTGATCTCATCATCATGGACGAGCCGACCACGGCTCTGGACGTGACCACGGAAATTCAATTTCTGCGACTTCTGGAAGAAGTCCGTTCGCGCACGAACGTGGCTATTCTCTACATCACGCACGATATGGGCATCGTGGCCCGTCTGGCCGACAGAGTGGGGGTCATCTATGCCGGTGCGCTGGTGGAGGAGGGCTCTCGTGAAACCATGTTCCGTCATCCTGCGCACCCGTACACGCAGGGGCTCATGCACAGCATTTCCAGCATTGAGGCGGACAGAAAGCACAAAGGGTATTCTATGCCCGGTCTGCTGCCCAATCTTATTTCCCTGCCTCCGGGCTGTGCCTTTGCTCCCCGCTGTTCCGTGGCGGAGGACTGTTGCAGTTCGGCGTTGCCGGCTGTGCAGCTTATTCCTTCCGAGGACGGTGTGGAGCACCGGGTGTTCTGCCATCGTGCCGGGACGCCCCTTTCTTTCGCTACCGATGCGGTGGAGGAGTGCGTCGGCCGGTACGGCGGAGAGAATCAGTGTTCGGAACCTCTTCTTGAGGTGCGCAATCTCAAGAAATACTATGAGCACAGTACGTTCATGGACAGAATGCTGCGGCACAAGCCCCGTTGTGTCTACGCCGTGGACGATGTGTCTTTTTCCATCATGCCCGGAGAGACGCTGGGCGTGGTGGGCGAATCCGGCTGCGGCAAGAGCACGCTGGGCAAGGCCATACTCCGCCTGGCCGAAGCCACGGACGGCACGGTGCTGTACCGCGGCGAAGACATCACCCACAAGCACAGTCAGAGTCTCTGCAAGTCCATACAGATCATTTTCCAGAGTCCGGACTCCTCGTTGAATCCCCGGCACAGTCTTTACACCATCCTTTCCCGGCCACTTCTTCTGCATGGCATCGCCACGGACCGCGCCGATCTGGAAAAGCGCTGTTATCGACTGCTGGACATGGTGTCGCTGCCCCGTACCTATCTGCACCGCAAGCCGCATCAGCTCAGCGGCGGCGAAAAACAGCGCGTGGCCATTGCCAGAGCCTTTGCCGTGCATCCTTCCTTCGTGGTGTGCGACGAGGTGACCTCGGCCCTTGACGTTTCCGTGCAGGCGTCCATCATCAATCTGCTTCGGGATCTTCAGAGGGAGTTTCAGACGTCCTATCTGTTCATCTCCCACGACCTGTCCGCCGTGCGCGAGATTTCCCAGCGCATCGCGGTCATGTATCTGGGGCGTCTCGTGGAAGTGGGCAGTACGGATCAGGTGTTCCGTCCTCCGTACCATCCGTATACCAAGGCCCTGTTGTCCTCCATTTCGCTGCCCTGCATTCCGCAGCCGCACAAGAGCATACTTCTGGAAGGTCAGATTCCGAGTCCGGCGAATCCTCCTTCCGGATGCCGCTTCCGTACGCGCTGCTACCGCAAGCAGTGCGAGGCCTGTTCCACGGTGACTCCGGACATGGTCTTCCGCGACGGTCACGGTCTGGCCTGCCATCTGGACTGGTCCGAACTTGAGGCGGATACGCCGGTATTTCCGGAATCGTTTTTGTCCTGACGTGACGCGGAGGTTGTCGTGGAAGCTATCAGAACCTTTGTGGCCACCCATGAGAAGGAAATGTTCGGCCTCCTGCATGACCTTGTGGAGATGCAGACGGGCACGGACAACAAGGCCGGTATTGACCGCATGGTTTCCTTTCTCGACGGCTATCTGTCGTCCCGGGGACTGCGTACCCGCGTGGTGGAACAGAAGGACGCGGGCAATATTCTGACGGCCGAATTTCCCTGCGCCGGGGATGCGCCCCGCCGTATTCTTCTTTCCGGACACATGGACACGGTGTTTCCCGAAGATACGACGTTCCGGCATCTGTGCCGTGAAGGCGACGTGGCGCACGGTCCGGGGACCTGCGACATGAAGGGCGGTCTGGTCGTGGGCATCTTCGCCATGCTGGCGCTGCTTGAGCAGGGGTTCGGGCAGACTATGCCCGTGCGTTTTCTCTTTTCGCCGGATGAGGAGCGTTCCTCGCGGACCATGCGCGCTTTTCTGCGTGAGGAGGCAGCCCGGGCGGCCTTTGCGCTGGTGTTTGAAATGGCCGGTCCAGAGAACGAACTCGTGCGTACCCGCAAGGGCAAGGTGGCCTTTCGCGTCCGCATTTGCGGCCGGGCCGGACATGCCGCGTTCATCACCCGAGGCAAGGTGAGCGCGCTGCTGGATGCCGCACGCAAGATCGAGCTTCTGGAAGCCATGAACACGTCCGAGGTCAGGGGAGAAGGATCGCTCAGCGTCAACGTCGGTCGCCTTTCCGGCGGCGTGGCGTTCAACGTGGTTCCCGAAGAGGCATTTCTCGATGTCGAGTCCCGCTGCAACACGGTACGGCAGATGGAGGAAGTGAGCGAGCGCATACGGAAGATTCTGCTGGAACCGCAGGTGGAGGGAACCTCGACGGAGATTCTTGAGACGGTCATGAGTCCGCCTCTGGAAGCCGGCGCCACGGCCGCGCTCTATGCCCTTGCGGCAGAAGCGGCGGCGGAACTGGGACAGCAGACGGGAGAGGAATACCGCCCCGGCTGCTCCGAGGCTTCCTTTCTGGCCCGTGAGGGCGTGCCCGTACTGGACGGACTCGGCCCTCGTGGCGGAAAGGATCATTCCACGGAAGAGTTTCTGCTGCTTTCCTCGCTTCGGGAAAGGACGGAGTTGACGGCGCTTCTTCTCTGCAAGGCGTGGGAGCGCTGGAAGTCAGGGAGCCGTCTGCTCCCTGAGGCATGATAAGGAGGTTGTCGTGCGGAACGTGAGCCTGACGGAATCAGTGGCGGACTACGCCCTGTCGCTCCGGTATGAGGATATTCCCGAGAACGTGCTCGTCCATGCCCGTACGCTGCTGGCGGATCATCTCGCCTGCGCGTTCGGGGGAAGTGTCACGCCGCTGGCATCGTCCGTGCGTGCCTTTGCGCGTTTCACAGGCGGAGAGCCCCGCTGCTCCGTGCCGGGACTCGAGACAAAAACGTCACCGCTCATGGCGGCTTTTGTTCAGGCAAGTTTCGCCAATGCACTGGACTACGACGATACCGGCTCTCGGGGGCATCCCGGAGCCAGCATCATTCCGGCGGTGCTGGCGCTCTCGTCCGACCTGAAGCTGTCCGGCCGGGAACTTCTCACGGCCCTGGTCATCGGTTATGAGGTGAACGACCGCGTGGCCCGCGCCACGCTCCCTTCGCCGGAATGTTATGCCAAGGTGCATGCCAACGGCAGCCTTCAGGCCATAGGCGTGGCCGCGGCCTGCGGAAGACTCATGGGACTGAACAGGGAGAAGATGCTCAACTGTCTGGGCACAGCCGGAGTCATGGCTCCCGTTCCCCATGCCGGGAAGTTCGGCTGGGAGGACAAGTCCATCGCGTCGGTCAAGGACAACGTGGCGCTGCCGTCGGAAAACGGCGTGCGTGCGGCCGTGCTTGCCCTGAACGGCTATGAAGGCAGCGAGTCCGTGCTGGACGGGGAGTCCGGCTTTGCGGCCATGCTCGGTTCCGACCGCTGCGATCCGGATATTCTCTGCGACTTTTCCGCATTTACTCTGCCCGGGGTATGTCTCAAGCCGTACCCGTGCTGCCGCTGGATTCATCCCGCTCTGGATGCGCTGAGCGAATTGAAGGCGGACTGCGGATTTTCCTCTCGGGACGTGGTATCTCTGGATGTGGCGACCACGCCTCCCGTTGCTGCGCGTTTCGGAAAGAAGCGGGCCAGAACGTTTCTCGATATGGAATTCAGCACACCGCTCACGCTGGCGCTGCTGCTGAATGACGTGCCCCGCGCCCGCTGGTTCGAGTCCTGTCACTGGGACTCTCCGACCGTCCGGGAAACCGCAGCCGTCGTGACGCTTACCGGCGACGATGGTCTGTGGAAGCGTTTTCTCGAGCTGGGACGGAATTCTTCCTGCGTTCCCGCCGCAATCACGGTGACGCTGCGGGATGGACGGAAAGTGAAGAGTCTGTGCGACAGGGCGTCCGGATCGCCGGAAAAGCCGCTTTCGGCTGAGGCTCAGGCGCGCAAGTGGCGGGAACTCATGGTTTCTGCCTGCGGTCAGGATGCGGCGGAGCTGCTGACGACAGCGCACCGCATAGATGAACTGGCTTGCGTGGACACGCTGACGTCGCTTTTTCCGGTCGTCGGAGACGGCCCGAAGTCCGGAGCGCCGTGTTCCTGAGTTGCGGATTTTTGTGAGGAAGGATTGTCGTCCGGCGGATGACGCGGACGACATTTCATTAAGGAACCCGAAGGCCGGATATGCGACCTGCCGGGGGAAATATTCAGCTGGAAGGAAATGACATGTCGCAGCTGCTGTTTGACGCTATTGATCGCAGAGCCGGGAAGTTTCAGGCTCTGGCCGACAGAATATGGGATTTTGCGGAACTCGGATTTACGGAGACTCGTTCTTCCCGGGCGGTGACGCAGGCTCTGGAAGAGGAAGGCTTCACAGTGAATCGCGGCATATCGGGCATGCCCACAGCGTTCCGAGCAAGTTACACGCACGGAGAGGGTGGCCCTGTCATCGGTTTTCTTGCGGAGTACGACGCGCTTCCCATGCTTTCCCAGGAGGCGGGGGCGACCACGCCTTCCCCCGTGGTGGAGAACGGCCCGGGGCACGGCTGCGGCCATAATTCCATGGCTCCCATGCAGGCACTGACGGTCTGCGCACTGAAGGAAGTCCTGGAGAAGGAAGACCTTGCCGCGACGCTGGTTGTGTTCGGCACGCCTGCCGAAGAACTTCTGGCCTGTAAGGGCTTCATGGCGCGGGATGGAGTGTTCGATGGCCTGGATGCCGTCATCGACTGCCATTCGAATTCTTTCCTGGGCACGTCGTTTGGTCTCCAGAATAACGCGCTTTTCTCTTTCCTTGTGGAATTTTACGGTAAAACGGCCCATGCGGGCAGCCGTCCCTGGGAAGGTCGCAGTGCCGCCGACGCCGTGGAACTCATGCATGCGGGCACGGAACGCCTGCGCGAACACATGCTGCCGGAACAGCGGATCCACTGGGCTACGCTGAGCGGCATTTCCGCCCCCAACGTGGTGCCTGATTACGCACGGACCTGGTACTACGTCCGCAGTCAGGATCCCGTGATTCAGGATCTCTATGAACGTATCCGTCTCTGTGCCCGTGGTGCGGCTCTCATGACGGGAACTAAGGAGAGCATCACTTTCCTGGCGGCCTGTCATCAGCGATACAGCAATGAGGCCCTGGCCCGCGCCCTGTACCGCAATATGCTGAAGGTGGGGATTCCCGAATACACCGAGGAGGAACAGACCTTCGCCCGCACCCTTCAGCGTACTCTGGGAGTCCCGGAAGTGGGCATGGACGTGAAGATCACACTGGAAGATGCGGCCAAGGGACCGTTCAAGGGCGATTCCAGTGACGTGGGCGACGTGACGCTCAAGGCGCCTACGGCGTCGCTCCAGTTCCCGACCTGGGTGCCGGGAGCCAAGGCTCATACTTGGGCGGTGACGGCGTGCCAGCGTTCCGGCATCATGCACAAGGGCATGGTGACGGGTGCGCGTGTCGGCGGCCTGACCGTGCTCGATATCCTGACGTCTCCCGGGTTGCTCGACGACATACGCCGGGAATTTCAGGCGACGGTTGCCGAACATCCCTATGTCCGCTACCTTAACGATGAAGCCAGACCTCCGCTGGCCTGGCATGAGAAAGACATGGCCGTGTTCCGTCCGCTGCTGGATGAAAAGCTGGGAACCTCGGACGAATAACGGTTTGGCCATGGAAGAATAAGATCCGGCGGGACCGGCCGGAGAGTTCCTCCGGTTTCCTGTGTTCAAAAAAGTTAAAGGCCCTGTGCGGGACTCTCGTCCTGTCGGGGCCTTTTGCATGTCAAGAGTGGTCGTCCGCAAAAAGTCCGGTCTGGCACCAGCGACCGGAGCGGATCTGCTTTCCCCGCGGCAGCATGGGCAGACAGGCGGTCGGCGGCACGGTATCCATGAAGTTCTCGGGGCGGGACATGACGCACAGGTTGTGGCGAGGACGTCCGCCTTCATGACTGTGGACGCGACTTCCGAGGCCAGGCAGCGCGGCTGTTCGGGCTGTGGTGGGATTGACGAGGTGATTGAGTACGGTCTTGTCGTCAATCACGTTTTCATAGGACACGGAAGTGGCCATGGCCGACTACTCAATTGCGGATGGCGGGATGCACGGTATTGCCGCGATATTTTCCAGCGTCTCCACGACTATGCGCCAGAGTTTGCTTTTTTTGTCTCCATCAGCCACGATCTCGCCTTCGGCATTGAAGAGAAAGTCTCTGATGTCCGCGGGACATACCATTCGTGCGTCTTTGTCGGCGATATACCCCTTGGCAATGACGTCCAGACGGATCTTCATGCAGCTCGCGAACAGCGTATGCGTCCGTTTCCGATGTCAATGTACGTCATGCCCCGAGTTCTGCGGTGTTGGCATATTCCGGACTGTCGAAAACTGCGCTGCTGTGTTCCAGCATTTTCAGCAGTGGCAGGACGATGGAACCGAAGACGTCTTGCGTCAGACTGTACATGAGTGCTGCTGCACGAACCACCGTGAGCAGAGCTTGAGGCGAGTCACCGAGATGTTCCGGAGCATTGATCTGCCCCAGAGAAGAGTGCTGTTGAACCGCGTCCGCGTTTCTTCCGGGACGGGCATACGTTCAAAGGCCCTGTTCACGGCTTCGGCAGCTTGCCTTTCGGACACGCCGTAGGTCTTGGGTGACGAAAGTGTTCATCAAGAGCTTTGTTTCGGTCAGAATGGAGACGACGTACGAGAAACTGAGGGACGAGCAGAGCGGTGACGGCGACTGCTTCCGTCAGACAACGGAGAAAGAAGCGGCGCGTCAACATGGAAATCTCGCAGCAACGGCGGCAGATAACGGTTGTTCGGCCCTTTTTCCGGTCTTTTTTGTAGACTCAGGCAAGGGCAGTCTCCTCGTGCTTCGCCGTTTAGGGTCCGTCGGACATGGGCAAAACAGGTGTTTTCCAGAGCGGTGTTCAGTGCAAGGCTGCGCAGGCAGTATGTACGGATATCAACTGCAATCACAAGGCTATCGACACGACGGCGGAGCATCTTGCCCCAATGACGCAGGGCAGGCCGCTTGCAGCTCGCTGTCTTCAGCATGGGGGAATGGACTCAAATCTTACTTTTCATACCGTCCAGAGAGCGGCGACTTTAGTTTTACTCAGGATAAAAAATACGTGATTATACATGGTTATTTGAAAATATCCGATACAGCGATGAGAAGAAAGGTAATTCTTCCCTGCAAGTTCATCGATGTTCTCGTTGATGATCTTTCGGGAGGATTCATTGCCGGACAGTCCTTTCTTTCTGGACTTGGATTCGATGAGAATTTCAGTCTCGTCCATAGCTTGTATGGGATGTCATAGTAATTCATCCTGTTGTTTTATAACTTTCAAAACAGCATTAACAGCTGTCCGAGTCTCCGAAATTTGGGGTTTGCAGACACATGTCCGGGACGTCTGCCTACTTCGGCATAGGGCGTCCTTTTCGCCATGGAAGTAAGTGTCCCCAGGTGTTACGGGTGGATACTTACTTTTGCCTTGCCAGTCTTTATGGAAACGGATAGAAAATAGGACGTCATCAATGTGTCATTCGGTAGTTTGGTGAGTTCAGTTCCTCCGGTCACTGTGCACCATAATGTGCGGACAAGTGTGCGGACAAAAAAGTAGGTAGTTATGAATATTATCGTAATATACTGATATTTATGTTTATAATTATAACTGAGTGAAGTTGTTTTTTTTGCGTTACAAAAGAAAAAAATTATCTTTATGGAGATGATGATGAGCAATCCCCTTATTCTCATGGAAACTTCCTCCGGCGACATCCTGCTGGAACTCTTTGAAGACAAGGCTCCCGCCACCGTGGCGAACTTTCTGCGCTATGTCGACGAGGATTTCTACAGCAACACCATTTTCCATCGCGTCATCAAGGATTTCATGATTCAGGGCGGCGGTCTCGGCGTGCGCATGGACGAGAAGCCCACGCATGAGCCCGTGATCAACGAGGCCGGCAACGGACTTTCCAACAAGCGCGGCACGCTGGCCATGGCCCGTACATCCGAGCCGCATTCCGCCGCGGCGCAGTTCTTCATCAACGTAGTGGACAACGAGGAGCTTGATCACAGGGACGACACGCCGGAAGGCTACGGCTACTGCGTGTTCGGCCGCGTGGAGGACGGCATGGACGTCGTGGACAAGATTGCGAAACTCAAGGTCAAGCCCCAGGGGGAACATGAGGCCGTACCCGTGGACATGGTCGTCATCACCCGTGTGAGCCGTTTCGAATAGCAGTCTGTGCCGGAAAGCCGAACTCCGGCTTTCCGGCTTTTTTTCGTGCTCTCAGCGCGTCAGACGGTCCGTGCGGCGGACCGATTTCAGGAGCGTTTTCGTGGAAGCAGTGTCGGGTTCAGGTTCATGGCCGGTCTTTGTACTGTGTCTGGTGGCAGTGGTATGTGCGCTTGTGTTTTTTTCCCGTCGGAAAGGAAAAAGGACGTCGGTCAGAAAGAGTCCTGCGGTTCAGGACTCCGGGATTCCCGTCGGCCTTGAGGATGATTACCGCTGCGGCGTGGATCCCTGCAGCTGCGGTGTTCCGGTGATGTATACGCTGCATACCTGCCGTCACTGCGTGAAGCTCAAGGATTTTCTTGATCAGCACGGCATCGAGCACCGGCTGATCTATGTGGATGATTTCTCCGATCCCGCGCGCAGACAGATCATGGCGACGCTGCGTTCCCATAATCCGCGCGGATCCTTCCCCACGCTGGTGATTCCGGACGGACGCAGCGTGGTGGGCTTCCGCGAAGAAGCCGTCAGGGCACTGCTCGGACTGAACTGAGCAACCATCAGAGAGGAACAGAAATGAACAGAGCATCCCTTGTCGGAGCCTTTCTTGTCAGTTTTGCATTGTTCGCCGGTTTCGGGCCGTCCGATTCGCAAATCCGGAGCAGTGAAGGTCTGCCTGCCGTCTGGTCGACGGCGCGGGCACAGGCTGCTGACGCGGAAAACGTCGTATCCGAAACGGGCATTCCCGCAGGCATGGAGGAAATATATCGGCTCGGCATGAATCCCCAGACCAGCGACGTGCCGGTCATGTATACGATTCACCCCTGTCCGCATTGTGTGCATCTCAAGGATTTTCTTGACCGGAACGGGGTAAGGTTCGTCCAGGTGTATGTGGACGACTTTACAGGTCCGGCCAGAGATGCGCTCATGGACAAGGTGCGGGCCTACGACAACCGTGCGTCCTTCCCTACGCTGGTCACGCCGGACGGACGCAGCGTGGTGGGTTTTCAAGAAAAAGCGGTAAAGAGACTGCTCGGCATGAACTGAACGCAGGCATATTGCCAGGACGCACACAATGAACAAAAAATATATTGTCGGTGGTCTCATCTTCTGGGCCGGTCTTTCCGGCTACATGGGGCTGCGCATTCTTGAAAGTTATACTGAGGACGCCGTGTTTGCGGCGCTTTCCGCCGTGCCGGCCCAGGCGCAGGAGATACGATATTCGTTTCTCACCAATACGCTTACGCTGAAGGGCGTGGAGTACGAGCTGCCCGACGACGCGATCATGCACAAAGGCTCCATCGAACGCGTGGACGTCACGGGCTTCAACCGCAAGTGCATGTTCGTCAAGCCCGACATGCCCGCCTATGATCCCGACACGCTTCCCGTCGTGGCGGAGTCCATCTCCGCCTCCGGCATCACGGATCGCATACATGTCGGGAACTTGCAGGCGGAACAGCACATTTCCGACGTGCATCTCCGCGGATGGTATCAGCGTCTGGGCATGTTCCTGGACCAGCACAACCAGCACAGCGGCGAGGCTTCCTATTACGAGGAGCTGTTCCGTACTCGTCTGGACGGCATGGAGGTCAACAATCTCACGCTCACGCTCACCGCGCCGGATACGCCTCCTGCGACCGTCAGCGTGGACAGAATCGCCCTTTCCGAAGGCATACGGGCGCCGCGCGGCAGTGACAGAGTCCCGCCTGTGAGTCTCTATCTGTCGGGACTGCGCTTCTCCGCGGCGGACGGCACCGGCATGCGTCTGAACGGCGGTATGCAGCGCGTGGATTTTGAAGATGTGCTTCTGCCCGATCCCGAGGTCATCGTCGAAATTGTCAAGCTCTCCAGAGCCATCGACGAGGCCGCTTCGGATACCGGAGACGGAGCGGCTGACTCCGACACCGGCATGGACGCGTTCGAGGCGCAGCTTGATAAGATGGTTGTTCTCATGCAGAAGGCGTATGAGAAAAAGCCGCCTCTTTCCCGTTTCGGCATGCAGGCCGCCCGTTTCGATGTTTCGGAAGCATCCTCGTCCTCAGAAAAGGCCGGGGACGATCTTGTCACGGTTAGCCTGAACAGCTTCAACTATATGCTGAGCATGACGGGCGCAGGAGAACACAAAAGCGCGACGACTCTCGACGGGCTTCAGCTGAACATGGCCGAGTTTTCGAACGACGAGATTATGGAGCGGTATGCGCCGGACGGCTTCGTCCTGAACGCCAGCGGCGAAAGCGTGATGAGCGATACAAGGCTTGCAGGCAGGGGCCGTTATGAGCTGAAGGGGCTCGGCGTACTCGAAGGCGATCTGGAGATGCTCGGCGACATCAAGGCTCTTCAGGGATGGTCCGCGGCAGAAAATTTTGTCGCCGATCCCTACGCGCTTATGCAGAAGCTGATGGTCGGAAGTCTGAATCTGAAGTATAAGGATTCCGGTCTGCTGGCCATGGGAATCGAACTGATGGCCAGAGAGGATGGCACGCCTCCCGGAATGCTGCTGGATCTCGCGGCCGCAGAGCTGGCCTCCATCGGTCAGAGCCAGAACAGGATCGTCCGGCAGCTCGTCGCCGCCCTCCGCGAACAGATGGCCGTGCCCGGTGAATTCGCCATGTCTCTGGCTCCCGCCGAACCGGTGAGCATCATGGATCTTGCTGCCCTGGTGATGATGGGGTCGGATGAGCTTCCCGTCACCTTCACTTCGAAGCCCGGAACCAAGCCCATGAAGGAGTACCTGCCGAAGAACTGAGGCAACGGATCGTGTTCCCCGGACCGGAGAGAGCCGTTCTGAAACATGAAAGGGCGACGGAGTCATCCGTCGCCCTTTTTCCTGTCGTCGTGCCGTGTGAACGGGGAAGGCATCTTTGTTGTTCCTCGTCCTTTTGAAGTTCTTTCACGAAGCGCTCCCGCCGGACGGGACGGCATGCAAGGCGCCGGGGACAGCTTCGGGCGTGGTGAAACGCTCTTTTGCCCGGACATTCAAACGACTCCGCCAGAAGCAGCATTTCACCGTCCGCGCTTCAGATGGCGAGTTCTTCCATTTCCTTCTTCAGATCGCGGCCCAGCCAGCAGGCATGACGGTCGAGATGGGTGGGATCTCGGTTGATGATGGCGATGTTTCCTCCGCTTTGCAGCGTGATTTCCGGTACGGCGGCGGCCGGGTAGACCGTGAGACTTGTGCCGAGCACAAGCATGAGATCGGCGGCGCGCGCCTCGCGTTCCGCTTCGGTAAGGGCGTATTCCGGCAGGCTTTCGCCGAAGAAGACGATGTCCGGCTTCACGATGCCTCCGCATTTGTCGCAGACGGGCACTTCTCCGGCGCGTACGCGGGGGGCGATTTCCTCGAAGGTCCAGCTCCTTCCGCAGCGCAGGCAGTGATGCCTCAGCGGAGAGCCGTGCAGTTCCAGCACCTTGCGTGAACCTGCCTTCTGGTGCAGCAGATCGATGTTCTGGGTGATGACCGCGTGGATGATGCCCTTCTCCTCCAGTCGGGCCAGCGTCTTGTGTACCAGATTGGGTTCCTTTTCATCGAGATTGTAGAGAAAATCTCTGGAGTGCTCGTAGTAGTAGCTCGGATCCTTCATGAAGTAGTCGAGATCGAAGAGCTTGTTTGCATCGATGTCGGTACGGGTGTAAAGACCTCCGACGCCCCGGAAGTCGGGAATGCCGGAAAGGGT
>CALUTB010000040.1 GCA_944323575.1 uncultured Mailhella sp. | reverse complement strand
CCACAATAAAGTCTCAGAAAGCCCTATAAGGTACTTAAAGCCTTATAGGGCTTCACTTTTTTAATTCTGTTAGTCTCACTTGGTCTCAGTTGATTCTTGTGCATATCCGCTCTGGGGATGTATGAAGGGATGTATGGAATCCATGCATCCCAAAGCACTTTCCGCCATACATCCCCAAGGAGTATTTCATGAGTGGAATCAACAAGTTAACAGACACAAAAATCAAAAAAACACAGCCTTCCGACAAGATTATTCAGCTTGGAGACGGCGACAGGCTCTGGCTTGTCGTTTACCCCTCTGGAAAAAAAGTCTGGCGGGTCAAATGGAAAAGCGATCACAAACAGGATCAATTCACCATTGGCCATTATCCTGGCATTTCACTGAAGCAGGCCAGAATGGAACGGGACAGAATTACCGGTCTGCTGGATCAGGGAATCGACCCCAATGTTCAGAAGAAGGCTGAAAAAACGTTTGCCAGGGAGCAGATGGAAAAAGATGCCAGAACCTTTCGCGTGGTTGCCCTGGAATGGCATAAGAAAAGAACCAAGGTGCAAACGGAAAGCACGCGTCGCCTGAAAATGCAGCGGCTTGAAAAGCACGTCTTCCCTGTCATCGGCGATAAGCCTATGTCGTCACTGACCATGGCTGATCTTGTCTCCATGCTGCAGCAGATAGAAAGTACAGGTCATGCGGAAATGGCACGACGTGTCGGACAGATCGTAGGACAGATATGCCGTTACGCCAGATTACTCGGCGATATTCCCTACGACATCTCTACCGGAATGACGGAAGCGCTTGAGGCCAAACCTCCGGTAAAGCATCGGGCGACCATCACAGAGCCCGAACGAGTGGCCCGACTTCTTCACGATATTGATGAGTATAGCGGAAATATCATCACACGCTACGCTCTGCGCATCATGCCCTACGTATTTGTTCGATCTCAGGAGCTTCGCCTTGCCAGGTGGTCGGAAATCAATTTCGAGAAGCATCTATGGATAATCCCTAAAGAACACATGAAGATGAAGAAACAACATGTCGTTCCGCTGGCTTCTCAGGTGGAGCGGCTCTTTCGTGAGCTTCATACCTGGACAGGAAGCCATGAGCTGATCTTTCCTTCGACTCATTCCAAGACCAGGGCGATTACGGACGTGTGTCTTCTGAATGCTCTGCGTCGTATGGGATACGGACGGGATGAAATGTGCATTCACGGATTCAGGGCCATGGCCTCCACGCTGCTTAATGAACAGGGATATCGTCCAGACGTCATTGAAGCTCAGCTTGCCCATACGGATAAGAATCAGGTTCGAGCAGCCTACAATCACGCCCAGTACCTCCCTGAACGGATACGGATGATGCAGGAGTGGGCCAACTATCTGGACAGCTTGAAAAATTCTCGTCGAATCAGCTCGTCAGCCGAATCGGATTTCTCTGGAATCATAAATTTAACAAAAGAAAAAAAGCCGTTGCAGTATATCCCGGATGAAAATCCGTGGCCCAGATTGGCTGGGTAATATTTTCCCTTGCCTTTGAGTTCGATTCTCCCTATATTCTCCCCCATGCGCAGGCCTCACGCGCACTTCGATCCTTTCAGGTTTCGAGGAACAAAGGGCTTTGACCCATATATTGAAATTGCAGTATTGAAGAAAGATTAAGTAGATAGCCGTCCGGGCGGTCCCTCCCCCCCCTCTAGGATGAGCAATTAGAAGAATTTAGAAATATTTATAAGAAGTATATGGTATGAACGGGAAGACCCCACAAACCCGCTGCTCCTCATTATTCTCCTTTCTCGGATCGACTTCGACGTCAAGCCTTTGACGGCTTCTCCCCTTCTTTAGTGTGAAGGGACGTGATTCTCAGGTCTCAGAGGATGCAGCCAGGAGGCCTGAATTATGAAAAATTCAGACACATTTCAATTCGTTCGGGCATCGGCTCTCGCCGACATTCTGGGTGTCAGCAAGTCAACCATCTGGCGTTGGCGGACTGAAGGCAGGTTGCCCGATCCTTTCCGCCTTTCAAATCGTGTAACAGTCTGGAATCTGGAGGACGTTCTCGCCTTCGTTGAGCGGAAGCGCGACCTCTCTCTTTAGGCCTATCTTCGAGTACGTCATGCCGTACAAGGTAGGCTTGCTCATTGCGCTTGATCAGCTGTCTTTATGCTGCTCCTGATGCAGCCTTTCTCGGCATGCATACGTACTCTCCTGTTACCCTGGGCAGAGCTGGTCTCTGCTGGCTCTGCTCTTATTCACACTGGAGTCGTTATGCTCACCAGTTCATATAATGATTTTTTTGTTTCCCATCTTACCGACTCTCAACTGCCTTCCGCCTTCATTATTCAGCTGACTCCCTCGAAAGACCTCAAGTGCTTTCCCTACCCTGTTGGGCCCTTGGAAAAGCATCCCCGCATCGAGGTGTTGGGACGCTGCTGTGATGGCTCCAGCCGTCAGTGGAGCATAAAAATGCGCTGGAATACCCCGAAGGGGATACAGGTGCAAAATCTCCCGGAAACTAAAATCCAGGACGATTACAAGGCGAAAAACTTTACCCTTCTTCCCAGGTACGGGTGTCCCATCACTCTTGATTATGGAAAGTCTCTTCATGATTTTCTTCAGGAGATCAGGAACGAACTCCCGGTTATCGTTGACGTGCAGACTCCCGGATGGTTTCAGGATAGCCAGTATGTTCTCCCGGAGGAGAGCGTGGGAGTGACGGCGGAGACCATTCCTTACTTGTCTTCTGACGGCTACCAGGAAATGTACAGGTGCCGGGGCACTCTTGAGGGGTGGAATAAACTTTCCGAGCTGGCTTGTGGGAATACCAGGCTGGAGTTCGCTCTCTGCAGCGCATTTGCTGCGCCGCTGCTTCGTCTCCTGAATATTGAAGGCGGAGGATTCCATTTCGTGGGCAAGTCATCTTCGGGCAAGACAACGGCCCTCACCGTTGCCTCGACCGTTTGGGGGCACAAAGTCAGATCATGGCGAACCACTGAGAACGGGCTGGAGCATGTAGCGAAGAGCCATAACGACAGTCTGCTTCTTCTGGATGAAATCGGCGAAGTCAATGGCAGGCAGCTTGAAAACATCTGCTACATGCTGGCCAACGGAGAAGGCAAAAGCAGATCTACCCCGTCAGGCAGACAGCAGCGCTCTTCTTCCTGGCGTCTTCTGTTCCTTTCTACGGGAGAGGTCGGGCTTGCGGAAAAGATGGCTTCCAGACAGGGGCCCAAAACAGGTCAGGAAGTACGTTTTGTCCCCATCCAGGTTTGCAAGGAGATGTTGAGAAGCCTGCACGACTATCCCGATGCAGCATCTTTCATTGAAGCTGTCAAAGACCTCGCCATGGAAAATCAGGGCTTCGCAGGCAGGGCCTTTTTAACCTGGCTGACAACCAATATGCGTAGCAAGCTGGAAACTCTTCAGGCAGCGCGAAAAGAAAAAGAGCAGCTACTGTTGAGCTCCCGTGACGGAAACAGGGAGGAAACCGTTCAGCGTATTGCCACTCGATTCGCTGTAGTCTGGGCAGCGGGAGAAGCCGCTCAGCAAGCCGGAATTCTTCCCGGAACGATGAATGTCGAAGCAGCGGTCAGAAGCTGCTTCAACAGCTGGAGGAACCTCTATCAAACGCCGGAGGAGAAGCTCAGAAATCAGTTTTTCAAGAAGCTCATCCTTACGCTGGATAGAGACGCCGCGCATTTCGTTCCGCTCGGCAGTGGGGCCAAGCCGGTCAATAAGCAGTACGGTTTTACCCGAAAAGTGGACGATCAGATGGAATACCTTTTCTTTCCGTCCGCGTTCAGAACTCTGTTCTCCAGTTCTCGCGATAGTATCCGCTGGCTCAAGGACAAAGGCTGGTTGCACTGCGGCCGGGAGCGCAACACATTGGAAGTCAGGGTCGGCTCTGAAAAGAAACATTTCTATGTCATTGCCAGGCGTCCGAAGAGTTCCAATGCTGACAGGGAGCAGAACAACGAATAATCTGGCCTGAGAATAGCGAGTCAGGGAGTTCACCGCTTATGTGGTGGGCTCCTTTTTTTTTTGAGCTCTGTCCAGCGTGTCGTACATTATTCGTCCGTTGTCTTCACTTTGTCGTCAGTGAGAGTGACGACAAAAAATGATCATAATCTGTTGTTATTGATCCATTAATTTTTCTGTCGTCAATGTCGGCACTATTTTTTGATACAAGTATGCCAGCATAAAAAAATCCCCGCCAGAATATGGTACTGACGGGGATAATGAGGGACAAGATCAGGGAGAGACAGTTCGTTTGCCGATGGGCATGGGATTATTCCTCTTCCGGGATATCCCAGGAGTCGGTGTGAACGATGACTCCGTTCCGGATCTCAAAGACTCCGCCGAAGCCCTGTTCCTCTTCCCATCGCCACTGCCAGTGGCCTTCAGGGCATGATGTGGCCATGACTTCCGTAAACGTCTCAGGGTAGCTCCAGGGCGTATCAAAGAAGTAGCTGGTGTCGTCATGTTTTCGGCAGCAGGCATCCCATTTGCAGCCCCAATGGCTGTTTGTGAAGGTGTACCAGTCTGCGGCTCCGAATCGTTTGATGAGATTTCGGGCACACTCGGCGGTACAGCAGCTTTCGATGAAGCCGGACGGATGTTCAACATACAGCAGTCCTTCCTGCTCATACTCCGTGCGGACACGCTCCGCATACCGTTCCTTGAACGCCTGCATTTCCTCGGGGGAAACGATTCTGTTCGGAGAACTGGTTTTTGAGAGCTCACGCGGAAGAGGGACAAGCCTGCCGAAGCAGAATTCTCCTTTCTCATCCACGATGCGCTCACGAGTGAACGAAACAGCCGCTTCATTGAGTGGGGTCACGGTGTTGGATACCCAGTTTGGCATGACAGCCTCCTTAAATAGCAAAAGCCGGACTCCGTGAGGAATCCGGCGATTTGCGGTTGATGGTGTTATGAGGTGAGAGATACGGATCTACAGGTCCGACATGATGTAAAACCTTCGGCAGTGAGCGCAGAAAAGAAGTTGCTTTCTGAGTCGGTTATGCCGGATCTTTTGACCACGGACGTGTACGTTGAACAGGTTCCACAGAAACCGGAAGTCAACCGGTATCATCGTATCCGATGAACACTTCGGGCAGTGCATGGGCTTTCTCCATTCATAAGCCATAGGCTGGATATGGGTGACTTTTTAGTATTATTTCCATATAAAATAATAAGATATGAAAAGATGTAAAATACTGAAATAAAATAAACGATTATCTCGATTTTTATCATGTTTTTCTGTATCCTTCCCCCAGCGATGAAGCGAAAAGGGGAATGTCATGCTGCGCTTTGAAGATATTGCAACCGGACAGATTCTGACGGGAGTAGAACAGGGGAAATGCATTGAAGTCATAGTGCTGCAGATTGTCAGCCCAAATGCCGCCACGCTTATTTATAAAAATGAGGATGGTAGCTTGCGGGATCGTCTGTTGACGCGGGAAGATGAAGCAAATCTCTCCATTGCAAAGTCGGAACGTCCCTGGAGCTTCGAGGTTTCCGCGCAGGATTTCAAACGTGCGGCAGAAGCCTATCGCATCAGCCTTGCCTATCTCTTTGATCCGATGATGGCCGTCCACACTTCCAATGTGCAGCCACTCCCCCATCAGATTACCGCAGTATATGAGTCCATGCTTCCCCGGCAGCCTCTTCGGTTTGTTCTTGCCGACGACCCGGGGTCCGGTAAGACCATTATGGCAGGCCTGCTCATCCGTGAACTCATCATGCGGGCCGATGCCAGACGCATACTCATCATTTCCCCCGGTAGCCTGAGCGAACAGTGGTACGATGAAATGTCGTCGAAGTTCGGTCTTCAGTTCGAGCTCTTCGACCGCAGCATGCTGAACCTTTCCCACAGTGGCAATCCTTTTGACGATCACGATCTGTTTATCGCCAGACTTGACCAGCTTGCCAGGGCAAAAGATTTGCAGGAAAAGCTTGAGCTGACTTCCTGGGATCTGGTCATTGTAGATGAAGCCCACAAGATGTCGGCATCTTTCTTCGGCAACAAGGTCAATGAGACACAGCGCTTCAAGCTGGGAAAGATGCTGGGCAAACGCACACGCCATCTTCTGCTCATGACGGCAACGCCTCATAACGGCAAGGAAGAGGACTTTCAGCTCTTCCTCTCTCTTCTTGATACAGAACGCTTTTATGGAAAATTCCGGGAAGGAAAGACCGCGAAAGTGGATGTCAGCGACATCATGCGACGCATGCTCAAGGAAGACCTTGTGAAATTCGACGGTACGCCGCTCTTTCCTAAACGATATGCCTATTCTTTGAATTATCAGCTGTCGGAGCTGGAGGATAAGCTTTATAAGGCGGTCACCCGTTATGTGAAAGAGGAAATGGGGAAAGCCGATCGGCTGCAGGGCAGTCATCGTGGACGTGTCGGTTTTGCTCTTACCGGTTTGCAGCGCCGTCTTGCTTCCAGTCCCAAAGCTATTTACCAGACTTTGTGCCGCCGGAGAAAAAGACTGGAAAGACGACTGGAAGATCTGATCTCACAACATGAGTCAATGATGTTCTGGAACAGTTCCGACTTTCCGGAAGACGCATGGGAGATGGAAGAAGCGCTTGATGCCGCAGAATTCGAGCAGGCGGAAGAAAAGCTGGTAGATCAGGCAACGGCCTCACAAACTCGACACGAGCTGGAAGCGGAAATCGAAGTGCTGAAGGCACTGGAAGAGCAGGCAAAGGGTGTTGTTCACTCCAACAAGGACAGAAAATGGGATGAGCTTTCCCATGTGCTGCAGCACAACGAACTCATGCGCGACAGCGAAGGAATCCAGCGCAAGCTCATTGTATTTACAGAATACAAGGATACTCTGTCCTACCTTGCCGATAAGATACGCGATGTTCTGGGCAAAGAGGAAGCCGTTGTTACCATTCATGGCGGCGTGAACAGAGAAGAACGTCGTCATGTGCAGGATCTGTTCCGTAACGATAAAGCCGTAAAGGTTCTGGTGGCCACGGATGCTGCAGGGGAAGGTGTCAACCTTCAGAATGCCAATCTTATGGTGAACTATGACCTGCCATGGAATCCCAACCGACTGGAACAGCGTTTCGGGCGTATCCACCGTATCGGCCAGCAGCAGCCATGCCATTTGTGGAACCTCATTGCCAGCGGAACGCAGGAAGGCAAAGTCTTCGAGACGCTCTTTGCAAAGCTCGAAGTGGAAAAGGAGACTCTTGGCGGACGCGTTTTTGACATCCTCGGAGAGGTTTTTGAGGAAAAAAGCCTGAAAGACATGCTCATCGAGGCCATCCGTTATGGCGAACAGCCTGAAACGATGGACTATCTCCGTAAACGTGTGGAAGGAGCTCTGGATACGGAACGCCTGCGAGCCATTCTGGACAGAAATGCGCTTTGCAAGGAAATGATGACGCCTGACCGGCTCTTTGCCGTCAAGGAAGAAATGGACAGGGCCGAAGCAAGGAAGCTCCAGCCGCACTATATGCGTTCGTTTTTCCTCGAAGCCTTCCAGCATTTCAAGGGAACAATACATCAAAGAGAAGAGCGGCGATATGAAATTACCTATGTGCCGGAACTGATTCGTTCCAAAGGCGATGCTCTGCGCCAAAAAAGCAGCCGTATTCTTCAGCGCTATCAGCGCATCTGCTTTGAAAAGGAACAGATACAGCTTCCCTTCAGAGTGTCTGCTCCCATGGCGGAACTCATGCATCCCGGTCATCCTCTCATGAGGGCGGTACTGGACATCGTGCTGGAAAAAGGACGTGCTCAGCTCAAGCAGGGAACCATCTTTCTTGACCCCTCGGACAGCGGGCAGACGCCTCGAATCCTTCTTTTCCTCAGCCATGCCATACGGGAGGAGAAAAAGCAGGACAACATCGTTTCCCAGCGTGTCCAATTCGTGGAGCTGTTGCAGACTGGAGAGGAAAAAAATCCCGGGTGGGCTCCCTATCTTTCCTATGAGCCGTTCCCGGAGGCCGAGCTTCCGCTCATAAAAGATATTCTGGATTGCCCATGGCTCAATCACGATTTGGAAAAGCGTGCCGTGAGCTATGCTTCCGAACATATGGCTCCCCAGCATTTTAAGGAAGTAAGCCAGCGCAGAGCTGCTCAGGCGGATAAAATCCGCGATGCTGTGCGGGTGCGTCTGTCCAAGGAAGCCAGTTATCAGCAGGATCTCTTGTTGAAGTATCAGAATATGGCAGCTCAGGGAAAGGATATGCGGCTGAAGATTGAACAGACCCGTAAAATCCTTGAAGACCTGAGAGGCAGGCGTACGCTGAGGGAAGCTGAGCTTGATGCCATGAAGCATGTCGTCTCTACTTCCCCTGTTGTTGTGGGAGGAGCGCTTGTTATTCCCGCTGGCCTGTTGGAAGAGAGAAAAACAGGCCAGAGTCCAGAGGTATTCTCTGCCGATGCCGCCGCACGAAAACGTATAGAAACGCTTGCCATGCAGGCGGTCCTTCAGGCAGAACAGGCACAGGGATGCACCTGTGTTGATGTTTCCACCCAGAACTGCGGCTGGGATATTACGAGCACTCCTCCTGTAAAGGAAGACGGTGCCATTCCAGAGGACAGACACATAGAGGTTAAGGGCAGAGTCGCCGGGCAGACCACCATCACGGTAAGCCACAACGAAATCTGCGCCGCCCTGAACCAGAAGGATAAGTTCTGGATGGCAATAGTGTTTGTGGATGGCGACAGCGTGGACGGTCCGTATTATGTGCATCAGCCCTTTACGCAGGAACCGGAAATGAGTGTGGCCAGCGTGAACTACAACATCAACGACCTTCTTGGGAAATAATTATGAGAGATGAAGATATAAAACAGGTGTTTGATGGTCTTGTAAACAATGCGTTTGATTTTTTGACGAGAAGTGCTGCTGAGTTTGACAATGATATAAAATATTCCATTATTCATTTCTGCGTTGCCGTTGAAAATATTCTGAAGGCAGAACTTATACATGAACATTGGAGCCTTATCTTTAAAAAACCTGAAAATGCCAGTTGGAATAGCTTTATTACTGGTGATTTTCAATCAGTTTCTATGGAAGAAGCTATAACAAGATTATGTCAAATAGCCGAAAAAGATATTCCAAAAGAAGCTAAATCCTACTTTATTGGAATTTCAAAAGAACGGAATAAAATAATTCATTTTTACAATGGAACTATATCAAGAGAGACAATAGCCACTCAACAGTTTCATGCGTGGTACTATATTGATAAGCTTTTGCGGTTATGGAATAACCACTTTAATAAATTTTTGAATGAGAAAAGAGAATTTAGAAATCTCATGGCAAAGCAGATTAAATATCTTGAAATAAGATATAATAAGATAAAACCAGATCTTGACAAATTAGATAAAAATAAACTGTTTTTAGCCACATGTCCTTATTGTAATTACGATGCACTTGTACTTCCTGTATCTGAACTTCATGTCAGGGAGGAAAGATGCAGAGTATGTGACGTCAGTTCTCGAGGCATAGTCATTCATTGCCCGGATTGTGGAGAACTGACACTGTTAACGGATGACCACACTACGACTTGTATATGTCATAAGCGTATAGATAGTGACGAGTTAATAGATATTATAGAAAATAAATTATCATACTATGCCGATATTCCACATGGTGAAGAAGTCGACTGGTTAGCAAACTGTACAGAATGTGATGGTCATGAATCAGCTATAAAACTTGCGAAAGACGTATGGTTTTGTACAGAATGCTTTGCAACATTTGATAAGGCTTCTTGCTGTGAATGGTGCAATGAATTTTATACAGGTGAAAAAGAAGACACATATATGTTTGGCTGTGGCTGCGGTTGCTGTGAAGGCTATATTGCCAACCATATGGATGATTAAAGGATAACCCATGCCCGCTATCAAGACCCCGAAGAAACTCATTGAAGTAGCCTTGCCTCTGGACGCCATCAATGCCGCGGCAGCGCGTGAAAAGTCCATACGGCACGGCCATCCCAGCACGCTGCATTTGTGGTGGGCGCGTCGTCCGCTGGCCGCAGCGAGGGCTGTTATTTTTGCCCAGATGGTCAACGACCCGGGGTATGAACGTCAGTATCAGCGGGGCATGAACAAGGAAGCTGCCGCCAGAGAACGGGAACGCCTGTTCAAGATCATTGAAGAGCTGGTGCAGTGGGAAAATACCACCAACGAGGATGTGCTGGAGCGTGCGCGCGAGGAGATTCGCAAATCCTGGCGGGAAACGTGCAGACTTAATAAAGACCATCCGCAGGCTGCCGAGCTGTTCAATCCCGATAAGCTCCCGGCCTTTCACGACCCCTTTGCCGGAGGCGGTGCTCTGCCTCTGGAGGCGCAGCGTCTCGGGCTGGAGGCATGGGCTTCCGATCTCAATCCCGTGGCCGTCACCATCAACAAGGCCATGATAGAAATTCCGCCCAAGTTTGCGGGACGTGCTCCTGTCGGCCCCATTCCTCCTTCCACAAAGGAGGCGCTGACCATGAGCGAATGGAAAGGCGCTCAGGGACTGGCCGAAGATGTGCGTCGTTATGGCCACTGGATGAGGGAAGAAGCACAGAAGCGTATCGGCCATTTGTATCCGCAGGTGGAAATCACGGAAGAGATGGCGGCCGAACGCCCCGATCTTCAGGACTATGTAGGCCAGAAACTGACTGTTATTGCCTGGATATGGGCGCGCACCGTCAAAAGCCCCAATCCCGCGTTTTCGCATGTGGATGTGCCCTTGGCATCCACTTTTGTTCTGTCCAGCAAGGCAGGCAAAGAAGCCTGGGTTCAGCCTGTGGTGGAAGGCGACAGCTACCGCTTTATTGTCCGCATGGGCAAGCCGTCGGAAGAGGCCAAAAACGGAACGAAAGTAAGTGCAAAGGGAGCAAATTTCCGTTGTCTGGTTTCCGGCTCGCCTATTGCTGCTGCATATGTAAAAGAACAGGGACTGGCCGGTAACATGGGAGCCAGACTCATGGCCATTGTGGCCGAAGGTACGAGAGGACGTGTGTATCTTTCTCCTCTGCCGGAACACGAAGAACGTGCCGGACAGGCAAGACCGGCATGGAAGCCTTCCGCGTCCATGCCTGATAACCCGCGCTGGTTTTCACCGCCTCTCTATGGTTTAACCACCTACGGCGACCTCTTCACGTCTCGTCAGCTTGTAGCTCTGACCACTTTTTCCGACCTGGTGCAGGAAGCTATAGCTAAATGCCGCAACGATGCGCTTGCGTCCGGCATGTTGGACGACGGACTGGGCCTTGAAGCCGGCGGCACAGGCGCGCAGGCCTACGCTGAGGCTGTGGGGGTGTATTTGGCCTTTGCTGTGGATAAGGGGGCTAATTATTGGTCAAGTTTGTGTGCGTGGAGTACAAGTACACAAAAAATGATTTCTACTTTTGGACGACAAGCCATTCCTATGGTATGGGATTTTACAGAAGCAAATCCTTTTAGTGATTCAAGTGGAAACTTTGACGGTGGTATAAATCAATGTTTTAAATTACTACATACAGTACCGTCTACGAATTTTGGTATATCATTGCAAAATGATGCCCAAAGTCAAAATATTTCATCCAATAAACTTATATCTACTGACCCTCCCTATTATGATAATATCGGCTATGCTGATTTATCAGACTTTTTCTATGTCTGGCTACGGCGCACACTTCGTCCCATTTTTCCTGCTCTCTACAGCACTATGTCTGTACCTAAGGCAGAAGAACTGGTAGCTGCTCCCTATCGTCACGGATGCAAAGAGGCCGCGGAAACCTTCTTTTTGCAAGGCATGACAGAGGCTATACGCAATCTGGCCAATCAATCCCATCCGGCCTTCCCTGTTACTATTTACTATGCGTTCAAGCAGTCGGAAACACAAGAAAACGTGGGCACCTCCAATACCGGTTGGGAAACTTTTCTAGAAGCGGTTCTCAGTGCCGGATTTGCCATTTGCGGCACATGGCCTATGAGAACGGAGCTTATCGGTAACCTGAAAAAGACGGTTAATGCCCTTGCTTCTTCCATTGTGCTTGTCTGCAGGAAGCGCCCGGAGGATGCGCCTAGCATCAGTCGCAGAGAATTTTTGCGGGAACTGAACGACGTTCTTCCTACGGCCTTTGATGAAATGACGCGCGGAGGTGTGAACTCGCCTGTGGCTCCTGTGGATCTTTCTCAGGCCATCATCGGCCCCGGCATGGCAGTGTTCAGCAAGTACAAGTCCGTGCTGGAAGCCGATGGTTCCCCCATGAGCGTGAAAAATGCTTTGCGCATCATCAACCGCTTTTTCGGCGGAGAAGACGACTTTGACAACGACACCATGTTCTGCCTGAGCTGGTTTGAAAGCAACGGCTGGGCGGCAGGAAAGTTCGGCGATGCCGATGTTCTTGCCAGAGCCAAGGGCACCAGTGCCGCAGGCCTTGCCGAAGCCGGAGTTGTGGCCTCCGGCGGAGGGGAAGTGCGTCTCTTGCGCTGGCAGGATATGCCGGAAGGCTGGAACCCGCTGCATGACAAAAGAAAGCCGGTATGGGAATCGCTGCATCAGCTTATCCGCAGTCTGAACCTGCATGGAGAAGGCCCGACAGGAAAACTGCTTGCGTTGTGCGGGACGCAGAGCGGAGCTATCCGCTCCCTTGCCTATCGTCTGTACACGCTTTGTGAACGCAAGGGCTGGGCCGAAGATGCCCGCGCCTATAACGAACTGGTCGTCGCCTGGCCCAACATCGAACAGGCCTCAATACAGGCTCCTGTCAGAGAGCAGGAACAAGGCTCGCTGCTGTAGGGAGAGAGCATGAACGAAGAACTTTTTACACGCTCCTGTGCTGCTCTTGATAAGGAATATGATAGGCTGGGGCAAACGGAACGCTTTCGTTTCCTGACTTGTTCAAAACAGGCATTCCGTGCCGACATTCCCGCTTTGATTCTGGATAAGTACCCTTCGTCCAATGAAACGGGAGAAGCCGATCCGGTGTACTTCTGCGAAAAGGGAAATGCCTACCTTGTGGAGCGATGGTTTCCAGATGTGTCGACAGGGCAGGCTAAAATCCAGCGACGCATGAAGTCCTTTTTTCAGGATTTAAAGCGTGTTCTCTCTTCACCTCTGTCCGTGAGTGAATTTGCGGACCATGGAATCCTTTCCGCCTACCATGATCCTTTTCGTGGCGGGACGGGGAAACGCTCCTTTCTGAACACGTTCTGGCGCGAAATTCTGCAGGAGATACAGCCTCCGCTGATTTTTTCTTTCGGCAAGCCGGGGTACGACATGCTGGAAAACCATGCAACACGCTTTTGCTCCGGCTCTTTCCTGCAGGTTGCCCCAGAAATTCCGGCTCAGGGTACCTATTATATTACTTGCGCTGTCATGGAATGCCATGGCAGAAAATCCCTGGTGACGTGTATTCCTTCTTTGGCCCGCTATGCGTATGATAAGGTCGGCAGCACACAGGAAGCGGCCAATGCGCAGATGTGGAATATCGTCAGGCAGTTTCTGTCTTCGAAATCTTAGGCAGGTTCTTCATGCTCAAGACATTACATATTGAAAACTTTACTGTTTTTCAAAAGACCGATCTTCAGTTTTCTTCCGGCCTCAATGTCATTATTGGGGAAAATGGTACCGGCAAAAGCCACCTGCTGAAGCTGGGTTATACAATCCTGAAAACGCTGGAATCGTTTGGAGACAAAGCTCCCGCCAGAGAAGTAGCAGAGCGCGAATTTGCCAGGAATCTTGTAGATATCTTTCGTCCCGAAACACTGGGCAGACTCGCTTCTCGCGTCCAGGGAAGTGCAGCTTCCTCCGTTTCCGCAGAATGGGGAGTCAAAGGCAAGCTTGGCTTTTCTTTTTCCACGAGGAAAAGTGAAAAGGTAGATATGTGGCCATCTCCTCAATATGAGTCTCTTCGGTCTTCTACACTGTTTATCCCTCCCAAGGAAATCCTTTCTGTTTTTGAAGGTTTTCAGGGGGCTTTGGAAAAGAGAGAGCTTGCCTTCGACGGAACGTATCTTGCTTTGGCAAAAGCTCTGAACCCTGCCCCTTTGAAAGGAAAAAGACCTGCTGATACGGCGAAACTCGTTGAAGCGCTGGAAGACGTGCTGAACGCCTCGGTAGTAAAAAAAGATAACAAGTTTTATTTCCTTTCCAAAAATTCCACAGGGAAGTTTGAAGCTCCACTTGCTGCGGAAGGTCATCGTAAACTCGGCATGCTTGCCTTTCTGATATTGAACGGGGAGTTGCGCAACAAGTCTTCTTTATTCTGGGATGAGCCGGAAGCCAATCTGAATCCCAGGCTTCTGGTGAAGCTCGCGCAAATTCTGGTGGAACTTGGCAAGGTCATGCAGGTCACCATCGCCACGCACAGCCTTTTTCTTCTGCGGGAGCTGGAAATTCTTCAGGCAGAGAAAAAGCTTACCAAAGCCCGGTACTTCGGATTGCATCTTGGCGATAACGGCGTTGAAGTCAGACAGGGCAAATCTTCCAATGATATTGGAGATATTGCAGCTCTGGATGCCAGCTTGGAGCAGGCTGATCGCTATATGGATCTAGCCTATAAGGATGACTAGATGCCTGATATCAACGTGGATGGTCTGACTTTCTGCTTTCCTGAAGGCTGGCAGGTAACCAAGTTCGACGACTGGGCGTTTTATCGCAATCAGTTTTCCAAAATGCACGACAATATTAAAGCTGTGGATGTTCTTGCCTTATCGCCTGATGCAGATACCTTGTGGATAATAGAGGTAAAGGACTTCCGAAAACAGAAGCGGACAAAATCAGAGCTGCTGTATGAAGAAATTTGGAAAAAGGTTTTTGCAAGTCTGGCGGCATTGTTACCGGCACAGGCAAATGCCGCCAATACTAACGAAGAAAAGTTTGCGGAAGACGCTCTCTGTGCATCTCATATCAGAGTAGCTTTTCACGGAGAACAGCCTAAAAATCCTTCCAAACTTTTTCCCTCAAGCTATAACACAGCAGACCTGCAGCAGAAATTTAAAAGTCTGTTTAGGGCTATCGACCCCCATGCCTTGGTGGTCAACAGCAGTAAGATGCCCGATTGCATACCGTGGACGGTGAAACTATGACTACACTCAAGCCCTGGCGTGAACTTGTCTCTCCCCATGCCGATGTCCTTCGCGGCACGTTTCAGCAGTCGGAATTTGCTGCCGACATCTCCCGCGTTCATGCCGGAACGGCAACGGAAGAATATCAGAATCCCGCGCTGTTCTTCCAGCGCACGTTCATTACTGAAGGCATGAAGCATCTGCTCCATTCCGTTCTGGAGCGGCTTTCCGGCAGAGGCGGCGATCCCGTCATTCAGCTGCAGACGGCCTTCGGTGGCGGCAAAACTCATACGCTGCTGGCTGTGTATCATCTGGCTACGGCTACATGCCCTCCCAGCGATATGTCGGGGGTTCCCGCGCTGCTCGATGAGGCCGGTCTTACGGAACTGCCGCGTGCCCGCATCGCCGTCATCGACGGCATAGGCATGTCTCCCAACCAGCCGGTGACTCATGGAGAATTGACTATTCGTACCATATGGGGGGAACTGGGCTGGCAGCTCGGCGGAGCGGAAGGTTACGCACTGGTGGCCGATTCCGACAGGGCAGGCACATCTCCGGGAAAGGATGTTCTGGAAAAGCTGCTGAAAAATGCCGCGCCGTGCATCGTTCTCATGGACGAGCTGGTAGCCTACATCCGGCAGTTTTCCGAAACTCCTTTGACCGGCGGCACCTTCTCTTCCAACCTGAGCTTCATGCAGGCGCTTACAGAAGCCATAAAAGGCGTTCCCAATGCCGTGCTTCTGGCTTCTTTGCCGGAATCCATGGCAGAGGCCGGAGATATGAACGGGCAGCGTGCGCTGGAAACGCTTTCGCATACCTTTGGGCGCATTCAGGCTCTCTGGAAGCCAGTCGGCGCGGAAGAGGCTTTCGAGGTGGTACGGCGCAGACTTTTTGCTCCTGTGACAGACAGAAAAAGCGCCGATGACGTATGCAATGCCTTTGCCAACTTCTATATTGAAAATTCCTCTAGCTTCCCTCAGGAAACGCAGGAAAGTCACTATCTCGCTCGACTGAAATCCGCCTATCCCATACACCCGGAAGTGTTTGACCGCCTGTATGAAGACTGGTCTTCTCTGGATAACTTCCAGAGGACGCGAGGCGTGCTGAAGTTCATGGCCAAGGTCATCCATCGCCTGTGGAAGGACAACAGTACCGATCCGCTCATCATGCCCGGCAGCCTTCCCCTCTACGATGGAGGAACTCGTGCCGATATCATCTATTACCTTCCTCAAGGATGGGACCCCGTTGTCGATAAGGATATCGACGGAGAAAATGCACAACCGACACAGCTTGATATGAGTATGCCGCGTTTCGGCAATATTCAGTCCTGTCGTCGTGTGGCGCGTACCATCTTTCTGGGGTCTGCCCCGGCTGGTAACCTCGGCGGCAGCAATGTGTACCGGGGCATTGACGAGAAGAGCATTTTCCTGGGGGCGGCTCTCCCGTCATGTTCTCTGGCCGTTTTTCGGGATTCTCTACAACGCCTGCAGGACAAGCTGTATTACCTGAATGTGGAAAACGACAAGTTCTGGTTCAACGTACGGCCCAATCTGCGAAGGGAAATGGAAGACCGTAAGGCCAGATATGGAACGGAGCATACCCTACCGTTCATGAAGGAGCGTCTGCGTCAGATCCTCAAGACGGGCATGTTTTCCGGTGTACACGTCTTTACTTCCGGCAGTGATATCCCAGACGACGAACAGCTTCGCCTCGTGGTCCTTCCTCCGCTGAAAGCCTACAGCAAGATTCTGGATAATGGAGCTTTCTCAGCTGCTCAGGATATATTGGAAAAGCGTGGCGATGTGCCCCGTCAGAACAGAAACCGTCTGGTCTTTCTTGCGCCGGAGCATGACAATATCTCCCGACTTGTTGACCAGATCAAATCATACCTTGCCTGGCAGTCCATTCTTTCTGACAGCCTGGATGACAAGCTGGTTCTGGACACGCTCCAGATAAAGAATGCCCGTACAGCAACGGAGAAGGCAAAGGTGATTGCATCCCGTTCAGTCGAGGAGGCGTTCCGCTGGCTTCTTGTTCCATACTGCGGAGAAAGGAATCTTGCAGAGACCGTATGGGAAAAACTCGCCATTCCCAGTGGAGCGACAAATCTTATATCCGAGATCGAACGGCAGCTTCGTGATAATGAAATGGTCATCGAGCGTTGGGCTCCCGTTCATCTCAAGCGTGCTTTGGAGCAATGGTTCTGGAATAACGGCGAGCCGTACAGAAAGGCCATGGATGTATGGCAGGCGACCTGCCGTTATCTATATTTGCCGCGCCTGTGCAGCAGAAGCGTGTTCACGCAGACCGTGACCGACGGCTTGCCTTCACGCGACTTCTTCGCCATGGCGCAGGGGCTGGAAGGAGAGAAATTTCTCGGTTTCTCCTTCGGCAAGGCGGGCATAGTCATTCTGGATTCATCCCTTTTGCTGATTTCTCCTGAAAAGGCAAAAGAATATGAAGAAGTACTTGCTGTTGCCGACTCCCAGAAGCAGCCCTCTTCCTCAACACAGCCCGAACAGAGGGGCCGCAGTTCCACCCCCGGAAGCGGAACAACTGGTTTGGTCGGAACGTCGGGAGCGACGGCTCCCGCCAAAGTGCTTCGCCGTTTTATGGGAAATGTGAATATCGATCCTATGATGGGCAAGATGGACAGCCAGGTCATTTTTGATGAGGTCATACAGCATTTGTATGAATATACGGGAACCAACGTCAAAATTACTCTCGAAATAGAGGCTGTTACCGATTGCTCATCAGGTTTTGATTCCAGTATTCAAAGAACGGTTAAGGAAAACAGTAAGCAGTTGAACTTCACTATTGCAGAATTTGAACAGAACTGATGAATAATTAAATAATATAGCTTCAATGTTACTCCTCAAGCCCCGTGATCATGTCATGGGGCTTTTTCATTTTTCATATAGAAATAGTATCAGATAGGAGGTTTTATTATGATTACTGACTATCTGAAAGCCGGTTTTCCCGCCATCCTGTTACAGACTCAGGA
>CALUTB010000039.1 GCA_944323575.1 uncultured Mailhella sp. | reverse complement strand
TTGTGCCCACACGTTCTTTTCGGCTATTTGTCTCGCTGCCATTGTCATCTTTTATATTTAATGAGTCCTGAACCTAAAACGGCAAGAGATTCACTGGCTCCCAGAGAAAGCGACAAGCCTCGTATGACCATGGAGTCGCCATAACCGCTGGATATACCCTCAACATTCAATACGACAGGCATTACGCAACCTCCTCATCTTTCCGGGAGGGTCCGGCATAAATGGTCTGCACGAGTTCGGAGTTAACAACTTCCTCGGCACTGCCCTGCACGACGATGGTCCCCTGATGGAGCACGACGATACGAGTAGCGATCTCCTTCACAAAGTCCAGGTCATGTTCCACCAGAAGACAGCACAGACCGTATTTATGGGCCAGAGAAGAGAACACCTGTCCTATGCTGATGCGTTCAGCCCGGGTCAGGCCAGCGGTCGGCTCATCGAGCAGAATGATTCTGGGCTCAAGCGCAAGTACCATGGCCAGTTCAAGAGCCTGCTGTTCTCCGTGTGAAAGGTCCCGAGCCACCGTTCCAAGTTTTGCCTCAAGACCAGTCACACGCACGACCTCCAGTGCATATGGGGGCAGATGTATCACCTTGTCCCTGCGAAAGAGAGAAGATCTTTCCAGCACGCTGCGCGCCATGCGCAAGCATTCGGCAACGGTAAGTGTATCGAAGATGTTTGCGTTCTGAAATTTACGTCCCAGCCCAAACCTCACGCAAGCCTGCGGATGCTGCCTGACGATGTCATGCCCGCAAAGCTTGATCGTTCCGCCCGTACGCTCCTTGCCGTCGCTCATGCAGCGCATCAGGGTTGTCTTGCCGGCTCCGTTTGGCCCGTTGATTCCTATCAGTTCTCCTGGTCTGCCCGTAAAAGTTACGTCCTTCAGCACGCTGAGAGAACCATAGCGGCGCTCCACATGAGTCATCTCCAGAACAGGCTCGTCTTCATGCCGTCCGTCCGCTTCTACTTCGCTGCTTTCCAGAGCCGGCACGAAAGTCCGGCGTCCGGCAAAAGGTCTGGAAAGCAGTGGAATAAGCCCCTGAGGCAAGAATATGATAACAAGCACGAATGCGAGTCCAAGCAGAAGTTGCCAGACAAAGGGCATGGCACTGCTCAGGTAGGCCGTGGCCACAGTGATGACAAGCGTACCCAGCATCGGCCCCCAGAGTGTGCCACGTCCGCTCAGTGCGACCCAGATGATCATTTCCGTACCGAAAGAAAATCCCGTCAGTTCCGGCGCCACAACGCCGCTGAATGCACCGTAGCCGAAGCCGGCCAGTCCGGCCATGGCTGCACACACACCGAGAAGACATATTTTTATGGCAGACGGGTTGAGACCGAGATAAGCGCAGCGGGACTCATTATCCCGAATACTTACCAGTATCCGTCCGGCATCACTGGAAAGAAAAACACTGGAAAGAACGCCGCAGACCATCATGAGACCACCGGCTATCCAGTACCACTGCTCCATCTCGAACTCAAATGTATCGAATCCCGTCAGACCGGAACTGGACCCTGTAAAGCTGCCTCCGGAAAGAATAAGCTGATTGAGCACGATGGGCAGAACCAATGAAATGATACAGGCAAAAAATGAGGAGGCACCGCGATAGAAGGATATCCAGCCTGTAAAAAGTCCGACAAGAGCCGCACCTATCACGGCAAGAGCCAGGGCCAGAGCCACATATGCCGGCGTAAATCCCAGATGTGTAAAAACAAGGCCTGCGGCATAAGCTCCAAGGCCAAAGAAAGCCGATTGTCCAAAAGTAAGACACCCCGTGTATCCCCACAGAATATCTACAGTAATGGCTGCAATGGCAAAGAAAAAGGCCTTGACCATCGTATTCAGCATGTACATGTCGAACACGGCGGGACCTATGATCACCAGCACAAGACAAACCAAACCAGGCATGGTGATTCTGCTGAACAGAGAACGTCCCTTTTCGTTCATATGGAAAAAGCTAGTCACGTGAGAACCCCCTGGGACGTATGCGCAGCGTGGCAGCCGCCAGCACGGCTATGGTCATACCGCCGAGCACAGGATTAACGTATGTGCTGACCAGAACCTGAAACGTACTGAAAACGAGACAGGTAAACAAAAGACTGAGGAAGGAGTGTCCTGAAACCATGACCAGCATGAACGCACTGGTCAGCCAGGTCACGCCCATGTAGGGATCAACGCTGGAAAGCGGCGTAATGAGCATGCCCGCCAGGGTACCAAGTCCTGCCCCTATGCTGAAGGTGATGAAGCGGATAAGGCCCGCATTGATTCCAAGACTTTCGGCCAGGGCTTCATTCATGATGACCGCCCGGGTTCTCACGCCGAACCTTGTACCGTTGAGAAGTGCGACCAGCAGAGCACAAATAACAAAGGCCACAGGAATCATCACCAGACGATAGCTGGAATAGTCCGTCCCCAGAAGATGCCACGTTCCCTGAAGTGGTGCGTCCACAAACTGTATGCCGCGTCCGAAACAGATGGTTATGATCTGAATCATCACGATGCCAAGGCCCCATGTTGCAAGAATGGCATCCAAAGGCCTTTTGTACAGAGGACGCACTACCAGTCTCTCCATCAGAGCACCGACCAGCGCGCCGACGAGAAAAGCAAATATCCATCCGTACCAGCCGGGTATCCCCAGCTGGGCCAGAACAAACGAGACATATCCTCCCACAGATATAATAGCACCATGAGAAAAATTGACGATCTGCATGACACCGAAAATCATCATCAAACCTGACGTAACAATAAACAGCAAGGCTGCAGTCGTCAGTATATCAAAACAAATGGACATAATATCCTCTGCCTATACAGTTTATTATAACTTTAATAAGACATGTTATTCAAAACTTATATTTTAATAAAAATATAATAAAACAAATATAAGCCACGTCATAAAATATATATGATAATTTGCAAAAAACGGTCCCGTACTCCTATTTCTTCCGGGACCGTTTTTTTATCCGAAGACCTTCAATCTGCCATCAACGGCAATTGCGGCACTGAGGACCGGGTTCGACGTTCTGGAAGGAATCAAGGATCTTCATAGAGCCGTCTTCCTGAACCTGGCTGAGATACATGTTCAAAGCCGCATGACGAGTTTCAGGATCCATCTTTACCGTTCCGCGAGGACCGGTAACGGAAACTTCGCCAAGAGCCTTGATGACATCCTTGCCCTTGGTGCTTCCAGCCTTCTCGACGGCCGCCTTGTATGCATAAATGGCTTCATACTGCGGCACGGAAAGCTCGTTGGGAGTCTTCATGTCCTTGCCGAACTTGTTTTCCAAAGCAGCAAGGAACTTTTTGTTCTCGGGAGTATCAAGGGAAGTCATGTAGGAACCGCATACCAGCACACCAGAGGCGACGTTGCCCATATCCTTGGCCGTCCCCTCATCCAGTGCCATGTTGGCATACGGAACATTCACACCGGCACTCTTCAACTGCTTGCCCAGCGACACGTTGGGAGCACCGCCGGCAGTACAACTGATAAGGGCATCAGGAGCTGCGGCACGAAGCTTGGAAATAATGGCTGTCCAGTCGTTGCCGTCCATGGGAAGGTACTCTTCACCTACGACCTTGCCGCCTACGCTTTCAATATACTTGCGGGCAAATTCAAGCACACCGCGTCCAAAGGCATAATCACTGCCGATCAGAAAAAACGTATTCGCATTTTCCCGCTTCTGCAGATAATCAACGATAGCGGCAGAAAGCTGTTCCGGCACCCAGCCATTGACATACAGCCACTTGTTGCAGGAATTGCCTTCATAAAAACTGGTATAAATATAGGGAACCCTGCCTCTGGAAACGATGGGAAGAGCCGCATTCCGTGCGGCGCTGGTTTCTGCAGAAATAATGACATCCACACCCTTCTTGAAAATCAGCGAATCAAAGGCCTGTTGCGCTCCGACGGCGCCGGAAGCATCATCAGCAACGATCAGTTCCACCTTTTTGCCAAGTATGCCGCCTGCAGCATTGATTTCATCCACGGCGAGTTCGGAAGCCTGCACTATCGACGGAGCCACCACGCTGTTGGCCCCCGAAAGACCTACGGGCACACCAATACGTATCATGTCGGCAGCATATGCCGGAACTCCGAGAAGTGTCATAACGCCAAGAGAAAACAAAACATGAGATAGTTTCATAATGATATCCTTTTACTGAAGGGAAGCAGCACAACGCTGTTCTCTATTTTTGAAAACGTATGGCCCGACCTGCCGCCACCTGAAATACTGCGTACTTCTGCCGACAGAACACACGATATCCCTTATCGGACCGACAAAGCTCGACGCATTGCTCCTGTTCCTACCATCGGGGAAGAGGCATTCCCGTGCCGAGCATGGGATCATAAAAATCATCACGACGGTCGCGTATGATATTGTTATGACAATTGAACTGTCTGCCTTCTCGTGTCTTTTTAATGTTTATGTCGGCATACAGAATCTGTTCTTCCGTTTTTGAGGCGGGACCGGCCAGAATCCATCCTTCCGGTCCAACGATAAGGCTCTGTCCTTCAAACGGCTGTTCCCGTTCCACACCGCAGCGGTCTGCACAGATCACATTCAGGCTGTTGCAGTGAGCGGCGGCCATGGCAAGGATATTGGCCATAGCCATCGTGTTTTCCGGCTGACCAGCCATGGGGACCCAGTTGGTACAATTGCAGACGACATCTGCTCCCTGCATGGCTGCAAGTCTGTAAAGTTCGGGGAACCAGCCGTCATAGCAGATAAGAATGCCTATGCGTCCAATCGGCGTATGATAGACAGGCATGCCGAGGTTGCCCGGTTCAAAAAACAGGTTCTCATCGCCCCAAAGATGCATCTTGCGATACGTTCCGATATAACCGTCAGGACCAACAAGTATGGCTGAGTTGTACAGATCAGTCCCAGATTTTTCGGTAATGCCTGCCGCCACATAAACGCCGAGGCGTTTTGCAGCATTCATCCATGCGCAGGCACAGGCTCCGTCAGGAATGCTTTCTGCAAGACTGAACGCCTCCTCCCGACTTTCAAACACATATCCGGTATTGCAAAGCTCGGGGAGAACTATGAGCTTCGCGCCCTGTGCTGCTGCCTCCTCTATGCCGGCAAGCGAGCGCTCCATGTTGGCCTGCTTGTTGCCTATGACGGGATTCATCTGAACGGCAGCAACTTTATAAGAAGGAAACACTGACATGAATCTTCTCCTTTTCTGCATCGGGAAACTCTGCAGTTTTGGTGATGTCATGTCTATTGCAAAAGAAGTGCCAACAACTATTTATACAATAATTACAAATGGATAATATTTATCATCCAGCCATTATCGATACAATTTTATCTTCTGCTTCCCTATTGTTCTTCTTGAGAAAGACACTGCTGCACACGGATTTCAAAGCTCTGGTACGTTTTTGCCCATCATTCTACCAATGGTACTTTTTTATCTTCTGTTTCCCGTTGTCTCCTTGAGGATAAAAATCTCCCTCAGCCTCATGGCGACATGACGCCAAACGATCAGTACTCCCGGATGCACTGCACTCCGGGATGATCTGACACTCCTTTCTTTTCCGAGTCTTATACCAGGTATACGGCGATCAAAAAAATTCAATAGTTGTCCATTATCATAAAAAATATACTTTTACATATTCTTTTATCTGCTATATAAAAATACATCTATGACATTATTAAACTTTATTAATATATAATTTATTAGTATTTTTAAATTATATCATTATTGTTAATAATAAATATTATAAATAAAAAATGATGCATAAAAAATATATTACTATAGTATATAGTAAAAAATATACATTGAATATCAGCTATAAAGAATATCAAAGAATTACTTTTTTCTTATAAATGTCTGTTCGTTGCAATTCTCTGAGCATCCAGAGCTCTTTCTGACCGCATAGGCAAGGAACTTTTTCTCCTGATTCGTCGAAATATCGGCAAGACGACTTCACCCTATCCATAGCCGGGCAAAAGAGTTTCCCTATCGATGACAGAAAATTTTTGGTTCTAATTTCATTCACAGCTGCCGACCGATGCCATCAATGAAAAGCCCTTGAAAAGACGAAAGATATTTTCATTGCGTTCTGTTCTTTACTCTTTTAGTATAGTCGGGAAAATATCTTGCCGGATATTTTTATCTTCCGTATTTTGTCCTGTGCTGCAGAACATATGTCTCTATCCGGACAAAAGCGCATATGCAGAAGTTTATACCGCGATCTCTTTTCCAGAAACGCCTTTTCCGTTTTTCCATCTTCGAGGCTTCATATGGTCTTTCCAGAAATTCCTTACGGCAGCTGCAGTATTCCGAACTATCTCGGACTTTCTACATTTCCCTGTCCTCCAGGAGTACAGCAGAACATGTCTCTCTTTTTTGAAAAATACCTTTCGTACGGGAAAAAAATGAGTTTTAAAGCAGGAGAAAGAATATATTATAAATCTAATTCGCAAAAATTCTTTTATGTTACAAAAGGATTACTTGGATTCTATTTTGGCGAAGATGAGTATATAAACAACTTTACAGGTTCAGGATCTCTCCATTTCGAAATTTATTATTTCATACCACTCGTACAAAATGTATATCATATATGTATTAAAGATACCGAACTATATGAATTTGATTTCAGTTTTCTGAAAGATCTTGAAAACAGAAATCCTCAGATCATGTACGATATCTGCAAAGGAGTATGTGTTAAACTTGTATTTTTATCAATTATCATACAACTTATCAATACACCTTCCCTTGCAAAACGCCTTGCTCGTTATTTAATATATCTTCATGAATACTATGGCACATTAAATATTCACTGCATTCTTACACAGCATCTCATAGGCCTTCTGCTTCGAATAAGTAAAACGAGCATGATACGTCTGGTCAAGGAATTCCGTCAACATCGAATATTAAAAGACTTCAGTCGTGGAAATATCGTCATTGATGATATTGATCACCTACGCTTTGTAGCCGAAACGGGAAAATTTAAATAACATATTTGAGCTCCGGTGACTCATACCGATGAGAGAGCCTCTGCCCCTGATCATCGAAACGCGCCTTCCGCAGACATACCCGTTCAACATATTCTGAAGGCTGAAGAAATAGCAGACAGGCTGGCCTGAAAACAATATGCCGAAAACACAGAATATTAAAAAGGGCAGGAAAAAGAAAGCAGTCATGCCGGCTTTTCCCTGCCCTGAGGGCTACATATTCAGTCCCAGAAGTCTGCAGGCATTGTCATGCAGGAACTTTGTCGTGACGGACTCAGACAAATGAAAACGTGTCAGGTCCTGCACAGCCTGCTGCATATTGTAGCAGGGAAACGCGGATCCGAACAAGATGTTCTCACCGTCAAGCCACTGCATGGCCTCACCAAACATGGCATTTCCTGGAGCCATAGGATTAAAAGCGTATATATCGGGCAGCAACCACACATTGCCATGAACGAGAGGAAGCTGATAAACCATGGGAATCCATGGATATCCACCATGTGCGACGACAATCTGAAGACGCGGAAAATCGCGGGCGACATGCTGTACAGCAACCGGATCGGAATAGTCCAGATCTCCCTGGAAAAAACTCATAGTCAGCACAACGACAAGACCTGCCTGCTCGCAGCGGGCATAAACAGGATACAGCACGGCGGCGTCAGCCTTGCGCGGAGGAAGGGACATGGCAGGCTCCAAAGCCACACCTCTGGCTCCTCCTGACACACATTTCTCAAGTTCCACCATAACGGCGGCCACCCCTCTGCTGACATCAAGCCCCACAAAAGGAACGAACGTATCCGGAAACAGGCGACCCAGCTCAAGAATATCGTCGTTGGAAACGGACACGGCATCATCTGGGACACGACGCCCCATAACAACGCCGGCCCCGATGCCTGCAGATTCCATTTCCTTCAAAAAAGCGTCGAAGTCTCTGTTGCGCGCCGCTTCACTCGGCCGGGCATGATGCTTTTGGGGAGGCATTTCATTGCACGGAGGGTGAAATATTCCAAGATTCTGGAAGCTCCTGTACGGAGGACGAAGACGAAAATCAAAAATCATCGGCAATTCCTCAGTATATTGAAAAACGTCCCGGCTACTCTTCGCCATGCCAAGGATAGGTGCCGGCATCCACACTTTGGGGATCATCCCCGCCGCGCACCCCGGTATCAAGGCCGCGAATGGCCGTCATGTCCTCTTCGGAGAGTTCGAAATCAAACACCTGAAGATTCGCTCTGATGCGTTCAGGATGCATCGACTTCGGATTGGCGGCCACTCCTTCCTGCATATGCCAGCGCAGAACGACCTGGGCCGGACTTTTTCCGTACTTCTCCCCGATACCTTTCAAAACAGGATGAGAGTGCACGTCCCGGACAACTTCCCTGGCCTTGCCTACATAGCCTCTCACGCCTCCGAGAGGAGACCATGCCTGAGTCACGATTCCCTTTTGCCTGTGGAAGGCTCTGAGACTTCTCTGCTGAAAGAACGGATGCAGTTCCACCTGGTTGACGGCAGGAACGACACCGGAATGCTGATACAGCATCTCCAGATTTTCCTCGTTATGATTGCAGACGCCTGCACAGCGTATACGCCCCTCCTTCATGAGCTCGATCAGAGCCTTCCAGGACTCCACCGTTTTCTTCCATTCAGCCGGATCCGGCCAATGAATCATGTACATATCCACATATGTCGTTTTCAGCCGAGAAAGGCTGCGCTCAAAAGCTCGAAGCGTTCTGTCTCTTCCGTGATCTCCCACCCAAAGCTTTGTGGTGATAAAAATTTCGGAACGGGGAATGTTGCTCCGGCGTATGCCTTCGGCAACTTCGGCCTCATTGTCGTATACGGCAGCTGTGTCGATAAGACGGTAGCCGGACCGGAGCGCCGTATTGACGGCCTCGGCCGTCCTGGCAGCATCGATGAGAAACACGCCGAATCCCAGGGCCGGCATCTGAACGCCGCAGTTCAGCGTCAGCAGAGGACATGATGACATAGATACTCCTGAAAATCATGACAGTTGAGGAAAACATTCCTGTCCGCTGAGGCTCGCCTTCAAAAAACGGAAAAGCTACACGCTCTCGTAGGCGGTTCTCTCTATGATGTCGTTCTGCAGCGTGGGAGAAAGCTCGGTAAAATAGGCGCTGTATCCCGCCACACGGACCACAAGATTGCGGTAGGAATCCGGATCCTTCTGAGCCGCTTCCAGAGTCTCGCGATTAATGATGTTCACCTGCATATGCCACAAACGCAGATCTCTCCATGTACGGATGAAATCGACAAGTCTGAGACTGCCCTCTTCCCCCTCAACACATTTCGGGGTAAACTTGCTGTTGAGAAGCCTTGCCGCACGGTGCGGATATTCCCACGCCTTGGTCGCATAGTTGGAAAGCAGCGCCATGGTCGGACCGCAGTGGTCGGCATGATGACAAGGAGAAGCCCCATCCGAGACCGGGGTTCCCGCATGCCTGCCGTTGGGCAGAGCGCCTACCTCCTTTCCATGCGGAAGATTCGCCGTGACGGAACTTGTACGCAGATCCATCTGAAGTCCAAGTTCGGGCGCGTACTTGTCGGAGTACTCCTGCATATACCGCTCAACGGCAAGTCCGATGCTGTCGGCGTAAGGATCGTTGTTGCCGAAGGTAGGACATTTTTCCAGACGACGACGCAGAATTTCCATGCCCTCTTTGGAAAAATCGGCATCGAGAGCCTCAAGGAGCTTGTCCATGGTAACGAACTTTTCGTCATATACCGCATACTTGACCGCAGCCAGAGAATCCACCATGGTGGCGAAGCCTATGGTGTCGAAGAATGCAAGATAGACGGCCTTGTCAATCTTTTCCTCTCCATGAATATCCCGACAATCGTCATAGGCCTTTTCATGAAGCAGATCCAGCAGAGGCGCGGCAAAATGACGGGCCCTTATCTTCCGGATGACGGGAACGGCTGCAAAGGTGTACCTTGTGATATGCCCAAGCTGCATGAGAAATTTCTGCAGAAACGTCTCCCAGTCGGGCCATTCCCGAGGGTCTCCTGTTTCCAGCCCCAGAAGCAGATCGCCGGAGCTTGCCATGCGGCCGTTGTGCAAAGTCAGATCCAGCACGGCGCAAAGATTGATCTGATGTGAGGCTGCGGTAAACGCGCCCACGTTGGGACAGCGTACTTCCGTGCAGCCCGACGCCGCATAGTCGTTGGCGTCCCGGCACGGTACCCCCTTGGCCATGAGCAGCGGAATGATCTCCTCGTCATTGAACAGCTTGGGATAGCCCTGCCCCACCTTCATGGTCTCCGCCACTTCCAGAAGCAGCCTTTCCGGGCTGCGGGCATGAATACGAACGGCAAGGTCCGGATACGGCATGGGAGAACTCTTGCGGGACTCCAGCAGCAGATAGGTCAGATCGTTCGCGGCATCCTGCCCTTCCTGGGTCTGTCCTCCGATGGTAACGGCCTCCCAGTGCGCATAACCGTCGTACGAGGCAAGCCCTGCGGCGCTCAGGCTGACATCCACATACTGGGCAAGATTGCACCACAGGCAATCGAAAAGCTCCAGCGCCCTACTTTCAGTCAGACGCCCTTCGTCCATGTCCTTTCTGTAAAGGGGATAAAGATACTGATCCATACGTCCGTTGGAAACGATGGATCCCGTGCGCTGCTCAAGACGGGAAAAGCAGCTTATGAACCACTGCGCCTGCATGGCTTCATGAAACGTTCTGGCAGGATACTCCGGCACACGTTCACAAATATCGGCAATACACAGCAGCTCCTCGCGACGGCCCGGATCCGCCTCCGCTGAAGCCTTGGCTCTGGCCAGCTCCGCATGCCGTCCGGCCCACAGCACTATGGCATCGCACACCATAACCATGGCTTCCAGGAAAGGCCTGCAGCGCAGCGTATCCGTGGGGCTGAAATGATCAAGAGCATCCAGCCTGCGAAGGGCATCTTCCTTCATGTGTTTCAGTCCAAGCCGTATGACTTTGCCGTAATCGGGAACCCATTGCAGACTCGTGCGGTATGTGCAGGTATCATTGCACACGAATCGGGGTATGTAACCGTCCTTGTCCCGGTATCCGACCTCTCGTATTTCAGGCGGAAGATGATGCACATAGTCCTCGCGAAAACATCTGTCGTTCTGCCAGTACGGTGCGACCTCCTCCATGTAAATACGCACATCCTCGGGATCGATGACGAGGGGACAGGATTCTCTGCCCTCATCCAGAAGCGACGGCAGGGATCTTGCGATGACATCTCCCTCCAGTTCGGGATAAAGAATGCCGTACCGCCCCCTGTCGCTGCCGCAGCGACCAACGATAAGCTGATCGTCATCCACATAGACGGTTATCTTCTTTGCGATGTTCATGAGCGCCATAGCCCAGCGCAGCACAAGAGGATATCCCGCGGTTTCGCGCATGGACTCCGTAAACCAGCGGGCTCGCTCAACGTCGACGACAGGAGTCGTTCCGTCAAACGCATCAAACAATCGAAAAAGACGCGGATGGGTGGCTCTGTAGGGATTTGCACTGCCTTTCGACTGGTCATGCAGAATACGCTCCTGTACGGTATACGCGGTAGCACACTGTGTCATGCTTCACTCCTGTACGAGTAAAATCGTTTACCTTGTCTCATCCGAGACAGCCTGTGCCGGGCAGATTTCCGCCGCAGCAGTCCTGAGACGCTGAAAAAGCTCATCTTCCAGAACCAGCTCTTCCGACAGCGGATAGCTTCGTTCCAGGTATCCGTATTTCTGCAGGCCGAGCCGGTGATACGGCAAAAGCTCATACCTCGCAGCTCCTATGCCGGCCGCAAAGGAAGCGATGGCCAGAATATCTTCCATGTTGTCGTTGATGCCGGGCACGACCGGAGTGCGCACATGAAGCGGCAGCGACGGATACGCGCGCCTCACGGCCCGAAGATTGTCCAGAATGACCTGCACCGGTTGTCCGGCAGCTCTCCTGTGCCTGGCATCATCCATCAGTTTGACATCCGCCAGCAGATAATCCAGCAGAGAAGCGGCTTCCAGAAACAGTTCTCGGTCCGCAAAGGCGCAGGTTTCCATGGCAGTACGGAGCTTCCGTCTTCCGGCTTCCCTGAGCAGGGCCAGAACAAACTCTCCCTGCATAAGCGGTTCTCCTCCGCTCAGAGTGACGCCGCCATGCAAACGATAAAACGGTGCTTCCTTCTCTACTTCATCCAGCACTTCTCCCACGGTCATTTTTTCACCGTAGAGCCGAAGGGCCTCTGCCGGACAGCTGCGCACACAGGGAGCCCTGTCTATGCGGCATCGGGTTCTGTCAATGCGGAGCCCGTCGCCGGTCAGGGACAACGCCCCGCGGGTACAGACGGACAGGCACGTCCCGCAGCGAAGACATTTTTCCCGGTCATATCCCAGTTCCTCAACCCCGGACTGCGATTCGGGATTGCTGCACCAGCGGCATCTGAGGGGGCATCCCTTGAAAAAAACAAGTGTTCTTATGCCCGGGCCGTCGTGCATGGAAAAATGCTGAATGTTGAACACCAGTCCCTGGATATCCGACTGTGCCATAACGGTCTCTCCTTATCACGTTCAGACGAGACAGAGGGCTATTTCAGGAACGAAGACCACTACCAGAGTCAGAAGAGAAAGCAGTATGACGAGGGGAAGCGCATGTCTTGCGATTTGCTCAACCGGCTCTCCTGAAATGGCGTTGCCCACGAAAAGATTGACGCCCACGGGAGGAGTGACGAATCCTACGGCAATGATCATGGTCATGACGATGCCAAAGTGGATGGGATGCATTCCACAGGCCGTGATGATGGGCATGAGCACGGGAACCAGAATAATCATGGCGGCTGCCGCTTCCATAAGCATGCCCACTATGACCAGAAGCAGGCATATAATCAGGATGAGAACGGTGGGATTGCCGGAAAGGCCAAGAATGAACGACGCAATGGTGGTCGGGATCTGCTCCAGCGTCATGATGAAACTGAATCCGTTGGCCATGGCGATGAGGAATATGACCACCCCGCTCGTCGAGCAGCACTCGATGCATATGTCGATGAAGTTTCTACGATTGATGCCCTTATATACGAACATGCCCACCAGAAGGCCGTAAAGAGCGGCGACACCCGACGATTCCGTAGCCGTCATCAGACCGCTGTAGATACCGCCAAGAATAAGCACGGGAACAAAGAGGGCATACTTGGCATCCCATACGCGTCTGAGCTTCTCCCGACCGGTAAGGCGTGATTCCTCTCCTCTCCAGCCGTTCTTTCGGGAACACCACCAGGCATAGGCCATCATGACGGCCGCCATGAGCAGACCGGGAATGATGCCTGCCAAAAACAGATCCCCGATGGATGCACGGGCCAGTATGCCGTAGAGAACATAGGTGTTGCTTGGAGGAATGATATTGCCGAGAGAGCCGGCAACAGCCACAAGAGACACGGAAAAAGACTTGCTGTACCCTCTTTCCACCATGGCCGGAATGGTGATGGAGCCTATGGCGGCCACGGTGGCTGGGCCTGAACCGCATATGGCGGCAAAAATCGTACAGGCCGCAATGGTCACCAGAGCCAGACCACCCGTTTTATTTCCCAGAAAAATGTCAGCCACGTCGATAAGCTGCTTGGAAAGACCGCCCTGACTCATGAACACGCCGGAACAGATAAAAAAGAACACTGCGGGAATACTGAAGTTGTCCAGCGCCGTGAACGGGGTGGGAGCTATGGCGGAAAGCTGAAGAAAGGGAGAGGCGAACAGCACGCACATGGCGCTCAGTCCCATGACAGCGGCAATGGGAACGCCGATAAGCATGCCTACGGCCATCACGGAAACGAGGATGGCCGTCGATTCCAGTTCAAGATCCATGAACAGCGGTACGGCCAGCAGACACAAGATGCCGAGTCCCGCAGCCACGGATCTGATTCCGCAGTTCTTCACGTCTTCAGCAAGGTTCTGAATAAGCCTGAAAGAAAGCAGGGTAAAACCTATCGTCATGGGAAGATATGCGAAAACATACGGGATTCCCATGCCGGGAGTGACGCTGGGCAGCTGTATCTGCTGTCTGGTGAGCATCCAGGTTTCCACCGTCATGATCAGCGCCATCACCAAAAAGGCGCCTTCCGCCGTCACCCTGATCACGGGCTGAAAACGCTCAGGCAGCTTTTCCTGCAGAAGGGTGACGGCCACATGTCTGCGCCGTCTGGCGATGTAGGATATGGACATCATGGACGCCATGATGAAGGAATAGATGCTCAATTCCTCTATTTCTGCGGTAGTACCCTGCAGGTGCAGGGTATCGACCCAGATATATCGAAAAAAGACCTGATAACTGACGAGGCATATGGACAGCAGCAGACCTGCTATCAGAAAAGGCTTCTCAAAGTTTTCATCCAGCCACTGAAACATATTTTGCTTTTCTGCCATGTACATTCTCCCGTGAAAAACAACCGTGTCTTCCTCGCCGTTCCTCCGGGCCGCCGGAATGTCATGAAGCATTCCGGCGGCCCCCCATCCTACTTATAGACCTCTCTGACCAGGCGTATCATCTTGGGATCGAGCTTTGCCTCGTACTCTTCCCATACCCTCTGGAAGGCGGCCTGGAACTTGGCCATATCGGCTTCATCGGGGTAAGTAATGTTGACCTTATGCTGCTTCATGTACTCGAGTCCGCGGTCGTTGATGGACTTGTACACGCTCCATTCCCATTCCTGTGCCTCATGTGCGGCCTCCGTGATCTGATCCTTCACATCCTGGGGAAGCCTGTTCCACCAGTTGAGATTGATCATGCCCGTATGCATGGGAATATTGTGATTCGTCACGATGTAACTCTTGAGGAGCCCACCGCGGGACTGAGCCTCAAATGTGGAGTAGCTTAAAAGCTCACCTTCAATGGTTCCCTGCTGAAGTCCCTGGAACGTAGCATCCATGCTCAGAACGGTCGCATTCATGCCGACCGCCTGGCAGCATGACACATCGACATCGGAAGGCGTGGCGCGGACCTTGAGTCCCTTCAGATCATCGAAGGTGGAAATATCAGCTTTCTTGAAGCCCCAGCTGCGGGGAGCACAGGCATTGAACATGAGCGGATACAGTCTTGCCGGAGCAAGCAGCTCCACAATGTAGTCATGGAGCTCGCCGGGATAGGCAAGAGCCCTGTAAAATTCCACGTCACGGTCAATATCAATGGCAAACGGCAGATCCAGCGCCCCCAGAGCGGGAACAACACCGGAAAGAACATTCCATCCGCAGGAGGCGACCTCGAGGTTTCCCGCCTGAACGGCTTCCATGGCGACGCGGTCGGCGCCAAGCTGCCCCATTGGGAAAATTTTCACCATAACGCGGCCGCCGGTTTTTTCTTCAACCAGCTCGCCGAACTTCTTCCAGCCTTCAAAAAACTCGATGCCGGGATAGCCGGTATGAGAAATTCTCATGAGAAATTCAGCCTTTTTGGCTTGTGCGGCACAAGGAACGGCACACAGAAGCAACGCCACTACCGTCGTCTTCAGCAATGACATGAAACTCATGAACAGACCTCCTCGTTGAGTGTTGAAGCGTCAAGGAAAATCTCTGCATTTCCTTTGAAGTTATTTTTCTCATATCCCAAAATAATGCCCGTCTATATATCCAAACGGGTATCTGCCCATATTTTCAGATTTTTTCTGCCAAAAACGGAACTCTCCTCATACATGTAAAAAATAAACTTCAGATAATCCAATATATTACTATAGATAATAAATCTAAAAACAGGCAGAAGCCTTTCATGTCTGCAGCGTAACCGTCTCTGCCGCCTTAAAAGTCAAGGAGGTCCCCAAAACGCTGCTTTATTGAATTTAATCAATTAATTCAAATGGAAAAAGTCATCCTAGGAAGACATTATCTCTGCCTCCGGCTGAACAGCTTGGTAAAATGGGCACATATCAAAAAGCAGAATGCCATTCTTCCGCCCCCTGACACAGACGACAAAAGGGCTAAAAAGCTCTCTATGGTCTGAATGAGAACCAGGCCTCTCCTCCTCAACGCAAAAAACATCTGTCGGATGCCTGCCGTGTTTTCCTATGTCAGCAGCAAGCCGATCTCGAACAAGGGAACTCCGAAAAACGTTATCTCCTCCGGCGAGACCCTGCTCCTTGTCAGTGGAGCTTTCCCCTGCTATCCCCAAAAGGCATCCTTCCCGCGGAGAATCATTTCCATCGAAACGAAAGCCCGCTTTTCCCCCGAGCCCTTTTTCTGAAGACCGTCATGTCGGAATCCGAAATCCGTCTGCCCTTCTCTCCCAGCGACATCGTTCGACACTTCAAGCATGAACGACACCCTGACGGTTTATCCATGTACGCCTGCAAGATTCTTGGATATGCCACACACTCTGAAACCAGAGAAACTCTCGTCATCTATGAGGCTCTCTACGAGTGAACTCTGAGGATACACTCAAAGTATTCGCAAGGCCGCTCGATATGTTCATGTCCAAGGTGCCCAAGGAGAAGTATCCAGACATTCAGCAGGAATACCGATTTGAACTTCTGCCTGAGAAGCAACGGTACATAAGCTTCCCAGCCTGCACAAATCCCCTCTGCTATTGTCAGAAAGAAAAATGGAATCCGATATTATCCCAGACTAAAACTGAATTTTTCGAAAGCAAACATCTCACGTTGATCAGTGCGGCGTAGTCATGTATCTGATAATGAAACCTGCCGAAAGCCTCTGTGGAATATGAAAATGAAATTTTTCAGCATCTGGGCAGCGTAGTCACAAATCACGGCTATTCCGACTGGGCTACTACCGAAATTCCCGCCAGTATCAAATCCATGTGGTATCGTCTGAGCCGCCGAGAAGATGATTGTTGGCCTTGAATGCTCCGAAGATGGGAAGGTCTTTCAACAGTTGCGTATCTGCCATCTTTTTCGCGGAAATGACGAGAACCGTTTCGACATTCATGCCGGCAGTCCGAAAGATTCCTTCTTCCGCGCTGTATTTACGAACAGCTTACAGAATGCCGGTGGGCGGCCCATTATGGTCATAGCCGAATGAAAATATATGGCTATGCGACGTGATTTCCTTGAAATCCGCACCATCGCTCTCCCATGACTTTCCAAGATAAAACAACTGGATGCGTACCGTGTATTGACAAGAGAACAACATGATTCTATCAAAGTAATACATAAAGAGTTGGCTGCGCCGCTGATGCTGTGGCGTCTGCCAAGTGTGGTGGCCATTTTTTACCGGACTTTTGTCTCCAGTGAGCTCTTCCCATTGCTCTCGGACTGAACTCCCTTCGGCTGAAACTTTGTACGGTTTCTTCATTATGGGATTCCTGAAGTACCGACGGTTCTTAAACCTCGTCCCGCTTTCCAAGGAGTCCCCATGATCTTAGGCTCAGGACTCATTAAAGGTAAAAAATAACGATAGCCGCAAGGTGAATTGCTGAAAGGAATCTGTGAGCACAGCGATCATAGCGCGTGGCTATGTGACGCCAGTCATTCACCGGGAAAACATGTGTTCTATCTTGTGATGCTGGAGATATTGTTTCTTGTTGTAATACTCATGACTCTTGTATTTTTCCGAGAAGGAATGCAGGGAGTGCAACCTCGATTTTTCAAAAAACTGCGAATCCATCCGGCATCATAGCCCCTGTCAGCAAGAAGTATTCGGGTTGAAGGCAGAGTTGGCAAGAGACATGCCGCACCGCCATAATCACTGATGCTTCCGGCTGTCAGCAATGTCCGAATTGAACGTCCGTCGAAGTCGCAGACTACATGTAATTTGGTGTTCAATCCTCCTTTTGTGCGTCCGATACAGCGAGAGGAAGCCCTTTTTTTCTCAAACTTGCGGCAGTTCTGTGAGCTTTCAGACAGGTAGCATCAATCATGAGAAGGGAGGTGTCCTGGGTACTTTCGGAAAGAGCCGTAAAAATCTTTTTGAAGACGCCCATGTTACTCCATCTGACAAAACGGTTATAAAGAGTTTTATAGGGGCCGTATTCTTTTGGAGCATCCTTCCATCGGAGACCGAACTTGAGAACATGGATAATTCCACTGATAATTTTTTGATCGTCCCTTCTGGGAATGCCTCTTGAACGAGGAAAAAAAGGGCGAATGACATCCATCTGAGCGGAAGAAAGGTAAAAAAGAGTGGACATAGAAACCTCCATATCCATACTTATCCTTTTTTGACGTCATTGGAAATAATGAGTCCTGAGCCTAGAAAATCCTGCCTTATTTTTTTCTGGTGGGAATAGTGGTGGGAATAAAATTTAAAAAAGAAAAAGCCCTTACGATTTTCACCGTAAGGGCTTGAATTTCTTGGTTGCGGGGGCAGGATTTGAACCTACGACCTTCGGGTTATGAGCCCGACGAGCTACCGAGCTGCTCCACCCCGCG
>CALUTB010000038.1 GCA_944323575.1 uncultured Mailhella sp. | reverse complement strand
GGCGTTTCCGGCACGGGCAAGACGCTTCTGCCCGTGAAGTACGCGGAGTTCATGGGCATCAATCAGGTCATCCTGTCCGTGCAGCCGCGCTGGGACTCCGCGCAGGATCTGTTCGGCTTCTACAACTATCTGGAGCGCCGCTACAAGGCCACCGAGCTTTCCCGCTGTCTTCTGCGCATGGATCCCAACAGCAGGGATTTTACCTCTTCCGACGACGAAAATGCCCGCAACGGTCTGCTCATGGTGCTGCTCGATGAAATGAACCTCGCCAGACCCGAGTATTATTTCAGCGAATTCCTTTCAAAGCTCGAGCTTCGCCGCACGGTCGACCCTACCGATGGCACATCCCGCGGCCGGGCAACCATCGAGCTCGACACCGGCACGGGACACACGCCTTTTTTCATCTGGGTGCCGGACAACATTCTGTTTGTAGGCACCATGAACGAGGATGAAAGCACCCAGACGCTCTCGGACAAGGTGCTCGACCGCGCCAATGTGCTGCGTTTCGGCAGGCCTGCGCGGCATAAGGATCAGAAGAAGCCCGTTATGACCTCCATGAACGGCGGCGCGTCCCTGTCGAGGAGCGTGTGGAACAGCTGGAAGACCGGAGACATCCAGCAGTATGCCAGAGCCTGCGGCGACTGGACGAAACGGCTCAACGATGCTCTGGCAGGCATAGGCCGGGCCTTCGGTTTCCGCGTGGAAGAGGCCATGTACAGCTATGTGGCCAACTATCCCGGCGCGAGACCGGGCAACGACGCCATGCGTCTGGCCTTTGCCGATCAGGTCGAGCAGAAGATCCTGCCCAAGCTCCGCGGCTGCGACATGACCATGAATGCCTCCGCCTCCAGCTTGGACATCATCGAGGACGTGATAAAGGATCTCGACGACGAGGAACTCATGAATGCCTTCCAGCTTTCGCGTAGGAACGCTTCCGAAACGGGCATCTTCCTCTGGCAGGGCGTGACGAGGTAGCCGCGTGACCATGAACGGGGAACACATACAGTTCCATGTGTGGCCGTGGTCGGCCATAGGACGCGAGCGGGAAACGAAGGACGTCACGGGCCGGGAAGTCGTTCTGCCGTACTGCGGCAGTCCCGTGCTTTCCGTGCCCCGGGACTTCAGGGTCAGCACGGACGCAAGACATGAGGACTTCCTGCCTCTGAGCGTTCCCTACGACGGCGACCGCTACCGGCTCTACCGCGTGCCGCATGCCGTGGCCGCTTCCCGTCATGCGGCCAGAGGCGACGAGGACATGAACCTCGTCATATCCTGCGACGGCAGGCGCTTCCGGATGAATGTCCGTTCCGCAGGCTCGGTGTCCGGTAGTCTGCGCGACGAGGGAGAGCTTCAGCAGGCCGTGCTGGAATGGATGTCATTCTTCGACTTCTGCGTGCAGCGCGCCGTGTCCCGGGAGAAGGGCGCGTCCTCTCTGCCCTGGGCGGATTTGCCGGAATGCATACGGGCCTACGCCTCGGACGCGGATGTGCAGAAGCGTTCCCTCATCGTGGCAATTGCGGAGGAAATGCCCCGGCATGTGCAGAGTCTGGTCAATGCGGCGCGCCGGGTGCTCATCCACGAGCGCAGGCTGCTGCCCGCCGCCCGGGCCGCAGAAATGGATTCGGGATGTCTGCAGTGGTATTTCCGTCAGCCGGGCCTCACGCCCGTGCAGAAGGCTTCGGCCAACAGGCAGCGCCTTCAGGCCATGTCACGGCGCGAGACCTTCAACACGCTGGAAAATCGCGTGCTCAGGGAATTTCTTCTGCGCTGCGTGCGGGAGTGTCGGCAGTATGTGCGCGTGGTCTGCTCGGGCAACAGGGAAACAGGCTGCGCCGCCGAGGTGAACAGGTTCGGCGGCATGTGCGTCGAGCTTCTGAAGCGCCCTGTGTGGGAGGACGTGGATGAACTTGAGAGCGGCGCACGGCCGAACTACGTGCTTCAGAGCGATGCGCGCTACCGCAGGATCTGGGAACTTTATCAGAAGCTTTTGCGCAAGCAGGACGAAGAGGACTGGATGTGGGCTTGGCAGGGACGTACCTGGGCTGACATCTGCACGCTGCTGCTCGGCGCTTCGCTGCTCGATATGGCGGCACGAGGGGAAGGCTCCGTGAAGATCTCTCCGCTGGCCCGGGCCGGATGCGGATTTCTGGGCGAACAGGTGCAGGGCAGCCGCGTGGTGTCTGGTTCGGAGCCGGGCCCCTTTCTGCTCAGGCACGGACACCGCGAGGCAGTGCTAGAGCTCGTGCACGCCTCTCAGGCCGCACAGCACAACGTCGTGTCTGGACTCGGCTGCACGGGCGGCACGCTGTTCTTCGTGCTCAGGGCGCTGGGTAGCAGGGAAACAAAGGCCCGCGTCATGGTCGTATGGCCGGTGCATACCCTTTCCTCCACCGTCAGGCAGGATTTTCAGGATGTGCAGCAATCGGCGGAAAAGGGCCTTGAGAGTCTGAGCTGGTTCGTCAACATGCGCTATTGCCGGACAAGACTCACCGGTCTTGTGCTGGCCGACGCCTTTTTGCGGGGCGAACCAGACTTCGAGGCCGGGAAAAATACGCATCTGGCCAGACTCGCCGCCGATCCGCTTTGCTGGACGAAGAACATCGAGGTGCTGACCATGCTGCTTGACGACCTTTTTGCGGAACTTCTGGAGAGCGACGATGCCTGATGTCATAGGTCTTGCGGCCTTCGGGCTGGGCGATGCCTGCGCAGGAGGTAAAGGCGTGCGCAATCCCGCCTTCCTGCCGTCCTCGGTTATACTTCCGCGCTCTTGGCGGGGAGCGTTCCTAGCCGGGGAAACGGCGGCGGCGAGCCGCATTGAGAGCGGACTTATGTGGCCGCCCGACGCTGTGGTGCCGGAGAGCGCGGCTCTGCGTCGCGTTCCTGTGGGCCTTCTCTGGAGCCGTCTCGTTCTGGACGGCGACAGGACTTCCTACTGGTCGCCGGGCAGGGGCGCGGCCCGTTCCTCCACTGCCGCAGCCCTGCACGCTCACTTTTCTGATCTGCTGGAAAGGGCGGACTGGAAGGAAGAGGATGTTGTGGTGGCCATTCCCGACACACTCGACGAAATGGGACAGGAAGACCTGCTCCGCAGCTTCGGCAGTGCCCGGGATCGTGTGCAGCTCGTGTGGCGTCCCGTGGCGGCCGCCATGCAGTGGCTCCACTCCATGGGGTCGGATTTTTGCATGGGCCCGGATGACTGGATGCTGGTGGTCTATCAGGGGCCGGATCTTTTCGAGGTGACCTCCTTTGCCCTCATGCATGACAAGGCAACGGGATATCCCGTGCCTGTGCGCTCCCGCGGGCGGAAGGGCTCGGCGCTTACGGGCATGGACTGGGTCTGGAGCTGCTGTTCCGGCGATACAGTGGGGGAAAAGTGGCAGCAGGTGATGGGCTTTCCTGAAGTGTGGGAGTCGCTCACAAGGCGAGGCGGCACGCAGGGCGGAAGCAGGCATCCATGGAGCAGAAAGGACGGCTCGTGGGACTGGTGGTGTCCAGAGAACAATCTTCGTTTCTGGCAGGACGCGCGGGCGGGAGGATGCCCATGGATCTCCGACCAGCTGGCCAGAAAGGAGGTAAGGGAGGCATCCTCTTGGGATGCGCTGATCCATGCTGCGATCGAGGACGAGTGCCGCAGAAAACAGAGAAAGGGACGACCGCGCGGCGTGGTCATGTGCGGTCCGCTCGTGCCGCAGAAGCGGCCCGCCTGGTTCGACGCCCGAAGCTGCGCAGGCTCGATGCAGATTTCCCGTGAGCCCGAACCCGATACCATCTGGCTGCCCTCGCGGGGAGCTCCGGACATCATAGCCGAAGGCGCGAAGCTCTACGGCGAGAGACTGCGCGATCATCTTCCCACCTATCTCGACACGCTGCCGTGGCTCAGGATCATGACGCAGGACAGAAGAAAGCATCTCGTCTGGAAGGATCTTGTGGCCTCTTCCGTGTGCGAAGGCGGAAAGGTGTATGAGCACAAGGTGACAGGATTCAGCTACTTGCGGAGGCATCCCAGTCTCACGGCCCTGCTTGCCAAGGAAAACGAGCAGAGCTACCGGCAGGAAGTCGTGCCGTTTCCTTTCGTTCCCGTCAGGGATATCCCCATTGTCATGCATGTACGCATGAAACCGGCCAGCGGTCTGGCGCAGGTCAGGCTCGTGGCCGTCGACAATTCCGTGGAAGAGCTGCTCTTCGACTTTTCCCGCATGAAGGAGATCGACACCCTGCCGAAGGAAGAGCTTTTCTGTCCGGACGACGGGCACATTAGGCTCGCGGACGCTGTGAGCAGAAATGATGAGTGGAGCTTCAGGGGAGACTGCATGGATTTCGTGCGCGATCTCCCGACCATGGTCTCCGTGTACGGAAGCTATGAAAACCTGCGTACGAAATGGCTCATGCCTTCCAGACCGCTCAGGCTCATCGACGAGAACGGCAATACGCTCGAGGTTTTTGATGGCGTGCTCGATCAGGTGGCCGGTCAGCTGGTAAACATAGCCCGCAATGCCGGACAGCTCTTTCCCCGACTGGCCAGACAGGCCTCTTTCCTCTGGGGAAGAACGCCTGAAGTCTTTCGGAAGGAGATCGCAGGACGTCTGTCTGACGCGCTTGCGGGAAACTCATGGTTCCCCGTGGACAAGGACTTCATCGAGGCCGCTGGACGCTGTTTTAGCACCAAGAAGGAATGTCGGCTGCTGCTTGTCTATATCGCCCGGATGCAGCTTCAGTATGCCTATGCGCTGTCTGCGGCGTTCTATGTGCTGCACTATCGCCCCGAGGCCTGCAACGCGCTGGATGACGACACGGCATACGGTCTTCTCAGGCTCGCTCTGGTCATGATGGAAGAGCAGCGCAGCGACAAGAAGGTGAAGTTCCGAAACGCTGCTTCCCTCATTTTTGTGCTGCTCAAATATCGTCTTCAGCACGGGCGCATGGAGTTCCTGGGAGAGAAGGACCGCCGAGCCGCAGGTCTTCAGGTGAGGGAGAGGCTTCAGGAGTACATCGCGGAGATAGATGCCGAGCTTGAGGATAACATTCACCGATACAGACTTGCTGCCACGACCAGAAAAAATCTGGGCATAAGCCGTCAGTATCTCGATGACATCATGAAGTATATCTACTACAGAGGCGATCCGAGCGCCGTGCCTACCATGGACTGATGTCGACGGATAGAATACATGTAGGCTCTTGACTAGCTGAGAGGATTTTCTCTGAGCATTTTTAGCACCAGAAGGTAGATATTCTCCTGTCTATGATTAAACCGAAACTCACACTCTTTCAAGTGGAGGTAAAAAGTTTGTTTTTGAAGGCCTCTAAAACGGACTAACCGTGTTTTGGTAAAGCTCCAAAAACTTTCTATTCCGTTGATATGTGAGTGTTTATTGGCAAATTTGTTATGGGAATGCTGAACACGGAAGTGTTTTTGATAGCCCAGATCGACAAGTCCGTCATATCCGCGCCAACCATCAGAGTGAATGACGCTTTCCAGGTCTACCCTGCCACGTATAATCCCCTGGAGAGTAGCACTGGAGTAGTCAGGAACGATTTCTGTATAGACTTTGTCATTGCGTTTGAACAGCCCAAAAACAATGGTTTTTCCTCGTGCGCCACGACCACGTACACCTCTAACGCGGCGAGCCCCAAAGTAGCTTTCATCAACTTCAACTTCTCCTTTGACGGGAGACTCTGCCTCGCAATAACGGGCGATTCTTTCCCGGAAAGCGGTCACATATCGGTTGACGGTATTTCGGTTAACTCCAGACAATTCCGCAATCTGTGAAGCCGTCAAATCAACGGAAAAAAGCTTCACAAGTTGCCGAATTTTTGCCTCAGAAATTCTTGAACGATATGAGTATTTGTTTTTCATTGTCATGACTGGCTAGATAACCTTTTTATGTCCTCTCAGCTAGTCAAGAGCCTTGATTAATATCCGTGCACCATAGCTATTACATGAAGAACTATTTAATTTTTTTCTACTCTCAGTACGAGTAAGAAAACCAAGTGTTGCGTTGCTGATATTGAAGCCGAAAACACTATTATATTTTTCTATTATTTTACTGAAAAGCTCACTTTCAGAAGATGCTTGATTTCTTATGCGTATCACATTATCTAGAAAATTTTTCATTGTTTGATAGTTATCATTCAACCCATTTTTTATATCGTTTGGTGCATAATTAGTATTAAAATCATATTTATTTTCTAATATTTTTTCTATATACCAACAATATTTTTCTAACGAATTATTATTTACTTCTTGTTTTATTGTAATATCATTTCTATTTCTTATCCATAGCATAAAATCATTAGTATTTGCGAAAGTATTTTCGATATATAACTGAAGAATATTATTTTTATATAATGTTTTATCTTCTATTATCGGTATACCTTGTATCCATTTCTCGATTTTATCTACTTCTTCATATATAAATATATCATTATTATCTTTTTTATTATATTTTCTAATAATGAAGTGTGTATTAGGATAATTTGATTCCTCAATGATTAAACTGATAAATTTTTCGATGTCACTAATATCTATAATTTGCCTTATTACATCTAACGAAAGAGCTGTAGAAAATGGATACGGGTCTTTTATGTTTTTTACTTTCAGTTTGCTGCCTTTATAAGTTATAGATAAATTCTTATATTTTTCCTCTATGTCATGAAGGTCTTCTTTTGCCATATTTCCCTCACTTGGTTCCCAAACTTTTCACGATTTCCTAATGTTGGCAAAACACACATACCACCTCTATTGAGTTTTCTTGTACGCGGAACTCGTTTTTTCTACAATCAGGTACGGGCTCAGGTATAGGTATTTTGAGAAAAAATCTTTTGCCAGATATTTCAATGGGTAAGATGGTGAGTTATGTGGTCTCTCCCTGCAAAGTTTCAGAAAGCCTCACAAGGTATTTAACACTTTGTGAGGCTTTATTTTTTTAGGCAGAAAACTTCCCGCTGTGCGGTGAGTTCCAAAAGGCGAAGCCTGTAGATAATCAAAAAGGGGGCCTTTGTGAGATAACAAGTTGTCTCGACTCGAAATCTATACACAAAGGAACCCGATAATGAATGACCAGAGTTTAAACCATGCCCGTTGGAACTGCAAGTATCATATCGTTTTCGCTCCGGAGTGCAGACGCAAGCTGATATGCGGAAGGTATCGCGGGACGATAGGAGAAATTCTGAGAAAACTGTGTAAATACAAAGGGGTAGATATATCGGCAATCGCCGTTTCTGGTGTACCGGTTATGTTGTCGGCACGGTGGGAATAAATGAGGCGACGATCATCAAGTATGTGCGCGAACAGGAAGAACGGGACAAAATAACCACCGGTACAGCCTGACGGAACGGACCGTCGGCTCGTTTACGAGCAGCAGGAAATAACACTGCGGCAGGAGTCGAGACAGAGCCATCTTGAGAGGGCAGCCGGGTAACAGACACTTATGGGGGCAGATCAAACCGCCCCTTGAAGGACGGTCCTGACTTCGAACAGCAAATATAAAACAACAATTCTATTTCAAATAATGACATCTCTTCTCTTGATATCAAATCACTTCATACCCAAATCATCATATTCCCCAATGAAGAGCATGATCAAGCCCGCCTATGCGCTGCTGCTCTCGGAACAAGTGATGGCAGGAGGTGCACGGACATGGGCGCATCTACTCACCTTCATAGGCCTGTCGGCTCCTCTGACCGCTCATCACTATGGCTGACGATGGTGAAAAATCAAGAGTTGTGTTCACAGACGGTCGTATTCCAGCCATGCCGACCTGATGTCATAGACATTGGCTGTTCACGGACAGATAGTGCCGGACTCAATGGCTTACCATCTTCTGAACACCGTATCCGCGTCTGGTCATTGCTGAAAACACGCTCAAAGGCGATGGCGACAAACCCGTCACAGAAGAGCAGAAAAGTCTTATTGAATCCAAATCCAAGAAGAAAGAATTATCCGTCAATGCATCCTCCCGGAAAATCATCAGCAAGAATATTGATGAACGTACGGGACATAAGCGGATATGTTATAACATCAATTTTATAATATGGCATGACATCAGGACAACGTATTGTTGTAGAATGCAGGGCAGCAGATGTCTTGCTGCCGCACGGAGTGCTCATGAAGAAGGCCCCGCAGATCATGTCTGCGGGGCCTTCGGGGCCGGAGCGCGTTCCGGGGAAAGAGCGTCTTTGCGGACCGCGCCTTGTCGCCGGGAGCCGGAAGAGCTATCTGTCCACGGGGAAAGTCAGAATCTGTCCGTCGTCGGGCATGATCACGCGCTCTGCGATGCCGCGCTCTGCGAGACGTTTCTTCATGTCGGCGCGTGAGATGGAGGCATGGGCCACGTTGTCCATGTGGCTGATGATGACGTCTGCGTGGTCGCAGGCGCGCACCACCTTCTCGACGTCTGCGTCGTCCATGATGAGGCGTCCTTCGTCCAGAAGAAACGCCGCACAGGCGTTCAGGACGATGACGCCGGGACGCCATCTGCGCAGGGTTTCCGCAACGGCGTCATACCAGATGGTGTCGCCGGCAAGATAGAGCACCGGTTCGTCGGGATGATGGAGAATCACGCCGTGGGCCGGGCCGCAGGGGATCTTCGTTCCGTGTCTGGCCGGAACCAGGACGAGGAAAATGTCATCGAAACGACTGTTCTCGTACATCACCGTGACGTCCTGAAAACCGGAGCGCACGAAGGCATGGGCATCTTCCGTGCTCTGCACGAAGAGGGGAAGGTTTCTGTCGAGAGCTGCGCCGATGGTGCCGTCCGGGGAGATGTCGATGTGGTCGGGATGCACATGGGTGCAGATGCAGGCATCGACGCCTTGGAGAATGTCTTCCCGCGGCAAGGGAAGATCACACATGGGCATGGGAATGTCCCATTTGCCGTCTTCGCACCGGAACACGCCGCCGAGACTGCGGAAGGTACCGGTTTCGCCTTTGCCGGCAAGCCAGGGATTCACGAGGAAGGTCCTGCCGGCATACGTGATTTTCAAGGTTGCGTTTCGTATCAGCTGTACGTTCATGCTCCTGTCTCCCGTTCTGTGGGTTGAAGGATGATTTCCTGTTGCCGGAGGTCCGGTTCCGGGAAAAATGGTGTCGGAAGCGAGTATAGAGTCTATAGTCAGTATAGGGTCAAGAGCGAACGGTACATTTTTTTGAGCGGTGACGGAAGCCGCATTCCGGTTCCGAGGAGCGAAAAAAAAGCGGAACGGGGCATCCGGTTCCGCTTTGTTCTTCATGATCCTGAGGCATGCGTCACACGTTTTTGCACAGGGCGTCCATCAGAGCGGCGACATTGGCTCTGAGGCGCTGCCCCTCTTCGGTGTCCGCGACGAGTCCGTCGGCGGTGAAGGCGTCGGAGAAGGCGTTGGAGAAGACTTCCGGCTTGTTCAGGACGCGGATGTCGAGGTAGACGCAGGTCTGTCTCAGATGATACTGGGCGCGGGAGGTGCCCATGCCGCCGCCTGCGCCCATGATGGCTGCGGGCTTGCCGGCGAGGATGGTTCCGGGTTCCCGTGAAGCCCAGTCCAGGGCGTTTTTCAAGGCCGGGGCCACGGAGTAGTTGTATTCCGGAACCGCAAGGACGAGTCCGTCGGCCTGCTTCACCTTTTCGATGAACTGGCGGACGCATTCGGGTTGTTCCATGCCTTCGACATAGAAGGGGAACGCAGTCAGATCAATGATGTCCAGACGGAAGTCCGGAGGAAGGATCTGCTGTGCGCAGCGCAGCAGGCCCATGTTGCGCGAGGTGCTGCGCAGGCTTCCACAGATGCCGATAAACGTTTTCATGGCGATCTCCTTGCTTGAACGGTTGTCGGAGAGGTGCTGCCGCGGCCGGTAGACGCCGTCGCCGGGCCGGGGAAGGGCGGAAGACGCTGCCGGAATCCGGCGATGATCATACGAAAACCTTCTTACAGGAAAAGCGGTGGGAGGGCAACGCGCGGGGATGAGAGTCTCACAGGTCCGGGAGGCGGGGGGATGCCGTGCGGGCGGAAAAAAGTCCGCGTGTACGGAAGGCACGCGAACCGGAATGCCGACTGGTCGTACGGCGGGAAAGGCGGTACGTGCAGGTCGTTCCATGCATTGAGGAGGAAGCCCTGCACGAAGGGAAAGTCCTGCACGTTAAAAAGGAAGTTCCTGTTACAAACCCCGTGTACTGTTTCAATAACTATTGATAGAAATAAAAAAATTCTGTCCCTGCATCGGGAAGTTATCTTCCCTGTATCTCCCCACTCAGTGTGGAGAGTTATGCTTTGCCGAAGACAAAGCTGGGGGAGGTAATCCGACTTCGCTCCCCTTTTACCCCTAGAAAAGATATATCTGACCATAGTGTCATAGCGTTCTGTCGTCAATCTTGGGTCCTTTCCGGCCCTGAACTTATGTGGGGGCGTGTTGAGCGCGATAACTCGCAGAAAATTTTTGAAAAAATATGAAATTTGGAAAACCGGCGGCAGACCTTCGCCCGTGAGCATGGAGGTGGCCGCATGAGTGAGCACCGAAACGATATGCCGAAGACGCCCCAGAAACCGCAGGCTCCGAAGGAATGGCTGAAGGGCGAGATCCTTCGAGCGGAAGTGCAGCGCAAGGCCGAGGAAGAGGCGGCCAATCTGGCCAAGTTGAAGGCGGAAGCGGAGACCGGGAAAACATCCTTCGGGCAGCGCCGGGGAGACAAGGACGCCGAGACCCGGCAGCGCTTTGTGGAAGACTGCGCCGAGGCAGGGCAGAAGGGGCCGGCATTCTCTTCAATGCGCTTTGCCGCGGTCAGCTTATTTTCGTTCCCGAGCGGGACAGCTGGCTGGAGTGGAAAGGGCAGTTCTGGTTCAGAATATGGCCGTTCGAGGCGGCATCCCGTGTGGGCATTATAACCATTTACACTCCCAGTAATTCCTGGAAATCCGGGATCATTGCATTGCCCTGCACTTTCCCCGTTCCGCAAGAACAGAACGATTCACAAAAACACAAACAATAACAGCTGAAAAGGAGCAACCTATGAAGCTGTATAAGTATGGTCTGAAAACCGGCGAGTTCACCGGGGAAATGGAATCCCAGAAGCGGCCTAACGGGCAGGACATCATTGATGTGATAGGGGCGACGGTTAAGCAGCCGCCGCAAACCGGAGAAAAACAGGCGGCCCGATGGACGGGAGAAAGCTGGGAACTGGTGGAAGATCATCACTATACTAGAGCGTGTTTGCAAACCTCTTATCGAAGCCGGATGAGTGAAGCAGCCAGGCAAACAAAGGCCGCAAAAACGTCTGCCGGCTTGTCATGACGAGTTGCAATTTTACGATATTCTTTGATCTTGTTGAAAAGTCTCAATAAGATGGCGTTCCTTGCAGTGATGTCTGTCGATGGTACGGGGATGATGATTCGTCCTTCTGGAGGGAATAACCGCTTCACTTCCCTGCTGGTGAAGCGCCTCGATGAGGCTCCTGCTGTCATACCCTTATCGGCTGGAATGGTTGTGTCATGATACTGTATGAGATGGTTACCGGCTTGCGGATACTCGGAGGATTGTCCTGCCGTGACAGTAAAAGCTGTCAAATGACCGAGAGCATCCACCACCGCATGAATTTTGGAGGTAAAACCGCCACGACTTCGGTCGAGAGCCTGACTGTGTCCGGAGGTATGTCGAGCTCCGGCACTATGCTTATGAGCATGAACGTATGTCCCGTCAATCATGATGTGGTTCATGTCGGCCTGTCAGCTAAGAAGCTCAAGGACAGCCCTCGGATATTCTCTTTTCTGCCGACGCCTGAAACGGGAATATACAGTTTTCCACGAACCATATTTCTCCGGCAAAGCTCGCCATGGAAATCCGGTTCGCAGCATCCGATAGCATCCAATGGACAGCTTTGAGAAAGTTTCTGACGTCACCAGTCGGTCGTCCTCCACGAGGAAAACCTTCTGTCGGCAGTAGAGGCTCAAGTCTGAGCCGGAGGTCTTCAGGGATGTCATAGTAGCACATTTCCCTGTAACATGATGAAAACCTTACCTCACCTGACTTCCCTCTTTTCGTGAAAAGGGTTTGCAGACACACACTGACCAGGGCGGCAAATATCTCAAATGTTGGCCGCGAATATCGCGCCGTGCATCAGCTTATCGCCGGGCCATTTCCTATTTCAGCAAAAAGCCATGCGCGTACACTTGGGCGCGATGACGGCGGCCGGTTTCCTTGAGCGCCTTCTTCAGATCATCCATAAGGGAATTGTATCCGTCATCGTCGTTTTTGCTTTTCAGCGTGCTCTTGCCGTCCCTTCCGCAGAAGTCTTCCTTGATATCGTAGAGCGCGGCGTTTGGGTCGGCTCCCGACCGGGGGTGTTGACATCCTCCTTAGAGCGTGGAAGTGGGCAGCTCACCACCAAATGCAAGGACTGTTTCCTCCGAAGTTCTTCCCGTGCAGCTTTTCCCCATGGCCTTTTCTATTCTGTCCAGCAGTTTTCCTGCCCGGTCACGCAGAAACAGAGAAAAATCGTCATGGCGGAGAAGTTCCGGGTCGATGAGATGGGAAGAAAGGCAGTTGTTCAAAACATCATGAGATACATGGTGATTGCGCTCAAGGCGGCCAAGATACACAGAAGGAGCATTACCGCCTATGATACGATTTGTGGTGGAGGAAAGAGGTGTTTTGTTTACGATGCTGTTCCAGGTGGAATATGGAAGCCCCTGCTTTTTGCACCAGTCCGCAGGAAAAATATGGTGAATGTCCACAGATTCTTCAAAGTATGTGTTTTGTCTGACAGGATCGCCGGTAATGAAATCTTGGCATCCTTCGTTTATCATAAGCGCCATGAGTCCCTTGTAAGCCGCGCTGTTGCGCGTCTGCATGGAGAGAAGGCGAATAGGGGAAAAAGATGCATCCCGTATAGTGACGGGTTCGGACCCCCCATCAATCCAGCTCATGAAATTTTGAATGTCGAGGGCATACCGTGTTTCATTGGCGCTGCCGTAGAGTTCACCCAGCACACCGCACCAGAACCATCGTGCAAGCTTGTGTCTGACGGACGGATCTTCAAAGCGTTCATCAAGGCATGCGCATATGGCGGAAAGAGGAATGAGCTGCGTTTGGTAGGGAAGATTCTCCCTGGCGAAAATCATGTTGGAATGAAGAAAGCGAGCCGCCTTTTTCATGCCGTCCATGAGTATGCCTGCGAAGGTTTTATACTCTTCAAGAGGGAGTGCAAGAATGTCTGCCCGTTTGCATCCGACAGATATACCAGAATTCAGGCTTTTCTTGAATGAAGCCGACAGAGTGATGGCGGCAAGAAAATCCGTGCCTTCTACTCCGGTAAGCGTATTGTCGGTTTTATCGAGTATTTTTTTTCTGCCCTCCCAGTCGGAGCGCAGTCTGAAATCATCGGCTGCGTACGTCGCCGTAATCAGTTCAAAAACGGTCAGCGAAACGCCGCCGGTATTCACATGTTCAAAGACCTGACAGATCGCCTCCTTCGGCGTTTCCTTATGTAGTTTGATAATAGGAATTTTATATTTTCCCAGTGGGCTGATAATCTCTTCTTCAAACTGGTCATAGAGATCCATTAATAAAGCATCATCGTCGTAAAATTTTCTGTAATTTTTTCGCCATACTCTGAAGGCTTCTCGATTGAATATTATATTGATAGGAAAGCATTTTTGCTCATACTCCTTTTCAGGAGTGGAAAGATCCAACTCTATTGTTCTGCCGATGTTGGATTTTATTTGTTTTGTATCCGGTAAAGATATGACGGCCTCCTCACGGGGCACCGTAGGATTAAGGCATTTTTCCATATCCAAGTAGTAGTAGCGGGATACGCTGTGATTGCTGCCGTCTGATGTAGGAACCGGTTTATTTCTCTTGAGAGCCAGAAACAGTGAAGTCATGCGCTGCTGCCCGTCGAGAAGCAGTAGCTCCGGCGTGCTCTGCGTTTCCACTCCTTCAAATGGACGAGGTGAAAAGCGTGTGACACCTCCGGTTTCCATGCTCATGAGGGCACCTATAGGGTATCCGAGAGATATGCTGACGATGAGTGCGTGGATATGCTTGTCGTCCCATACTCAGCCGCGCTGAAAATCGGGAAGCTGAATACGCCCGAGTTCTATCTGTCTGAGCAGGTCTTCCAGAAGAGGTTCTTCAGTTTCAAATGTATTGCTGATGGTAGGCATGGACTATCCTCACTGATTGTCTAGGGACGTGTGCCTTCTTCCGGCAGGTCGAAATCATAACGGGTGCCTGAAAAATAATTTGTCAGAAGTTCGTAAAAATGCGGGTAGAATACCGTGCGGTTATCTCCGGCGGCCAGAAGGTTGTCCAGTCGATTTACCCCGGTGGGAGCACCGGACAATGCCTCTTCCGGAGAGGGAAGAGTAATCCAGCGCGTTCCCTGAACCTTTTTGCTTCCCGTAAGGCTTTGTCGATCCGTATCGATGAGCATGTGTATTTTGCCGTCGAACCCCATATAAACATCGTGGGGGACAAAAGCTCCGGACAGCCTGTTGGAGAGAAATTTCAGCAACTGGCTCTGGTTGCGGCTTTCCCGTACGGCGGGCAGGGCATCCAGGAAGGCGGATATGGCGCTCTTGGCCTCGCTGTGTTTCCCCTTGTTCCAGCGACTGCCCGACAGCATGTCCAGCAATGTGGCTGCTGCGTCATCCCTGCCGGATTCAAGACAGACGGCCAGTTGTTCGGCAACCTCTTTTCCCGTGTGAATGAAGTTGGAGTTCAGCAGCAGGCATTGTTCCGCCGCCGCCTGTCCTGTACGCAGAAGAGAGAGTCCGCTGTTTCTTGTCGCACGTGCTACGGCGCCTCCCTGTTCGTCGGACAATCCGGCTATAATCAGATCGACGTTTTTCTGCAGCAGTGTCAGCCCCTCCATGGCGGCATTCCTGTCAAGGTTCTTTGCGGGAGGCTGTGCGCTTTTAACGTCGGCATTGACGGCCTGCATGTGCGCCAGCGTCATATTGCTCATAAAGCGCCCAATGGCGGAACGCAGTTCCGCAACGGCATGTTCGCGCTGTTCGGCGTTGTTCCACGCTGTTGCCTTCATATGCATGGCAAGGCGGCTTATCTGAAGCCCTTGAGAAATAAGGCTGTCCGCCTGCGGCAGATGGGCCTGCTGCAAGAGGGCGCCGGCATGCCCCACAGCCTGATGCAGGCCGAGGGACTGTTCAAGTCCGTTCAGTCTCCCTTCGCATGATGCTGCAGCCGGCGGAGTGAAGATCGTATGAGTGGCTGCAAGGCTGCTCTGCACGTCACTTTTTACGCTGTTGAAGAGTGATCGCGCATCTTCGGAAACATCGTCGTGTTGAAGCATGGTTTCCAGGTGAGCCAGTTCCTGCCTGATGTGCCGCTCCTTTGTGGACGACGCGGAGGACGTGTGAAGTTCTTCAATGAGTCTGTCGCACGTTTCACCGAACTCCTGAGAGGAGATGCTTCCCGGAAGTGGAATCCGAGTCAGCTCGTTCAGTTGCAGACAGGTATGATACAGTCGGTCTCTCTGTTTCAGCTCATCGATTCCCGTTATGAGAGAACCGTACAGTTCGGAAAGGTCTCTGATTTGCTGTCTTGCCGTACGTATGGCGTGCAGAGCAGGGGCGTTTGATACGGACGTTCCGTTCGTGTTTGAGGTTATGTTTTTTTGCGAAGGGGAGAATTGTTCCAGAGCGTTCAGTTCATTGCGGACAAACGCGGCGGTAATGCGTTGGAAGTCCTGTCCGTCCGCGCCGGCGGCCGTTCCGGAGTCCATGTGCTGAAGGGCGAATGCGCAAACGTCATCCATGGCGCACCGGATGACGCTGTTCATTTTTTCATCCACAAGCTGCTGCACGCCGGAAAAGCTGGCAGTGTCGGCGGAAAGGCGGTTGTCGAGCGCAGCGTTTACCTCTTTCAGCGCCGACGTGAGCATGTTTTGAGCGTCCCGGCTTAAAAGGTTCAGAGTTGCCTGACGTTCTTCCAGTTCCTTACGAACATGTTCACCGAAGTTGAAGGCGTTGGTAAAAAAGGCTTTCAGAGCTTCGGGAGTGAACCGCGAACGATAGGGCGGCGGAGCTGTCGGTTCTTCTGTGGATACGGTCTCCGGCTGTTGGAGCTGAGACTCTTCCGGTGCTTCCCCATGGCTTTCCACGTGGGCTGTCATGGCATTTTCGTCGACATACAGGGAATCTCTCACCAATGCCAGGTCATCGATCATCGACTGCTGACTTGCAGGGTCAAGAGAGCCGAGAATTTCGTCAAAAAAACCATTCTGCAGTCCTCTCATTTCCCTGGCCAGAGCAGGCTGCTCCTCCCTGAGAATGGCCATATTGAGACTGACTCGTGTTTTCAGCAGCTCTTCATAGTCAGCTCCGCGGCTCGTTACCGGGGCGGCCGCCTGCCTCAGTTGTGCCAGCTCTCTGAAGGCCTTTGAAAGGGCTTCTCTGCGTTCCGGACTGCCGGCAGGCCTGCAGCCGGCCTCATGGAGATATCCGAGCAGACGACCGGTCTGTGCGCTGAAGTCTTCCAGACCGCGCCGAAATTTTCCCTGTGCGCGCCAGCTGGAAGGGGTCAGCCTGTCCAGGAGTTTGGAAAACCATCGGCCGAAGCTCTTGGGTGGGCCGGGAATACGATCTGTTTGCCGTGTCCCCGGGGTAAGCACTTCCATGCGATGATTGCCCAGGCGCCCTACGCCGCCCAGGGCGTCATAGCCGAAGTCGGTGTTAAGATTGATAAACTGCGACGATGTTGCATGTAGAGGTCCGGGCATTGCAGTTCCTGCAGTTATTGAAGTTTGTCGGCCCATTCGGCCAGAACGTCTACAAAGTTTTCAAGTGCGGTGTAGAGCGTTGTTTCGCCGGCCGCAGCAAGATTCACCTTGGAAAAAACAAGAATTTCATTATCGTCCAGTCCGAAGGAGACTCCATCCGTCTCCCGGCCAAGACAATGAGCACGCATCATGTTGACCATGAGCTCCCTACCGTGTTCGCCGGCTGGCAGTTGTCCGAGGCGAGAGTACAAATAGACGGCCGCGTCATCGTCCGTGACTTCCATATCTACAACAAATCTGCCGTCAAAACGCAGGCGGCACAAACCGTTGTTGTTGAAAGAAAGATGCACACCCGTCTGACTTGACAACAGGGACATGGCGTCATTCTTCGTCATGGCTTTTATCCTCTGGGCCGGCTCACTGTTGCTGCCCGCCGGCGCTTTCTGCCGAGCTGACGGCAGAGCCTTCCGTAGAATCTCCGAGAAGGAGCTTTGCCGTGAGTGTTCGATTCAAGCGTCGCTCTTCGTCCGGCTCGGAGCGCAGACGCTCGATTTCGGCGTCCCCGGCCTCAAGTTCAGCTTTCAATGCGGCGCATTCTTCAGCGGTAGGCTGTACAGCCTGATGAATCACTTCTTCACCGGACTCCGGCCGCTTACGGGAAACATCCGGCCGGAGTTCGCAGAGGCGACCGGTTGGAGCAGTTGAAGCCTTTCCACGCGGAGAGTGGAAATGGCTGTTGAATGTTTGCTGCGGTATTCCCGGCATTGAAGCAAGCTGAGTTCTGCTTGTTTTTTCTTTGACAATAAAATCAACACGTTCAAAGAGCTGATTCATGATAAACCCATAAAATGGGTTGATAACCTGAAAAATGGGTTATCAACGGCTCATAAACAAAGCTGAAAAATAAACGCCCTATCAGTGAAGTGTATTTATCAGAAAGGGGGAGGAGCCACAAGATGGAACGGCATGAGCAGCTAAGAAGCCGGGTGGTCGATGATCGGGTGAGCATTGCCTGGATGGCGCGCCGGTTGAATGTCGCTCAGTCTTCTGCGGCCGCTCTTTTGGGGGCGGAACGCATGTCCGTCAAAAGACACGGCCGGTTGGCAAGGATAGGTATGCCGGAAGAGTTTTTGCCCGGGGCGGAAGATGCGAAGCGGCCGGGACGTCCGTGCATGGTTCCCGTCCGGGAACAGAATGACCATGCGTCAACCACACGCAGAACAGGAAACGGGATTCGACTATGGAAAGTCTCACAAGAGTCTGCCGTGCGGCTGTGAAGTGCGCGCCTTCCGGCCTGTCTGCCGAAGGTGTCGCCGACGTGCTGGGCGTGGACTGCAAAACCATGATGCCGGGCTGTCAGGCGCAGAGGGCCACAAGTTCAATCAGGATCCGCTTACCCTCGTGCAGGCCGCGGGCCGCGACGCACCGTTGAAGGTCATCGGCCGGACCTGCGGATGCGTTTTCATCCGTCTGCCGGAAGTCGGAAAGGTGGAACGGCCCATGCCGGACAGCATGGCCGCATCGGTTCGGCAGTTCGGGTATCTTCTGCCCGCGCTTGGCGACGCTCTGCGGAACGGAGTGATCTCCCGCATGGAAGCAGGCAGGATAACGAAGGAAGGCCATGAGGCGCCGGAGGCGGTGATGGAGAGCATCCTCCCCGACCAGAAAGGAAGCCGAATAAAAGCGGCCCGCAGGGAAGGGAAAGTTCCCGGCGGACCGGAACGCAAACATAGGATATGCGCGGCACCTGCGTAGGCAGGCCGCGGCGTTTTGCCGGAGCCTCATTGCGCCTCCGGCAGGCAGCCTGCGCGGTCATGTCCTCGCTGCGCCGTCCGCATGTTGTCCATACTCTCTTGCCGTCGATTTCGAGGCAGTAGTAGAACACGACGTCCGGCCTGCCGTTGTGGCGGCGTTCGGTGCTTTCTCTCGTGTACACGCCTGTGTGAACCTGGTGCGGCTGATTTTCATGCTCATGGCAGACTCCTGCGGGGGAACCTGTGGAGTAGCCGGAGAGGGGATAGGATATCTCCCCTGCATCTCCCCACTTATGAAAATATCTCCCCTCAGGCAGCCCGAGAGGAGATGTTCGGATATGGCAGGTTGCAGGAGTGCCTGCAAGTTTTATCAGTGTTTTTCGCTGATTACATACATTTCAAAACAGCTTCGATCAGCTACACGTTGAAGAGGAAGTTCATCATGTCGCCGTCCCTGACCACATAGTCCTTGCCCTCGACGCGCAGTACGCCCGCGGCGCGGCAGGCGGCTTCGGACTTGTACTTCATGTAGTCTTCGTAGCTGATGACTTCGGCGCGGATGAAGCCCTTTTCAAAGTCGGTATGGATGCCGCCCGCGGTCTGG
>CALUTB010000037.1 GCA_944323575.1 uncultured Mailhella sp. | reverse complement strand
GGACGCGGACTTCCGCGACTTCAACTCCGCCGTGTTCGACCGTCTCGGCGAAGAGTTCAAGAAGGCGCGTCCGGGCAGCGCCACGGCCGCGGCCGACGGCATGACGGCTCTGGCCACGGGCGTGAGCATCGAAAAGACGCTGGCCAGTCTGCGCGCTCCCGTGACGCTGACGCTTGCCGACTTCAGGAACATGCCCTCGCTGACCCCCGTGGCGAATCTCGGCTCCTTCGAGGAAGTGGAAGCGTCGCTGGCCAAGGATCTCAAGCGACGCGGCACGCACAACGCGCTGCCGGGCTATACGCCGTCCATCAGCTTCGGCGTGGCCGGAGGCGGAGCCGAAGTCGTGCACATTCAGGATCTTTCCGGCATGAGCGAGGATGACCGCACTCAGTTCAACGCAGGCAATCCTTCCTCCATGAGCCGCAACCTCGCCGAACGCGCGCGGCGGCTCTGCGACGGCAACGACGTGCAGGCCCGTCAGGTCATCCAGAGCATGGGCCAGAGCGGCGCGTTCCTCGTGCGCTCCAACAGTTCCATGACCGGCGTGTTCGAGTCGGAGCATTCGCCTCTGGACATCGACGTGCGGCGCGAGGAAAACGGCAACGTGACCATGCGCTTCTACAAGCCCGAAGCTTCGCCTCTGGACGTTGACTATACCTATACCATCACGCCCGACGGTCGCGGCGTGCTGACGGCCTGCCGTATGCAGGCGAGAAACCCGCAGCCTGCTCAGGCTCAGGCCGCGGCAGAGTGATGCCGGGACGCGGAGACGGCGACAGCCGGATTCTGCGCCGGAGCCGCTCCGGACGGAGGCCTTCTGCGGGAGGCGTTCGGCGGAGCAGAAACAAAACGGGCGGCGGATGCCCCACCCCGGAGCGTGGGGCCGCGCGCTGATCTTGAGAGGAACGTTCCGCCGGACGGGGCCGGTTCATGCCCGGCTCCTCCGGCGCGGGACGGCATACTTTTTCTGTGAGGATTGCACCGATGTTTGACGTTTTTCAGTCCCTTCTTTCCACGCTGGCGCCTGCGCTGAACCTGCCGGAGATCACGCTGCGGGAAGATGATCCTTCCTGTCTGCTGGTTCTTGACGATTTCGAGGTCAGTCTCCGCTATCTGCCCGGCGCCGACATGGTCATGCTGTTCACGGTGGTGGCGCCGCTGCCGGAGGGGGGCAGGGAGTCCCTGTACGCGGGACTTCTGGATGCCAACACCTTCTTTCACGGCACGCAGGGCTTCACGCTGGCGGCGCGGGAAGATACCGGCGTCACGCTGCAGGGCGTCATGCCGCTGCGCATGCTGGACGACTCCAACATTGCCGTGTGGGTGCAGAATTTCGTGAACGTGGCGGAAATGTGGCAGTCCCGCTGTGTGAATGCGGAAGCCGAACCCGTGGCGGAAGCGCCGTCGGACGTCTTCATGCAGGATATGCTGCGGGTGTGAGCCGGATAAGGACTACACGATTTCTTTTGCCGTGCTGAAGTGCATATCCATCGGCCGGATGAACGACCAGGTGGAATGTATGACATGCCAGCCGTCGTCTTCTTTCTGGTATACTTCGATGCAGTTGTACGCCATATCGATCAGCGTGGTCTTGGCAAAAAGCTGGTAGGTCAGAACCGCCATGTCGACGCCGAACTGCACGCGCGGAGAGCGGAATTCATAGCTGTCGGCAAAAAGTTTGCCGTCAATGGTTTTCAGGAAAGCCGCAATGGAGGCATGATCATCCACGCGTTCGCTGACAACGCCGTCGAAATAGCTGAAGCTGCGTTTCGACCAGAGCTGTTCGTAGCCGGAAGTGTCGCCCCTGAACCATTTGTCGAGAGCCGCTTTTTCCAGTCCGATGATGTGCGCGGTCAGTTCCTCACAGGATACGTTTTGTGCTGTCATGTTCATACTCCTTGGCAATGGCGAAAGTTTCAGCGTGTAAGGTAGTCATGAAGCGGACTTTCGGCAACCGGCTGCTTTCCGGGTGACCCTGTTTTTCGGCAGAAAGCCCTGCAGAAGCGGCGTTTTAGATAATGTACGCATTGAAATTTTTATGAAAGTGTTGTTTTGAGCCCCGGCTCCGGCGCTCTTCCGGCTTCCGTGCGCGGCGGGGCGCGACCCGACAAACAGGCGAAGGCGCTCCTCCCCCTCCCCATGAGGGCGGATGCCGCCGCGCGCGACAACGAAAATCAGGAGGTGAGGCCGTGATGGTGCTTTCCCGGCGCTGGAAAAGGAATCCCGTACGTCTGCTTGAGGCGTGGGGCATGGGCAGACGCGCAGGTTCGGCTCAGGAGGAGAAGCGTTTTCTCGACAGACTGGAGGAGGCTCCCGACGACGTGCCCGGGGATCTGTGCCTTGTCATGGGCGGATTCACGGACGCGTTCCACGGTCGCGCCTACCGGATTCTGGAGGAGCTGCCCGCACTGCTCGGTCCGGGATTTGATCTGTATTACCGCGAGCACGACGAGGTGTCCGGCACCTGCCGGGTGCTGCGTCGCTACGGCGCGCTGTCGCGTCGCGTGCTGCTCGTGGGACACAGCTGGGGCGGCAGTTCTCTGGCCCGCGGCGTTCTGCCCGCATGTCCCGACGTGCGGGTTGCGGGCCTTGTCACGCTGGATCCCGTGGGCTTTCGTTCGCCGCGTTTTCTGCCGCAGGTGCGGCGCTGGCTCAACGTGTACATTCCCTACGACAAGGCCGCCTGGAGTAGGGAGAACAACATTGCTCGTCTCGGCAGACCGTGGGAGTTCGTACGGCAGGCGAACGTCAACCGCGTGCCGTCGAGACTGCGTCATGCCGATGCGCTCGGCATGTTCCGTGAGTACGGGGAAGGTTTTCTTCGTCTTGCGCTTCTGGAAAGCGAACACGAAAACGGCCTGCGCTGACGTGACGCTCGCTCCGCTCCGGCTCAGGCTCCGTGCCTCGGAACGGGCGGACGTATGCTCCAGCGCAGGGCGAAGAGCACGAGCAGCAGGGCCGCGGCAAGGTAGGCGGCTTCCAGCCCCCACAGGGAAATGAGGGTGAATCCGCCGAGCGGGCCGAGGGCCGCGCCGAGATCAATGGCCAGCGTGTAGGCCGTGATGACCACCACGGCCTGCGAGCGGGAAGCCACGTCCGTGGCCAGAGCGTCGGAAAGGGTGGTCATGGTGGTGCAGCACAGCTCAATGGCAATGAGCACGGCCATCCACGGCAGAAGCGGCAGCGGGAGCGTGGTGAGCGCAAAGAGCGCGGCGGCGGCCCAGCAGCCTCCGGCGAACATGGTCACGCGGCCGAGCCTGCCGTCGGAAAGGCGACCGACCAGCGGCGAGAGCAGCGGATCCCAGCCCCAGCGCAGAGACTGCACCATGCCCGACACCGTGGCGCAGCCCACCGCCATGCCGAACAGCGTGACGGATTCTCCCCAATGTCCGGCCATGAGCGCCGAGAGCGTGGACATGAAGAATCCCTCGATGATGAGCGTGACGAAAAGACAGGTGACGAGCACCCAGAAGAGTTCCTTCGAGCGCAGCAGGGAGAAGACGGACGTTTTTTCGGCGTGTTTCGGCGCGCCGGTCTGAGGCGGGGTGCGCCGCAGAAGAAAGATGGCCGCAGGCAGGGCAGGAGCCGCCACGAGGGCGCCTGCAAGAAGCGTGACGTGCAGGCCCATGGCGTCGGCCAGAAGACCGCCGCCCAGCATGCCGAGAAGATTGCCCAGCCGATAGGTGCCGGTATAAAGCCCGATGAAGTATCCGCGGTCGTGCTCGCCTGCCGCCTGCATCACGGTGAACAGGCCGCCGAGCTTGAGCAGCGACCAGGCCAGCCCCCACAGCACGCGCAGGGCGGCCCATGCGGCCAGTCCCGAGGCGGCGGCATAGCCCAGCGGAATGAGCAGGGAGAGCAGGGCGGCGAACACGGTGCAGCTTTTGATGCTCACCTTGGAATAGACCCAGCCCATGATGGGATTGAGCGGCAGACGGGCAAGCCTGTTCAGGGAGAGCACCACGCCCACTTCCCACAGGGAGCCGAGACCGGCTTCCTTCCAGTGCACGGGCAGGGTGACGTAGAGCATGGCGTCCGCAGCCACGCAGGCGGCGGTGATCAGGGCGAACGTGATGACCTGACGACGGGCGGAAGGCGGCATCATGACGGATCAGGCAAGGTACAGACTGGTTCCGGCTTCGCGGATCATGGTCTGCCAGCGGGAGGAGAGGGGCGCGTTGGAGAAGATGGCGTCGAGCTGTCCGATGTGACCGGCGCGGACCATGGCGGGACGGCCGAACTTGGAGCTGTCGCAGGCGAGAAAGACGCGCCTGGAGTGATTGATGATGGTGCGGGCGACGGAAACCTCCTTGTAGTCGTAGTCGAGGAGATTGCCTTCCGCATCAATGCCGGAAATGCCTATGATGCCGAAGTCCATGCGGAATTCACGGATGAAGTGTTCGGTTTCCGTGCCCGTGACGCCGAGATCATGGGAGCGTACCGTGCCGCCCGCGATGATGACCTCGAAGGACGGATTGCCCGCGCAGATGCGCGCCACGTTGAGATTGTTGGTGAGAATGCGCAGACTTTTGTGTTCGAGCAGGGCGACGGCCACGGCTTCGGTGGTGGTGCCTATGTTGATGCACAGCGATGCGCCGTCCGGAATGTGCCGGGCCACAAGTTCCGCGATGCGTCTTTTTTCTTCGGGAAAAAGACGCTTGCGTTCGTCATAGATGATGTTTTCCGCGCCGAGCGGCATGCCCACGCCGCCGTGAAAGCGCTGAACCCTTCCTTCGTCGGCAAGCTGATTGATGTCGCGCCGCATGGTCTGGGGCGTGACGGAAAAGTTCTGGGCCAGTTCCTCAATGGTGGCGTAGCCGCGCTTGTTGAGAAATTCCAGAAGGTTTTTCTTTCTGCTGTCTGCTCTGTTCATAGATCGTCCCGGGTGATGTGCCGGAGTATAGAGGCAACGGGACGCTTCGGCAAGCGAAAGAATGTTGCGGGAGTGATGTGTGAAAGAAAACACGATTGACACATTGCCGTAACAAAGACTAGACTTCTTACTCATATTCATATTCAGGGCGTGTCGTCGTCGGACAAAATTGCGTTGAAAGGCCGGGGCATGCGGACGCGTTCCCGGTTTTTTCCGGAAATCCGGAGCCGCCGGTCCCTGCCGTGAGCGGCGGAACGCCAGACATGCGGTCGATGCGGCCATAAGGGGGAGATGAGGCGCGGTATGTCGGTAAGTCTCTATTTCGACAGGCAGGATCGGGAGATCCTGACGCTGGTCAACAGAATACTGGAATGCCCGGACAAGGCTCAGAGCCGGGTGTTCGACGCGAATCTTCATCCGCACGGCATCAAGGGACTGGTCATTTCCCGTGTGTCGCGGGTGGCGTATGCGGTCATCAATCTGCTCACCAATCTGGAAGTGGGCCAGGCCGACGACAGAATCATGGCGCTTCAGGCCCTGTACGACGAGGTGATGAGCAGCGCGCATTCCATGCTGCGCCGCAACACGGCCCGCGTGCTGCTGCAGATCATGAAGGATCTCGTGCGCGCGCAGGGTTCTCCGCTCACGCAGCTCAAGCTGGCCCATGATTTCCGCAAGGCTGCGCAGGGAACGCCCCGCGTGGTGCGCAAGATGCTCGCCCGCTATCATCTGCCCGAAATGCCGGAGGAGTGGAATCAGCTCTCCTTCGACGATCATGTCTACGACGCCCATTCGCGCGGCCGCAAGACGCCCACGCATCTCATCATGGATGCGTGGATCAAGGGACTGCGCTACCTCACCGTGGTGTACTCCAACTACATCGACTACGCAGCCGCAAGGGAAATACTGGAAGCTGCGGCCATCATGGGCATCCATGTGCGCGTGGGACTTGAATTCCGCTGTCCGTTCCGCGGCCGCTACGTCAGCATGGTGTGGGTGCCGCGAGGCTTCATTGCGTCGGGCGACTTTCTGGAATTTCTGGAATCGGACAAGATGCGCGCGCTTACCGGTCAGGGCCGCGAGGCCGTGGAATGGCGCAAGGCCAGAACCTTCGAGGCGCTCGCACGCTGGAACGCGGACCGCAGACTCCGGCTCGCCCGCGAATGGGGCATGGACATTCCGGAACTGAAGACCGGTCGTCTCATGGCCTGCGTGGGGCTGGGCCAACCTTCGTTCGAGCATCTTGCCGAATGCATTCATTCCTATGTGCTGCCCTTCGTGACGGAGCGGGCGCGCGTTCTCAAGGAACGGCTGGCCGCCGGCGACGACGGGGACGGCGCCGTGGAGCAGGAACTGCTCAGGCTGGACGGACTGACCGCCGACGTCATCGCCAGAGACTGGCTGGAAGGCTCGGATCTTCCGGACATCGGTTCACAGGCGCCGGACGTGCCGCTCATGTTCACGCGTTCCCCCGCGCAGATGGTGGAGGAACTCGCCGGACTGCATACCGGCTACCGCCTCATCCTGAATCTTGCCGGACTCAACGTGCGGGACGTTCTCGAACTGCTCTACGACTGCGACTGCTGCATCACGCATCTTGAGCTTTTCAACCTCAAGGACTGGCACGAGGGACTGCTCAACGATCTGCCCGCCATCAACGAGCTGCAGCGCGTGCTCAACGAAGGCCGCGGCCCCCGCATCAAGCAGATGGTGCACGAGATTCTCGATGCGCTGGAGGAGCAGGGCGAAACGGAAAGAGCCGAAAAGTTCCGCAGCATCCAGAGCAACATTCCCACGCTCTGGGAATACTACCGCAAAAATCCCCTCAAGAGCCGCATAGGCTCCAATTCCGTCCGGGACAACAACGGCCGTTCCTTCGGCATGGGCTTCGTGTACACCGAAACCCTGCCTTCCCGCGCCAAGAAGACCCTGCGTGAAAATACCAGATACATGGGCGACATCCCGGTGTACACCCGCATAGAGGAGCGCGTCAGCTACGAGGACGACAGAGACAGCGTCTCCGCCTTCACCCGCGCCGTCCGGCGCATTCCGGGGCTTCGCCACTTCCGCCAGGCCAGAAACCGCGCTTGGCTGCCCGACGACAACAGTCAGATCGCAAGGCCCGGCAACGTGGTCAGTCTCGGCGGCATCAACGTCACCTCCGACAACGGCCTGCGCGAAGATCATGCGGCCCGCGTCGAGGAAAAACCGGGATCCGCCTATCTGAGCACCACCGTCACCAACTGGATCAAGGTCATGGCGGGATTCATCCCCTCGGTGGCATCCTTCCTCTACACCCAGGACTGGTGGTTCCTCGCCTGGTTCGGCACCTTCATCTGGTTCGGCATCACCGGCATACGCAACATCATCCAGATGGTCGTGGCCGGCAACGGCACCACGCGCACCACGCTCCTGCGGTGGAAGGATCACGTGAGCATCAGCCGCATCTGCGACTCGCTCATGTACACCGGCATATCCGTGGCGCTGCTTGAGGTCATCGTGCGCGTGTGGCTTCTGGAGGATCTGTGCGGACTCAGCGTGCGCGAGCATCCGGGCGTGGTGTTCGCCGTGCTGAACTTCGTGAACGCCATCTACATCTGCACGCACAACATCTATCGCGGCTTCCCGCGCGAGGCCGCCATCGGCAATCTGTTCCGCAGCGCTCTCGCCATTCCCGTGTCCTCCTGGTACAATCAGGCCTTCGTAGCCATACTCCTGCTCTGCGGCGTCGAGGATCCGCTGTTCTATTCCGTGCCCAGCGCGGCCATCATCTCGAAGCTCGCCTCCGATACCGTGGCCGCCGTCATCGAGGGCTACGCCGACAGTCAGAACAACCGCCGCATGCGCCGCTGGGACTACGACGGAAAGATCGCCCGCGTCTTCGCCTGCTACACCAGACTCGAACTGCTTTTCCCCGAAGAGGACATCCTCATCAAGCTCGCCCGTTCCGAGGGCAGCGTCGAAGAACTTTCCGGCGAGGCCCGCAGACTCGAACTCGCGCTCATCATCAACGCCCTCGATCTCATGTACTTCTGGTTCTACCAGCCACGCGCCCAGGACGCCTTCCGCCGCATGGTCCGCAACATGAGCCAGGCCGACAGAACCGTCTTCGCCCGCTCCCAGCTCGTGCTGCTGCGTGAACGCGACATCAGTCAGCTCTTCGTCGACGGTCTTGTCGGACGCAACTTCTCCCAGCCTCTGGCATTTTACCTCGACAGACGACGTGATTACCTCAATGCCATGATGAAACTCTGCCGTCCCGGCCGCAAAAGCGTACAGACACTGCCGTCCATTGTTTTTGAAGAGAACGGATCCGGAGAAAAACTTACTTCTTCTTCACAGAGATGAAAAGAAGAAGAACTGTATTGCATAAAGGTCGGAAGTATAGTACACGGAAAGCATACTCGCCCTCGACAGCTCGTCGACTGCGGGATGCAGCTCCCGCCGTTTTTCACTACGGGAGCCGGGAACTCTTATATATGCCAGGCGGCATATCCGAACAAGTTCTGAGGAGGACTTATGAAACGCTTTGTTGCTCTTTCCCTGATCATGGGTCTGATGCTCGGCGCCACCGCCATGGTCGGCACCGCGCAGGCCGCTAAAGTCATCAAGATCGCCGGCATGAAGGCCGAAGGTGAACCTGAAACCATCGGCATGCACAAATTCGGCGAATATCTGGAAAAGCTCTCCAACGGCAAGTACCAGGTCAAGGTCTATCCCAACAGCTCCCTCGGAAAGGAAGACAAGTACATCGCCGATACCCGCCGCGGCACCATCGAAATGTGCGCCACCGGTACCCAGGTCGCGTCCTTCCATCCCGCCATGGCCATGATGGAAACCCCCATGCTGTACGACAGCTATGAACATGCCTACAAGGCCATCAACGGCGGCGTGTTCGAGCTGCTCACCGACGGATTCACCGAAAAGTCCGGCCTCCGTACCCTCAATATGTTCCCCCTCGGCTTCCGCCACTTCTACACCAAGAACCCCGTTCACAGCATTGACGACATCAAGGGCCTCAAGCTCCGCGTGCCGAACATCACCCTGTACACCACCTTCGCCAAGGAATGCGGCATCAACGGCCAGGCCATGCCCTTTGCCGAAGTCATGAGTTCCGTCGACCAGGGCGTCATCGACGGCGGCGACAGCCCCCTCACCGACATCACCTCCACCAAGGTTTACGAAAAGTGCCCCCAGATCACTCTGACCGGCCACATCCTCGTCATCCACAGCCTCTTCATCAACGAAAAGCTCTATCAGTCCCTGCCTGATCAGGACAAGGCATGGTTCAACGAGGCCGCGAAAATGGCCGCTGAAGACGTGTGGAAGCTCGTCCAGGATATGGACAAGGCCGCCATCGCCGAAATCGAAAGCCACGGCGGTACCGTCTCCGAACCTACGCAGGCCATGAAGGATCACATGAGCGCCGCCGCCAAGCGTACCTGGACCATGTTCACCGACGCTTCCAACGACAAGACCTACGTTCCCAACGCTCAGGCCATCTTCGACAAGGCCGCCAGCTTCAAGTAGTCTCTGCTGATGACACAGGAGTCCGCGCGCGTCGCGGACTCCCTTTTTTCTCTGAATCTCTGGCTGGTTCTCTGAGGTTTATATGAGTGAAGTTTCCTCTGTGAGGAACAAGGCCAATCAGGCCGGCGCGGTAGCTTTCCAGATTTTCTGCGCCTGCATTTTCCTTGGCATGATAGGTCTGGTGTTCCTGAATGCCGTTCTGCGCTACTGTTTCAACTCCGGATATCCGCCGAGCGAGGAATGGGCGCGCTTTCTGTTCATCTACATTACCTTCTTCGGCGCCATCGAAGCCTTTTATCGCAAAAAGCACATCGCCGTGGAAATAGTCGTGGATATGCTTCACGGCAGTTGCCGCAAGGTGGTGAACATCATCGCCATTCTGCTCACCCTCTTCGCGCTTGTCATCCTTCTGCATGGCGGCATCGCCTATGTCATGATGACGCTCGATACCTATGCCATCGCCACGTACGTCAATATGTCCATCATCAACGCCACACTGCCCATCATGGCCGCTGCCGCCATCATCCTGCAGGTGCGCGATCTGATCACCGTCATTCGTACCCCCGCGTCCGAATTCAAGAAGGTCGAGGGTATCGATCTGTCTGAGCTTCAGCACTAAGGAGAGAGTATGGAACTGTTTCTCTTTCTCGGATCTCTCTTCGTTTTCCTGTGCTTCGGCATTCCGATCGCCATGGTACTCGTGCTCTGCGCCATGGTCCTCATGTTCCACGCCGATATGTGGGACCCCATGACCATCGCGTCCTGCATGCTCGACGGCGCCAACAACTACCCGCTGATGGCCATCCCCTTCTTCGTCTTCGCCGGTGAAATCATGGCCGTCGGCGGCCTGTCCAAGCGTGTCGTGCAGTTCGCCCAGCTGCTCATCGGCGGCGTGCGCGGCGGTCTCGGCTATGCCGCCATCGTGGCTTCCATCATCTTCGCCGGCCTTATGGGCAGCTCCGTCGGTGAAGCAGCCGCCCTCGGCGGTCTGCTCCTGCCCATGATGAAACAGGTGGGATATCGGCCCGGCCGCGCAGGCGCCATCATCGCCTCCGGCGCCATCCTCGGTCCCATCATCCCCCCCAGCACCAACTTCATCATCCTCGGCTCCTGCGTGAGCGGCCTGTCCATCACCAAGCTGTTCATGATCGGCCTCTTCCCCGGCATCTTCATCGGTCTGGCCCTGATGGTCATGTGGTTCTTCATCGTCCGCATCGACGGCTACCATGAAACCATCAAGTTCACCCGCGAAGAAAAGAAGAAGATTCTCATCGACGCCACCCCCGCCTTCATGATGCCCGTGCTCCTGCTCGGCGGCATCCGCTTCGGCGTGTTCACTCCCACCGAAGGCGGCGCCTTCGCTGCCGTGTACGCCATCCTGGTCTGCCTGCTCTGGTATCGTGAAATCGGCCTCCGGGACCTGCTGCGCGTGAGCGCTTCTTCCGCCCGCACCACCGCCGCCGTCATGATGATCGTGGCCACCGCTACCGCCATCGGCTATTTCATCACCCTGGCCGACATCCCGCAGCAGATCATCTCTCTGTTCGCGCCCTTCAAGGACTCCCCGATCACCCTGCTGCTGCTCATCAACGTCTTCCTGTTCCTGATCGGCATGGTCATGGACCTTACCCCCAACGTCCTCATCTTCGCGCCTGTGTTCTATCCGCTGATTCTGGACGCCGGTATTGATCCCTACCACTTCGGCCTCATCTTCATCCTGAACCTCGGCATCGGCGTCATCACGCCCCCCGTCGGCACGGTTCTCTATGTCGTGTGCGGCATCGGCAACCTCAAGCTGCCGGCCCTGGTCAAGAACCTGCTTCCCTTCATCTTCGTGGAAGTCCTCATGCTCCTGCTGCTGACGGTCTTCCCTGCACTGTCCATCATCCCCATGAACTGGCTCATCTGACAGCCTCATGACGGGTAACTTCGGGCGGCGCATCCCTGTCGATGCGCCGCCCTTTCTTTTTAAGGCCGAAAACTTTCCGCTGTGCGGGGAGTTCCAAAAAGGCGAAGCCTTTAAATAAGTTAAGGAGGGTTCCTTTGTGAGATAACAGTTGTCTCGACTCGAAATCTATACACAAAGGATCCCGACAATGAATGGCCGAAGTTTAAACCATACCCGTCGGAACTGCGAGCATCATATCGTTTTCGCTTTGAGGGGCGGTCCTGACTTTAAGTCCCGCCGGGGGAGAAAAGGCAGGGAAAGGAAGACAATGAGGACGTTGCCCCATCGAGGGGAATGATTTTCCCCTAGCCTTTCGGATGACGATGCCGCAGGAAGTGCAGGGCGGGGCACTCAGGGTGGCGTCAGGGCGGGGAGAACGGAACGGTCGGGAGCTGCCCTGAAGTGGCTGTGCAGGGAGAGTTCTTCGGGACGGTGGAGCAGAGGCAGGACACTGAAGCCGGAAGAGCCGGAGGGCGCTGAAGCCGGAAGGCACGACGGATCCTGTCCGGACTGCCGTGCCCGTGCCGGAGGAGCTTCCGACCCGCCTGTGGTGGTCTACCCCTGCTTCCGCGTCGCGGAAGAGCGGGATGAAGGAAAGGATTTCAAGATGTTCTGGAAGGGGAACCGCAGCTTGTCATGGGTAGGGAGAAGGCGGGATCCAGGTATCCTTTTCCGTTTGCAACGACATATCTTGAGAAAATGCAGGACGGGGAAGGCTCGTTTGCAGCGCTATGGCTCCGTTCGCAGTCCCTTCCGGTTGCTTTATGCAGACATGCGGAGTGGGGCGACCATGAGACAAATACGGGAAAACAGCGGATCTGCGGGGCAACGACGGCCTTCTGCAAGAGAACATGGGCCTGGAACGCTTTCCGGCTTTTGCCGGGGCGATGTCGCTGCAACGGAAACGTTTCTCAGAACATCCTGTCATCCCCCTTTTCTTTGACTTCATGGTCGGGGAAAGGTCGGAGCATGGTCGGTCACATGGGTGAGCCGCACGCGCACATCCCGCATGACGGAGAAGAAAGATGGGACGGGGATTTTCTGCAGAGGCGATCCCGCCGGTTGAAGGACGCCTGCCGTGAAGCGGTGAGACGGAATCGTGAGGGACCGGGGGAATCATTGCCCCGGCGTGTCTGGAACGGCATCCCGGTGCTTTTCCCGTCGTTGGGGACTTGTCGGCATAAAAAAGCCGGCTGGATGCCGGCTTTTGGAATATGCGTTTTCCGGAAGGTCAGACTTCGGTGGCGTGGAGCCAGACCTGATAGCGGGCGTCGAGGGTTTTCTTGGTGGTTGTCCAGTCAATTCCGGCGGTATAGTACTTATCGAGATTGCGTTCGTAGTTTTCGATTTTGGTGAGCAGCCCCTCCACTGTATTGAGGGCCTGTTCATTGGCGGCGAGCAGGGCTTCGTAGGCCTCGCGGAAGGCCTCGCCCTGAAATTCTTCCACGGGGGTTCCGGAGGTCATTTCCTGTCCGGTGACGTGGAAATAGAGTTTCTTGAATTTGGCGCATTCGATGCGATCATAGGAGACCGAGCGGATGAAGGTGGCGAAGTCGTCGTGGAGAGTCTTGAAGACGTTGTAGGCATCGGCGGCCTTGGAATTGCAGAAGAAGGAATCGCAGGAAAGCAGGAGAAAGTATTCTTCGCCGATGAACTTCTTGATGCGGGGGAATTCGTCGGGATTGTACAGATAGTGATCCCAGTCGGAGACATGCTTGTCGCCGTCCATGGCGCTGATGAGGAGGGTCTTGTGATGCAGCAGTTCGGCGTAGGCGCGGCCGCCGCGGCGCTTGAGAACGGTGATGGCCGTATTCTTCGAATGAAAGTACATGGTAAGGGATGCGATGAGCGCCACAAGACTGACAGCAAACACGGCGACGAATACACCTATGAAGGTAAAGGTTGCCATGTTGAATGCCGCCTGCGAGAAGGGAATGATCATCACAAGCGACAGCACGGACAGAAAGAGCAGAGCGTAGGACAGATTGCGGAAGGTACTCATGGGATGTTTTCCTTATATTTCAAATCTCAGCGTGGACGAAAAAGAATCGCCTCGTCAGAAACAGATGGGGCGATTCTCTGCTGAAAAAGAAGAAAGGTCAATCTCATGAAGAAATTATTTATCTGCTCAGAATGCGGCCTCCCATGGCCTGCCAGACGGCGTTCGAGGAGGAAATGATGCCGTATTTGCGTTCGAGAACGGAGAGACGGGAGTCGTTGCAGGCCTTGAGGGCTTCGAGCCAGTCCTTGAGTTCATCGGCGCCCTGCTCATATCGTGCTTTACGGTACGCTTCGACTCTCTGGTCGGCGTCATATTTTTTATGAATGGTTTCAAATTGTTGTATGGAATTTTCCAGAGAGGCGTAGTACCTGGCGACCTCGTTGAGTGCGCCGGTCACGCTCTGTCGGAAGGCGAGTTCGGCATCTTGGAAATCGGCTTCGGCGATATGCACGTTCCATTTTACACGATTCCAGTCCAGAAACGGAAGGCTCAGACTGACGAGACCGTTCAGGAAGGAGGAAGAGAACAGGTCGGAGCTGCCGGTGGAGGAGACGCCGATGGTTCCTCCGATGCTGAGGGAGGGGAAGAGGTCTGCCCGAGCGGCGTTCTGATCGCGGAAGGCGGACAGCAGGCGGAAACGGGCGGCATTGACGTCCGGTCTTGCGCCGAGGGCTTCCACGGGTACGTTGAGATCCACGACCGGCACCGTGACGGAGAGCAGGTCCGGCAGGGGCAGGTCAAGGGTTTCATCGGGCCGCATGTCGAGAAGATCGCGCAGTGTCTGCTGTTCCTCATTGAGCTGTTCTTCCAGGGTGAGCACGGTGGCTTTCTGGGAGAGCAGACTCTGTTCGGTCTGGGCGGGATCGAGACCGTCGGTCTGACCTTCGCGGAACTTGTTCTGCATGATGGCAAGCAGCTTTTCGTAATAGGTCAGGCTTTCGCGGCTCAGTTCCAGGGCGCGGGAGGTATAGGCCATGCTGTACCAGGTATTCACCACGCTGTTCACGAGGGCGAGTCTTGCCGCTTCCTTGTCCTGTTCGGTGGCGCGGTACTCCCAGACCTGGGCGGAGGCGGCGTCGCGCAGCCGTCCCCAGAGGTCGAGTTCGTAGGAGAGGCCGAAGGAGGCGTCGAAACTGCGGGAGGCGGTGCCGTTTTCCAGGTTGCTGCGCGAGTCGGCGCTGCCGGAGCCGGAGAAGGAGGGAACGAGATCCGCGCCGAGTTGGCGCGCCTGATAGAGGGCGCGGTTCACGGTGACGGCACTGCGGGCGAGATCCACGTTTCTTGCGAGCGCCATGTCGACAAGGCGGTTGAGGGATTCATCGTTGTAGCTTTTCCACCATTCGCGATCAATGGTGTACTGCTGCTGCATCTGCGTTTCGTCCATGAGGCCGTCGGCGGGGATCCGGTAGTCGCGGCCGGCGCAGCCGGAGAGAAGGAGCAGCAGGGCGCAGAGAAGGGACGCTGTTTTCATGGGATCACTCCTGCGAGAGCGCATCCACGGGATTGAGCGTGGCGGCGCGACGGGCCGGCATGTAGCCGAAGATAATGCCGATGAGGGTGGAACAGCTGATGGCGAGCACGATGGAGGCGGAAGAGAACGACATGGGAAAGTCCTGAATGAAGGAGTTGAACAGGACGCCTATGATGCCGGAAATCAGCACGCCGGTCACGCCGCCGATGACGCAGATGAGCACGGCTTCTATGAGGAACTGCTGCAGCACGTTGAACTGTCTGGCGCCGATGGCCATGCGTACGCCGATTTCCCTGGTGCGCTCGGTTACGGAGACGAGCATGATGTTCATGACGCCGATGCCTCCGACAAGCAGGGATATGAAGGCAATGCAGGAGATGAGCAGGCTCATGGTGGCGGTGGTGCTTTCCATGGTCTGCCGTATGCTGTCGGTGTTCATGGTGAAGAAGTCGGTGACGCCGCGATGGCGCGAAGTGAGAAGCCGCGTGAGTTCCTTTTCCGCGATCTGTGCGCTGACACCGTCGGCGATTTTCACGGTGATGGAGGAAATGGTGCGCTTGCCGGAGACTCTGGTCATGTAGGCGGTGTAGGGAGTCCAGACGGTGAGGTTGCTGCGCGGTCCGAAGGTGGCGTTCGGCTTTTTGGTCACGCCCACGATTTCGAAGGGGCGCTTGTTGAAGAGTATCACTTCGCCTATGGGATTCTGACCGTTGGGAAAGAGTTCCTGGACGGTGTTGTCGTCGAGCACGGCCACGGCGCGGGCCTCTTCGATGTCGGCGGCGGTGAGGAGTCTTCCGCGGGCCAGCTCCAGGCCCTTGACGCTGAAATACTGTTCGCCCACGCCGCTCAGCGAGCCGTTGGCGGTGAGATTGCGGTACACGAAGGTTCCGCTGGTGCTGGCGGAGGGAGTGGCGCTTGCTATGTAGCTCTGTTCGGCGAGGACGTCGGCATCGTCCACGGTGAGGGTGGTGTAGCGGCCGGAGTTGCGGTCGCCGAAGCTGCGGCCGGGCATGATGTCGATGGTGTTGGTGCCCATGGCGTTGATGCCGGCGAGAATTTTTTCCTGGGAGCCGCGGCCGAGGGCCACCACGGACACCACGGACGCTATGCCGATGATGATGCCGAGCATGGTGAGCAGAGAGCGCATCTTGTGGGCGAGTATGGCCTGAATGGACATGCGGAAGGCTTCGGCCACCTGATCACGCACGTATTTCCACGAACTTGTGGGGGCGGCGGCGGAGCGGGCGCCTTCGGGATGGGCGATGGGCTTTTTGCGTTCGTCGCTGATGACTTCGCCGTCTCTGATTTCAATGATGCGGTTGGCGTATTCGGCGATGTGTCTGTCGTGGGTGACGAGGATGAGGGTATGGCCTTCGGCATTGAGCTGCATGAGCAGCTTCATGACGTTTTCGCCGCTTCTGGAATCAAGGGCGCCGGTGGGTTCGTCGGCGAGGATGATTTCTCCGCCGTTCATCATGGCGCGCGCGATGGACACGCGCTGCTGCTGACCGCCGGAAAGTTCGTTGGGCCTGTTCCTGATTTTTTCTTCCAGACCGAGCTTGATCAGCAGATCCCTGGCGCGCTCGTTGCGGGCGGAGGTGTCCATACCGGCGTACACGGCGGGAAGGGACACGTTGTCCTGAGCGCTCAGGCTGGCGAGCAGGTTGTAGCGCTGGAAGATGAAGCCGAATTTTTCGCCGCGCAGACGGGCCAGTTCATCGGCCGAGAGTCCTTCGACGGGGATGCCGTCCACCAGATAGGAGCCTTCGGAGGGAGTGTCGAGACAGCCGAGGATGTTCATCAGCGTGGACTTGCCCGATCCGGACTGCCCGATGATGGCGACGAAATCGCCCCGTTCGATGCTCAGACTGACGTTTCTGAGCACCTGCACGCGATTTTCCCCGCTGCCGTAGTGCTTGCCTATGTTGCGTACTTCGAGGGTGACCATGATGTTCTCTGCAAGGATGAAGCGTGAACGCGGCGGCGGTAAGTCCCGGAACGCCGCGGCGGTCCGGCCGGTCCGGACCGCGTCTGCGGGGAGATCAGCGGGGAGGTCTGCGGTTGCTGCGCGGATTGGCGAGGCTGTCCCGGATTTCCGCGCCGGACATCTGGGTGGAGATGACCTGTTCTCCTTCGGAAAGACCGGAGCGGATTTCGGTCATGACGTTGTTGGTGAGACCGACTTCGACCTTGCGTACTTCGACCTTGTTGTCCCTGCCGAGCACGCGGGCGGTATAGTTGCCGCGACCGTCGTTTTCCAGCACGAGGCTGGGCACCACGAGCACGTCCTTCACGCTGTCGATTTCAATGATGTTCTGCGTGGTCATGCCGATGCGGAGGATGCCGTCGGCGTTGGGCACGAGAGCCTTGGCGTAGTAGTAGACCGCGGAACTCGACGACGAGCTGCCGGAACTGGAGGAGGAGCTGCTGGATCCGGACGATGAGGACGTGGCATCGGAAAGCGTGGTGTCGCCGGGATCAATGGAGGATATGGTGGTTCTGTAGACGGTGTCGGGCGCGCCGAGAAGGGTATAGCGCACGTTCATGCCCTCTCTGATGAAGGGAATGTCGCCTTCGGAGATTTCAATCTTGATCTCCATGGTGGAGAGATCGGCGATCTGCGCTATGGTGGGCGTGGTCTGATTGGCGTTCACGGTCTGGCCTTCCTTGACGGGCACGGACACGATCACGCCGTCGAGCGGAGCGACGATCTTGGTATAACCGAGATTGGTTTCCGCAGTGTTTACGGCGATTTCCTGCTGCAGGATCTGCGACTCCATTTCGGTCACGCTGGCCTTGGCGGCGGCGAGGGTGTTTTCGGCGTCTTCCAGGTTGGCGCGCGAGGTGGAGTCGGTTTTTCTGAGCTTGAGTTCGCGGTCGTACTGGGTCTGGGCCACCTTCAGGGCGATCTTGCGGGATTCGAGCTGCGCCTTATAGGTGTTGAGCATGGCGCGGGCGGTATCGAGATCGTTCTGCCGCGTGGTGGGATCTATCTGGGCGATGGGATCGCCTTTCCTCACCTTCTGGCCGATGACTGCGTCGAGCTTCATGATCTTGCCCGAAGCCTGCGAACCTACCGTGACGAGCTGAACGGCGTCGATCTCGCCGGTGGCGTTGACGGTTTTGTGCAGGCCGCCCCGGACGACGGTCTCCGTAAGATAGTGAACCTGGGAAGAGTTCTGCTGCCGGCCGTACCACCAGTAGGCGCCGGCGCAGGCTGCCGCGATCAGAAGGAGCATGAGGAGGAGCTTTTTTTTCATGGAAAGGCTCTTTTGGGGAAGGGTCAACACGGTGCGGACGGCGGAGACGATCCGTAAGAGAAGATATATCCAAAAAAAGCTTCACGGGTAATTGAAACTTTGTTTCAAAGCGTTTCAGAAGACGCGCACAGTCGGCTGTCATGCGGAGACAGGAGGGGCGGATGCAGAATCCGTCTCCTGTCGAGTCCGTCGTTTACAGGTTTTCCGAATGCAACGTCATGAAAGAGAGTGAAAGAATTTTTCATGACAGAGTCGTGCCGAACTGCAGCGTCATGCCGCATCCGGCGTCTTTTTTTTTTGCAGAAGAGCCGGCATGACGACATGGTTATGCAAAAAGAACGATAAGACAACATAAAGACTGTGCGACGCGCGTTTTTCCATCGGGGTGCGGCAGAACTTCCCCCGCCTTGCACAGCAGCGTGGCGTCCGACGTGCGCAGGGAAGAGAACGGGCCTTTGAGGCGTCCGGAAGAAGACGAATCAAAGGCCCTGCGGAAAGGGGGACAGGAGGAGCGCCGGGCGTGAGCCTGACGAAAAAAGGAAAGGAATGTTCCGCGAAGCCTGCGGAGGCTAGCGTTCTTCGGCGAGGGGCGCGCGGGTGAGGCGTTCGAGTTCCTCATGCACGAGGGCGGGAGTACGCCCCTGCGCTCTGGCAATGGCGTCGAGATTTTCCACGGCGTCGCAGTCGCGCATATAGAGGGGGACGATGTCCGAGCCGTCCTGCGCGTCCCAGTCGATGAGGCGTTCCATGCCCGTCAAGGCGGCGGGAGCGGGAGCGCTGTCGCGCAGAAGCAGACGCGCGGTTTCGGGGAGGGCGGCCTTCAGGCAGTCGACGTTGCTGACGAGTGCGCTGCCGACGACGAAATCCGGAGCGCCGAGATCCGTGCCTTCGGGAAGCGGAGGCAGAGGAAGCAGGAAGATGCGGCCTTCAGGCTGCGGAACGCCGTGTTCGTCGGCCGTGAAGCGGGCGCCGTAGGCCAGGCCCCTGCGGGCGTTGGTGAGCACGAGTATCGTTTCGCCGCGTCGAGCGGGGGCGTTGGCTGCAAGGCACTGCAGGTAGTTGAGTCCGGCCTGCTTTGCATTCAGGGCGCGGGCGAGACCGGCGGCGGTGGTGAGTCCGATGCGCAGTCCGGTGAAGTTGCCGGGGCCGGCCACGCAGGCGATGCGGCGTATGGCCGCGGGCGTGACGCCGAGCCGGGAGCAGGCTTCTCGAAGGGCCGGTGCGAGAAGTTCCGTGCCGCCGCGCTGTGCCAGCCAGTCCTGAGCGCAGAGCAGCAGGCCGTTTTCACACAGCGCGAACTGCACGCGCTTTTCCGCCGTATTCAGAATCAGAGTGAGTTCACGCATGGCGTCACCTGAACCAGCGCATGACGTCGTTGAACGTGGCGAAGATCATGAGCGCGATGAGCAGACTTGCGCCCACGCGCATGGACCATTCCTGCACCTTTTCCGGCACGGGACGGCGCACGATGATCTCCACGATGCAGAAGAGAATGGAGCCGCCGTCCAGCACCGGAATGGGAAAGAGATTGAGCAGACCGAGGTTCACGCTGATGAGTGCGGTGAGCAGCAGAAGCGGCACGATGCCCGCTTCTGCCTGCTGACCCAGCATCTGCGCGATGAGGATGGGACCTCCCACGGAATCGGCTGCCACGGAACCGGTGACGAGCTTCTTCAGACCGGTGAGCGTGATGTCGATCATGTTCCAGGTCTGGTGCAGACCCAGTGCGGCGGATTCAAGGAAGCCCTTGGGTTCGTAGCGCACGGCGCCCGAAGCCTGCACGCCGATGAGCCAGGCGGTTTCGGTTTCGCCGAAGATGTTGGTGCGTTCGCTGCGGGTGGGCGTCATGTCGAAGGTGAGCGTCTGCCCGTCGCGTTCCACGTCGACCTTGAGGGTGCGGCCGTCGGAAGCGCCCACGGTTTCGGGAACCTGCGACCAGCGGTCGATGGTCACTCCGTCGATGGCGGTGATCATGTCGCCGGGCAGCATGCCGGCCTGCATGGCCGCGCTGCCTTCCATGATGACGCCGGCCTGCGGCAGGGGGACGGCAAGTCCGGATGCCAGGGTGAGGCCCCAGTAGATGAGCCAGGCGATGACAAGGTTCATGAACGGCCCGGCAAAGGCTATGATGAGCCGCTGCCATGCGGGTTTGCTGTTCACGGCCTCTTCCTGCGTGAAGCCGAGGCTTTCCACCTCGTTGCTGTACTCGCCGACCCCGGATACGTAGCCGCCGAAAGGCAGCCAGGAGAGGCGGTATTCCGTCTTCCCGCGCCGGAAGCTGCACAGCTTCGGACCCATGCCGATGGAAAAGG
>CALUTB010000036.1 GCA_944323575.1 uncultured Mailhella sp. | reverse complement strand
AGAATAGGGGCGGAAAGAAATATATCCTTCCCGCCCGATAAATGCAACTACATCTTCACGAAGAGCAGGATGAGCGCAACCAGAAGGGCATAGATGACCAGAGATTCGATGAAGGCGAGGCCCAGAATCAGAGACTGAGAGATCTTGCCGGAAGCGTCAGGATTGCGGGCGATGCCTTCGCAGGCGGCCTTGATGGCGGCACCCTGGCCGCAGGCGCCGCCGGTAGCGGCGAGACCGATACCGAGAGCGATGCCGGCGGCGGCGAGGCCGAAGCCGCTGGCGTCGGCGCCGTCAGCAGCGAAGGCAACGGCGGCGATGGAAACGAGCAGGAGGGTGGTCAGGGTCGTAAGAACGATCTTGCGCATGGTAAAACTCCATTACAATTATGAGTGTTGAGGCCGAAAGGCCATTCCCCCGATGTCAGGTCGGCTTAGTGGGCGTGCTCCACGGATCCCTGGATGTAGATCATGGACAGGATGAACAGGATAAAGGCCTGAAGCACCTTGCCGAGCAGGAACAGGAAATACATCGGAACCGTGCCGAGCAGCACGCCGACATAGATGCTGGCGCCGAAGCCGAAAAAGATGATGAGCGTCATTTCTTCAGCGAAGATGTTGCCGAAGAGACGGAGAGACATGGAAAGCGGACGGGCGAGATGGGAAATGATCTCGATGGGGAACATCAACGGAATCAGCGGCTTGCTGGAACCGGTGAAGTGATGGATGTACCCGAAACCCCAGGTACGGATACCCACATAGTTGTAATAGATGAACACGCACAGAGCGATGGAAATGGTGGTGTTCAGGTTGGCTGTAGGAGCGTCGCAACCGGGCACGAGACCCAGCAGATTCATGGTAAGCACATAAATGAAGATGGACGCAAGAAGAGGAACGAAACGGCGCCCCTTCTCCTCACCCAGGTTGTTGAGCACGAATTTCTCCAGTCCGTCCACGAGAGTCTCGAAGAAGAGCTGGAACTTGCCGGGCACAAGGCTGATGTTCTTGCGCAGCACGATGCCGGCAACAAGCAGGATGGCCATGCCGAGCCAGGTGAAAAACACATACTTGGTTTCAATGGTCATACCCGCGACCGTGATCTGATCCATATGAAAAATGGTCGAAAGAAGAAGCGGGTGAGCCAGTCCAGATGCAGCCATGGAATCCTCCTGTATGTGCCAGGCGTGTTCAACCCCTGAAAATCAGAGAGACCGGAATGATTATCATTGCCGTGGAAAGACCGGCCGCAAGGGCAACCGGACTCGCCTGAAAAAATACTATTGCTGTATACACGAAAATTCCGGTAATGAAAAGCCTCAATTGCGATCTTATGAGCAAACCTTTTTTCACAAGACGTGCCCGACCGGCTCCAAGTTTGTCCTCTTCCGGCATGGAAAAGGGAAGGGCCTGCTGGATGAAAAGCGCAAGAGTATAAAAATTCCAAAAGGATAGGATGGACATGGCGGCGGTCCAGAAGAGAAATGTTCCCCAGAAAAGAGCCGCAAGTCCCGCCATAAGAAGCATCAGGGAAAAGAAAAAAAGATTTCTTACCGCCCGGCGGAGAGGGGCATGAATGAACCCATGCCTCCAGAAAAAGCGATCCGCTTGTTCAATTATGCTCATTCTCATTCCTGTTTTCCGTTCCTGCCCTCATCCTTCAGCTCCCGATGTATGGCTTCCAGCGTTTCATCAAGGGCATCGAGGTCCCTTTCGGATGGATCTGCCGTTCCCGCAAGAATGGAAGCCGTCAGATCATCACTTCTTTCGGCTTTGCCCTCCGCTTCGGTCAGAGAAGCTGCGGAATCGGGAATCAGCGCGGCGCGCGCAGGATCGGACGCCGCCGGACTCTGCCGACGCTGCATTTTTCTCTCCTGCTGCCCGGCATCCCTGCGGGCCTTTTCCGCAGCATCGCGGGCGGCGTTGCTTCTGGCCAGATAACGGGCATCTATCCATACGTTGCGAAAACCTGCGGCCAGACCGAGAAGAAGTCCCACGGCCGCCCCCACGGGCCAAGAATCAAGCCATTTGTCCACCAGCCACCCGAGAACGCCGCCCACGACGGGTCCGGACACCATGTGCAGTCCCATGGTGCTGGCCGTTCCGAGAAGGCTGATCTGTTCCGGTTGTCTGTCGCCTTTCTGTTCCTGCGTCATCTGCAGACCCCCATCCATTAAATACTCTTGGAGTTGGTCAATGTCTGTGTTAGGTATCGTTCTGTGCCGATGCCGTCAATCGGAAAGCCCTTTCCGTTGCCCTTCCTCCCTTCCGGCGGGATCGGACGATCCGTCGGTCCCTCAACCATCAACACTCTTCCACAGAGGTTCCCATGCCCATTAAACCCGGCGACACTGTTTCTGTCCATTATGTTGGCACTCTGAACGACGGCTCCGAATTCGACCGTTCCAGCGAAGGCAGTCCGCTGCGCTTCAAGGTCGGCTCCGGTCAGGTCATTCCCGGTTTCGACAAAGCCGTGACGGGTCACGAAGTCGGCGACAAGTTCTCCGTGACCATCCCTGCGGCGGAAGCCTACGGCGACAGACAGGAACAACTGCTCTTTTCCGTTCCACTGGAACAGGTGCCGCCCTCCATCAAGCCGCAGGTCGGCATGATGCTCCACGTCTCCACCGATCAGGGAGAACTGGAAGTCGCCATCGACAAAGTGACGGACTCGCACATCGTTCTGGACGCCAATCATCCCATGGCCGGCAAGGACCTTACCTTCGCGCTGGAAGTGGTATCCATAGACTGATACGGGCCGCAGGTCCCCTTTCGAAGCAAAGGCCCGCCGAGGGCGGGCCGATCCTCTTTCCTTTCAAGGAGTTCGCATGAGTTCTGCCAATGCCAGCCGCAGTCATGCCGTTCTTTCCGTCGCCACGCGGCGTCGCGATGCGGAATACATTGCGGGAGGCCGCCCCGCCGCGGACGAAGGCCATATCGATCCCACCGAATATTACGGATGCAACGTCTTTGACGACAAGGCCATGCGGCGCTATCTGCCAAAGGCCGTGTACAAATCGCTGCGTACCACCATTGATCTCGGCCGTCGTCTCGACCCGGCCGTGGCCGACGTGGTGGCCAACGCCATGAAGTCCTGGGCCATGGAACGCGGCGCGGATCACTATACCCACGTTTTCTATCCTCTCACCGGCCTTACGGCGGAAAAACACGACAGCTTTCTGGACCCCGACGGCAAGGGAGGCGCACTGGCCCAGTTCAGCGGCAGCGCTCTCGTACAGGGCGAAGCCGACGGCTCCAGCTTTCCCTCCGGCGGACTTCGTTCCACCTTCGAGGCACGAGGCTATACCGCCTGGGACGTCACAAGCCCCGCCTATCTCATGGAAAGCCCGGCCGGCATGGTGCTCTGCATTCCCACGGTGTTTCTTTCCTGGACCGGCATCGCCCTCGACAAGAAGACGCCCATTCTGCGTTCCGGTCAGGCACTGAATCAGCAGGCCGCCCGCGTACTGCGCCTGTTCGGCGTGAATCCGACCATGCCCATCACTTCCAACGGCGGGCTTGAACAGGAATATTTCCTCATCGACGGCACCTTCGTTTCCGCAAGACCCGATCTTCTCATCGCAGGACGCGCCCTATACGGCGCGCGTCCCCCAAAGGGACAGGAATTCGAGGACCAGTATTACGGCGTCATTCCGAGCCGCGTGCTCGGCTTCATGGCCGACGTGGAGCGGCAGCTCTACCGGCTGGGCATTCCGGTGAAGACACGTCACAACGAGGTGGCGCCCAGCCAGTATGAAATCGCCCCCACCTTCGAATCCGGCAATCTTGCCTGCGATCACAACCAGCTCATCATGACCGTGCTGCGCAAGACCGCCCGCCGTCACGGCATGTCCTGCCTGCTGCACGAAAAGCCCTTCGACTGCATCAACGGCTCGGGCAAGCATCTCAACTATTCCATCGGCAGTCCCGAAGTGGGCAATCTCTTCGCGCCCGGCGACAATCCCCATGAGAACGCCCAGTTCCTCGTGTTTCTGTGCTCCGTCATCCGCGCTCTGCACCGCCATGCCGGATTCCTGCGCGCCGTGGTCAGTTCTGCTTCCAACGACCGTCGTCTCGGCGCCAATGAGGCCCCGCCGGCCATCATGTCCCTGTTCCTCGGTGATCAGCTCACCGACGTTCTGGAACAGTTCCGTGTGGGCCATGTGGTCGGCTCCGCCGGCAAGCGCATGATGAACGTGGGTGTGGACACGCTTCCGCCGCTCCCCGCCGATCCCGGCGACCGCAATCGCACCAGCCCCTTCGCCTTCGTGGGCAACCGCTTCGAATTCCGGGCGCTCGGCTCCTCCATGTCCGCTGCGGACTCTCTTGTGGTGCTCAACACCATGATGGCCGAATCTCTGGACTACGCCGCCACGTTTCTGGAAAACGCCATACAGGACGACAATCTCACTCTGGGCGAGGCCGTACAGAAGTTCATCGAAAACGTGATGGAGGAAAGCAGCGCCGTCATATTCAACGGCAACGGCTACTCCGAGATCTGGCAGAGAGAAGCCGAACGCCGAGGTCTGCCCAACTATCCGGCCACGCCCGACGCCGTTCCCGTCTTCTCATCTCCGGAAGTGGTGGAGCTGTGCGAACGCTATCAGGTCTTTTCCCGCCAGGAACTCAAGGCCCGCGAAGACATTCAGCTCGAACAGTACATCAAAACCGTGCACACCGAATGCAGCCTTGCCATCCGCATGGCACGCACTCAGATATATCCCGCCGCCGTGCGCTATCGTCAGGAGCTGGCCTCCTCGATTTCCTCCTGCTCCGCCCTGGGCGTCCCCGCAGGTACGGACGCCCTGAAGGAACTCTCCGACGTCATCGCCGGTTTCGAGGCTTCGCTCCGCTCGCTGGAAGAACGCGCAGCGGAACTCGATTGGACTCCGGAAGAGGAGCATCTGCTCTCCAGCGCCCAGTCATGTCTCCATTCCGTGCTTCCCGCCATGGAAGCGCTGCGCCGCTGGGCTGATCGTCTGGAAACCATGGTTGCCGACGATCTCTGGCCTCTGCCCAGCTATCAGGAAATGCTGTTCATGAAATAAGGAAGGGTACCCCATGCGCATACTCATCATAGGTTCCGGCGGGCGTGAACACGCCCTGGCGTGGAAGCTGAAGCAGTGTCCGGCAGTGACGGAACTGTTCGTGGCTCCGGGCAACGGCGGTACGGCCGGCATTGCCGTCAACGTGCCCATCAAGGACAGCGACATTCCGGCCCTCGTGGCTTTCGCCAGAGAAAAGGCCGTGGATCTCGTGGTCCCCGGTCCTGAACTTCCCCTCACGCTGGGCGTGACGGACGCCATGAAGGAAGCGGGCATTCCCTGTTTCGGCCCCGTGGCGGCCTGTGCCAGACTGGAAGGCAGCAAGTCCTTTGCCAAGGAAGTCATGCAGGCGGCGGGCGTTCCCACGGCGGCCGCAGGAGTATTCACCAGCCGTGTCGATGCCGATGCCTTCGCAGCCGAACACGGAGCGCCGCTCGTAATCAAGGCCGACGGCCTGGCTGCAGGCAAGGGTGTCATCGTGGCCATGACCGACGAAGAGGTCCGCGCCGCTCTTGATCTCATGTTCGAAGATCATGCCTTCGGGGATGCGGCCGGCACCGTGCTCATCGAAGAATTTCTCAGAGGTGAGGAGGTCTCTCTGCTGTGCTTCTGCGACGGCAGAACCGCTCTTCCGCTTCCCTCCGCCCAGGATCACAAGGCCGTGTTCGACGGCGACAAAGGTCCCAACACCGGAGGGATGGGCGCCTACAGTCCCGCTCCCGTGCTTCCCGATGAAAGACTCGACGCCATGGCCGACATCGTGACCCGTCCCGTTCTTGCGGAAATGGCCCGTCGCGGCACGCCGTTCACCGGCATTCTGTATGCGGGACTCATGATGACCGAAGATGGGCCGAAGGTGCTTGAATACAACGTACGTTTCGGCGACCCCGAGTGTCAGCCCCTGCTCATGCGCCTCAAAAACGATCTCGTCGACGTGATCACGGCGTGCCTGGAAGGCAGACTCGACACCGTGAAGCTCGACATTGAAGACCGCTCGGCTCTCGGCGTGGTGCTCACCTCCGCAGGTTATCCCGGTGCGTACCCCAAGGGAATGCCCGTTTCCGGCATCAGCAGCGCCGAAGAACTGGACGACGTCCGGGTCTTTCAGGCAGGTACACGCAGAGACGGCGAACGCATTCTTTCCAGCGGCGGACGCGTGCTCTGCGTGACCGCTCTCGGCAGAGATCTCAGGGACGCGCAGAAACGCGCCTACGAAGGGCTGGACCGCCTTTCCATGGAACACAGCCAGTTCCGCAGCGACATCGGCCTCAAGGGCCTGAAACGTCTCGGCCTGGCATAGCATCACCGTCTCCCTTCCGGAAAAGAGCCTCTTTCTTCCGGAGGAGACGGACGATCGTACCGACCGGCAAACATACAAGGATTCCCTCATGACCCAGGTAGCCATTTTCATCGGATCCGCCTCCGACGATCCCGTCGTGGGCGCATGTGCCGACGTGCTGAAGAAGCTCGGCATTTCCTACCGCTACACCATCACCTCGGCGCATCGTACGCCCGAACGCACCGAACAGCTCATGAAAGAACTGGAAGCCGACGGCTGCGAAGTCTACATCTGCGCCGCGGGCATGGCCGCCCATCTGGCCGGAGCCGTGGCCGCACGCACCATAAAGCCCGTCATCGGCATTCCGGTCGCCGGTTCGACCATCGGCGGACTCGACGCCCTGTATGCCACGGTGCAGATGCCCTCCGGTTTCCCCGTAGCCACCGTGGCTCTGAACGGAGCCAAGAACGCCGCATGGCTCGCCGCCCAGATCATTGCTCTGCATGACGAACGCGTCGCGGCTCTCATCCGCACCGAACGCGAAGGCTACAAGGCCTCCGTCGTCAAGGCAGCCGCCGAGCTGGAAGCCAGACACAAAGCCTGAACCCTTTTTCTGCCGCCTCTCCGTCCGGCGCGTCACCTCGACGCGCCGGACGGAATGTCCTTTTACCGTACAGGAGAGATGATCATGGACGCATCCACCAAACAGCTGGCCCGTGAACGCATGAAGGGCCATTGCCGCGTCTGCCCCCAGTGCGACGGCAAGGTCTGTGCCGGCGAAGTTCCCGGCATGGGCGGTCTCGGTACCGGCTCGTCCTTCCGCTCCAACATAGAGGCTCTGGCCCGCGTGAAGCTGGCCATGCGCTGCCTTCATACTGCATCCCAGCCCGACACTTCCACAGAAATTCTCGGCCTCAAGCTGGCGCTGCCGCTGCTTGCCGCCCCCATCGGCGGCGTGGCCTTCAACATGGGCGACGCATCTCAGAATCCCGTGGATGAATCCGCCTATGCCGAAGCGGTGATCTGCGGCTCGAAGCAGGCGGGCATCATCGGCTGCGGCGGCGACGGCGTCGGTTCCCTCATCACCGACTGCGCCTTTGCGGCCATCCGCAAGGCCGACGGATGGGGCATTCCTTTCATCAAGCCGTGGGAAGGCGATTTTCTGTGGAACAGACTGGAAGCGGCCACGGCCACGGGCTGCCCCGTGGTGGGCATGGACGTGGATGCGGCAGGGCTTGTGACGTTGCGTCTGCAGGGCCGCCCCGTCGCTCCCAAGAGCGCGGAAGAACTGACGGAGATCGCCCGCTTCGTACATGAGCGAGGCGCAAAGTTCATGATCAAGGGCGTGATGACCGCGGCCGATGCCCGCATCGCCATCGACGCCGGCGTGGACGCCATCGTGGTTTCCAACCACGGCGGACGCGTGCTTGACGGCACTCCCGGCGGAGCCGACGTGCTGCCGGGCATCGCCGCGACCGTAGGAGAAAGAATTCCCGTGCTTGCCGACGGCGGAGTACGCTCGGGCACTGACGTGCTCAAACTGTTGGCTCTCGGTGCAAAGGCCGTGCTCATCGGCCGCCCATTCTCGGTAGCCGCCGTGGGCGGTCAAACCGAAGGCGTGACCTCCTACGTGGCCGACATCAAAAGTCAGCTCACCTCGGCCATGGCCCTCACCGGCTGCGCGGACATCGCGTCCATCAGCGCCGACATCCTGGCGTAGTTCTTCAGGCCGGTCCGGCAAGCCGGACCGGCCGCAAATCCTTCCGGACATCTCGCTCCGGAAAACATTCTCCAGCAGCATGTTCACACTCCTTTTCCTGATTCTTTTCGGATTCGGATGTCCGGCCGCCGTACCCGCATCCGTGCTGCTCAGGCTCCTGTTATGACCATCATTCTTCTTTATCTCCTTTGCGGAGCCGTTGCCGGTTTTCTTTCCGGTCTCATCGGCATCGGGGGCGGGCTCGTGGTCGTGCCGCTCCTGAACATGATTTTCCGTCTTCAGGGCGACATTCCGCAGGAATTCATCATGCACCTTGCCGTGGGTACATCGCTCTCCAGCATTCTTTTCACGGCGATATCAAGCACACGCTCCCATGCCAAAATGGGCGGCGTTCTGTGGAAATACGTACTGGGTCTTGCCCCGGCCATCGTGCTCGGCACGATCTGCTCCACCTGGCTTGCCTCACGCATGTCCACATGGGGACTTCGTGCCTTCTTCGTGGTCTTTCTTGTCTGCATCGCCACACAGATGCTTCTCGACTTCTACCCGCATCCGCGCAGAACCATGCCGGGCAAGCCCGTGCTTGCCGCTGCAGGCTTCACCATCGGCGGCGTATCCAGCCTTGTGGGACTCGGCGGCGGCAGCATGTCCGTCCCCTTTCTTCGCTGGTGCGGGGTGGACATGCGGCAGGCCGTAGGCACATCCGCGGCCATCAGCTGGCCCATCGCCATTGCCGGAACCCTCGGCTTCATCGTCGTAGGCTGGTCCGATCCGATGCTTCCGCCCTGGAGCCTCGGCTATGTGAATATTCCCGCCACGCTGGGCATCGCCTGTTCCAGCGTCTTTTTCGCACCTCTCGGAGCAAAGCTCGCCCACACGCTGCCCGTTTCCGTCCTGCGGCGTTTCTTTGCCGTCTTTCTATACGTGACGGCCGGTGAAATGCTCTGGAACCTTCTTCACTGACTCCCATGATTCAAGGTACTGGATTCGATCTTACGGCCCTGCCCCGCATAGCCTCCCTGCTCGAACGCTACGGGGATCGCTTTCTGGTCCGCGTGCTCACGGAAAAGGAACGCAAGACACTGCCTCCCACCTTCTCCGGAAGAACAGCCTACGTGGCCGGACGTTTCGCCGCCAAGGAAGCAGCCGTCAAAGCCCTCGGCACAGGTTTTTCCGAAGGCGTAGGCATGCATGACGTGGAAATTCTCCCGCTTGCCTCGGGCAGACCGGAACTTCATCTGCACGGCGCTGCCGCAGCCAAAGCCGAAAGCATGGGAGTACGGGCCGTCCACGTCTCCATTTCCCATGAGCGCGATGTAGCCGGAGCCGTAGTCATTCTCGAATCCTGATAACAATTCCGGTTCATCAGAGCTCGGAACATTCCCGGGTCTGATCCGGAACCTGCCCGAGACAGGAGAAAGCACAATGTTCGTTCCCGTTCCCACCCCTGAAGAAATGGCTCGCTGGGACGCAGCCGCCATATCTGCCGGCATTTCCGAGGAAACGCTCATGGAAAACGCGGCGCGTGCCGCCATGGACTGTCTGCGGACGCAGGCCGCCGCACGAAATCTTTCCCTGTACGGTGTCTCCGTACTTCTGCTTGCCGGCAGCGGCAACAACGGCGGTGACGCCTTCTGCATGGCCCGGCATCTTCTGGATGCCGGGGCGCATCCCGTTCTTCTCTGCACCCGCAGCCATGAACAGTACAAAGGTGCGGCCTCCCACTGGCTGAACGTGGCCACGGCACTCGGCGTGCCCGTTTTTTCCGCGGACGCGTGGAAAAACGGCAACTCCGGCATTCCTTCCAGGCCTGACATCGTCGTGGACGGACTGCTCGGTACCGGCTTTCATGGAGAACTGCGGGACCGAGAAGCCGGTCTCGTGACAAGTCTCAATGCGCTTGCCGCACGGCTCGTCCTGTCAGTCGACATTCCGTCCGGACTTTCCGCACGCATCGGCCGGCCCTCGCCCGTGGCCGTTCGCGCACACGTAACGGTGACGTTCCAGGCCCCCAAACCGGGACTTCTGCTGCCCGAGGCGGAAGAATACACTGGCATGCTTGAAGTGCGTCCCATAGGCATGCCGAGAGCCGTTCAGAAAGCCTGCCCTCCCTCATTCCGTACCTGGATGCCCTTTCTCCGCACGACGGACAGAGGCGCTCCCTATGTCGTGGAACACGGCGCATCCCCCCGCATCATGCCGCAGCTCGACGCCGTGCCGGCCAGGATACCGCATGGACCGGCCCATAAAGGTGCGGCAGGGCGGGTTCTCATTGCCGGAGGATGCGCCTCTTACACGGGTGCTCCCTGCCTTTCGGCATGGGCTGCGCTGCGGACCGGAGCAGGACTCGTCATGCTGGCAGGCCCGGAACCCGTTCTGAACGCCGCCCGCATCAATATGCCCGCGCTGACGCTTCATGCCCTGTCCGGAAAAGCCGGAAACGGAGGCTGGTGCGCGGAAGATGCAAGGACGCTTTCCGAACTGCTGCCGACCTTCGGCGCGCTGGTCTTCGGCCCCGGCCTCGGACGCGACAGGGGAGCCGCGGACTTTGCCGAAGCTCTTCTGAAACTTCCGGACCGTCCTCCCATGGTGCTGGACGCCGATGCGCTCTACGCCCTTGCCTCAAGACCAGAACTGCTTTCTCTCCTGCGTCCCTGCGACGTGCTCACGCCGCATCCCGGAGAAGCCGCCACGCTCCTCGGCATCAGTCCTTCCGCCGTACAGGCCGACCGCTTCAATGCCTTGTCCGGACTGGCCGGTCTAGCTTCCGCCGTCTGGGTTCTCAAGGGAAAAGGCACGCTCATCGCCGTTCCCGATGAACCTTCCGTCATCGCTCCCTGGAATGTTCCGCAGCTCGCCGTGGCAGGCTCCGGCGACGTTCTGGCCGGTCTCATCGGTGCTCTGCTCGCCCGGAGACATGCATCAGGACTCGCGGCAACGCTGGGAGTATGGACGCACGCGCTTGCCGGCATACGTCTTTCCCGTGAATTTCCCATGCGCGGCAACGACCCGCATGACATAGCCGATGCCCTGCCCCACGTTCTCGCTGCGGCAGGCGAACCCGACGAGGAGGATCCATGTCCGTCCTTCTGAAAAACCCCGAAGACACCATGGAGCTGGGCCGAATGCTGGCTCAGGCCATGAGCGCCACTTCATTGCGCACGCTCTATCTTTTTGCAGACCTCGGCGGCGGAAAGACGACCTTCACACGGGGATTCGTGTCCGCCCTTCCGGACGGCGACCATGCCGAAGTCGCCAGCCCCAGCTTCACGCTCTGCAACGTCTATCCCACGCATCCCGAAGTCCTCCATGCGGACCTCTATCGCCTCTCGGAAGGCGCAACGCTGCCCGAAGAAATGGAAGAGATGCTGGATGACGAAAACCCCTTTCTCATTCTTGAATGGCCCCAGTATCTGGCCGCCGACCGCCATGCAGCGGAACGACTTGATCTTTATCTTTCCCCGGTGCGGAGCGACAGAGCAAAAGCTCTGGACAAGACTGAGGAATCATGCCAGACTTTCCGGCTGGCAACAATCGAAGCCCACGGAGAAGCAGCCGAAGATCTTCTGCGCCAACTGACCCCACGGCTCGAAAAACGTTTCCTGCCCGTTGATGAGGCTTAACCGTTCCTTATCTTCTTTTTTCAGGATTGTCCTATGCGTATTCTTGTGCAGAAATTCGGAGGATCCTCCGTCGCCGATCTGGAGTGCATGAAAAAAGTGCGCACCAAAGTGCTCGCCGCTCTTGAGGAGGGCTACAAGGTTGTGGTGGTCCTCTCCGCCCGCTACGGCCAGACCAACAGTCTGCTGGAAAGAGCCTATCAGTGGTCGGATGAACCCGATCCTGCAGAACTCGACGTTCTGCTCACTACCGGCGAACAGGAATCGGTAGCGCTGTTTTCCATGCTCCTGTGCGACGCGGGCGTGAAAGCCCGCTCCTTCTTGGGATTCCAGCTTCCCGTCATCACCGACGATGTTTTCGGCAATGCCAGAATCGACACCATCAAAGCCGACACCATCAGACAAGCCTTTCAGACCTATGACGTCGTCGTCATGGCCGGTTTCCAGGGGCGTACGCCCGACATGCGTCTCACCACGCTGGGTCGAGGCGGGTCCGACACGTCCGCCGTCGCCGTCGCGGCAGCTCTCGGCGACGAGACCCGCTGCGACATCTATACCGATGTGGACGGCGTCTACACCACCGATCCCCGTATGTGCAAGGATGCCCACAAAATGGACCGCATCAGCTATGACGAGATGCTGGAAATGGCTTCCATGGGCGCCAAGGTTCTGCAAATCCGTTCCGTAGAAATTGCTGAAAAATATAATGTTCCAGTCCGCGTGCGTTCCACCTTCTCCAATGATCCGGGCACGCTGGTCACCAAGGAGGACATCATGATGGAGTCCGTGCTCGTTTCGGGCATTGCATTTGACAAGGATCAGGCCAGAGTCACGCTCCGCGACGTACAGGACAGACCCGGCTCGGCAGCCAGCATCTTCAGCCCTCTGGGCAATGCGGGCATCGTGGTGGACATGATCATACAGACCGCCAGCCGTGACGGTGTAACCGACATGGCCTTTACCGTGTCCCGCAAGGATCTGAAACGGACGCTGGAAGTTCTGCAGAAGGCCTCTCCCGCCTGCAGCAGCATCGAACACTCTTCTAATATCGCCAAGGTCTCCGTCGTGGGCGTGGGCATGCGCAACCACAGCGGTGCTGCCAGCCGCGCCTTTGACGCTCTGTACAAGGCCGGCATCAACCTGCTCATGATCAGCACCTCTGAAGTCAAGATTTCCTGCCTCGTAGACGAAGCGGATCTTGAACTTGCGGTCAACGTCCTGCACAGGGAATTCGACCTGTAGCAGGTCAGGATTCCACCCGAACACGGATCAGCACAAAAGGGGAGCGCGCTCCCCTTTCTTTTTTTCACTCCGACATGAAGCTTCCCGGCGAGGCATCCATGACACTCCATCTGCCTGTTCCTCTCGTCACCGTTCTGCTGCTCATCGGTTCCAACATATTCATGACCTATGCCTGGTACGGACATCTGCGGCATCATTCCCTCACCTTCATAGGCGCCATTCTTGTCAGCTGGGGCATCGCCTTCTTTGAGTACTGTCTTCAGGTTCCCGCCAACCGCATCGGATACGGCTACTTTTCCGCTGCGGAACTCAAGACCATTCAGGAAGTCATCTCTCTGACCATCTTCGGTATTTTCTCCACGCTCTATCTCGGAGAGAGCCTCACCTGGAATCATGCCGTCGGCTTCGCGCTTATCGTGGCCGGAGCGTTCTTCGTCTTCAAGGGATGACTCGTCCGCGCGCCGGATCCGGGCACGATGCGCTCCGTCCGGACGACCGGACGGACATGGTGCGCCTTTCTTCCTCTTGCCTGCCATTCTCTCTTCGGATAGGACAGGGAACATGATCTGTCATGTCGCCATATGCACGCCCCCCTATGCCACGCTGAGCTATCTGACTCCGGAAGAATTTCCGGGATTTGCATGGAACAGAGGCATGCGCGTCGCCGTTCCGCTGGGCAACGGAGCCATACGTGCCGGCGTAATCACGGCCGTGTTTGCCGATGACGACAAGGCCGCGCTCCGGGAAAGCCATGCCGGGCAGCACAGCATGAAAAAACACGGGGCTATTTCCCTGCGTCCCCTGACATGGCCGCTGGAACATGTTCCGCTGCTGCCCGAAGACTACATGTACACCGTGGAACAGCTGGCGGCACGCCAGTATTCCTCTCCCGGCAGAATTCTGGGCAATCTTCTGCCGCAGGGACTGAGGACAACGGCTCGCATCCGCGTACGCCGCTATCTGCCGGACATCGACGGCCGGGGACGCAAGCCGAAACTTTTTGCCCTCCGGGACATCCCTTCCCTCATGCCCGGAGAACGCGCCGAACTGGCACGGGACTTCATGAAGGGCCGGGCGGAACTTCTCATGCTGGCCGAAGACACCGCGGCCGGCGAGATATGCGCACTCACCTGCGATCCTCCGTGGCCTGTACGGCCCAATGCCGTCAGACAGCGTGAAGTACTCGAATGGCTTCTGCAGCACGGCGCCTCATCGCGCAGAAAACTGCACGACGCCCTGCCCGACTCCGCGGCGGCTCTGACCGCTCTCGTCAGAAACAAGCTCGTGGAACTGCGGTCCGCTGCTGCGGAAGAAGAGGGCACCGAACCCGGAGAGGAACTGATTCCTCCTCCGGAACCGCCCTTTCATCTCACCGAAGAACAGCAGACCGCGCTCAATGACTACTGCCGGGAAATGGATCTTCTCGCCCGGGGAGAAAAACGGCCTTTTGCGCATCTTCTGTTCGGCATCACGGGCAGCGGCAAGACGGCCGTCTATCTGGAACTTGCCCACGCCTGCCTTGCCCGCGGGCGTTCCGCTCTCATTCTGGCACCGGAAGTGGCCATTGCCCTCAAACTCAGAAGGGGCGCCGAACAACGTTTTCCGGGAACCGCCATCTTCTTCTACCACGGCTATCAGAGTCAGCAGCAGCGGGAACGGACATTCCGCCGCCTCGCCGCTCGGCGCGAGCCATGCATCATCATAGGCACACGTTCGGCGCTGTTTCTGCCCGTACCTCCGCTCGGCGCCATCGTGCTCGATGAAGAACATGACGGCTCCTTCAAGCAGGAAGACCGTCTGCCCTATCAGGCCAAGGAAGTCGCATGGGAAAGAGCCGGCCGACACAAGGCGCTGCTGGTGCTCGGCTCGGCGACGCCGGACATCAAGACCTTCCATGCCGCACGGGAAGGACTGTTTCCTATCTCCAGACTGACGCAGCGTACCGGAGGCGGCACGCTGCCCGCCATAGAACTGGTGGACATCAGAAATCAGCCCGCATCCCGTCTGCTTTCCCCCCGCGCCGTGGAAGCGCTAAGGGAAACGGTGCAGCGGGGTGAGCAGGCCGTAGTGCTGCTCAACCGCAGAGGATACGCGCCGCTCATGTACTGTCTGAACTGCGGAACAGTGGTCAAATGTCCGAACTGCGACATCGCACTCACCTATCACAAGAAACGCGAGCAGCTGGTCTGCCATTACTGCGGACATACCCGTCCCTTTCCCTCGCCCTGCGAAAAATGCGGCGGCCTGAACTTTCTGCCCATGGGAGAGGGGACGGAAAAACTGGAAGAATCTCTGGCAGGAGAAGAACTTGCCGGAGCACTGCCTCCGGGAGGTCGTGTGCTTCGTCTCGACAGGGACAGCACGGCTCGGCCGGGACGAATGGAAGAAATACTCTCCGCCTTTGCCCATCAGCAGGCACAGGTACTCGTCGGTACGCAGATGCTGTCCAAGGGACATCATTTTCCAAACGTCACGCTGGCCGTCATCGCCGACGGTGACATGGGACTGAACATGCCCGACTACCGGTCGGCGGAACGTACCTTCCAGCTTCTGGTCCAGTCCTCAGGACGCGCCGGACGCGGCGAAAAGCCGGGACGCGTCCTCATCCAGACAAGAGACATCGGTCATTATTGTTGGCAATTCGTGAAAACCGGCGACTATGAGGGCTTCTACGAGCACGAAATCGCTCTGCGCAAACAGCGCCGCTATCCTCCCTTCGTCAAGCTCGCCCTCATCAGGATATCCTATCCCCGGGACTGGAAGGACGGACAAAGCCGCGTCAACGCTCTGGCATCCTCGCTCAGAAGACACGGCCGGGAACTCGGTCTGAGCGTTCTCGGTCCGGCTCCCGCTCCGCTCTCCCGCATTCAGGGCAGAATGCGCTTTCAGTGTCTCGTCAAGGCCGACACCTGGCAGAACATACGCATGACCTACGCTCTGGCACTGCGCGATGCAGGGGCACTCCCCCATGACATGAGAGTTTCCCTGGATCTTGATCCTGTGAACATGCTCTGAAAGACTGCAACCGGAACAGCTTTGCCCAGAAAGAAAGCCGGGCCGCCCCGTAACGGGGAGACACCGGCTTTCCTGACAGCTGGCGGTCAGTGCCGCGAAACAACCAGAACGGCGTTGTGTTACGGAAGATGGACCGCGTTAGAACTTATACACATCCAAGGAGATGGCGGACTCGGGCTGCCCTTCGTCGGCAGGGAACACCCGGGCACGAACCTTGTCGCCCTTCTTCAGATCATTGATGCCCTTCTTGGTTTCCCAGGTGAAGATGTCGGCATACACGTTTTCAACAAGGGTGTTGTCCGTCACCTTGATGGTGGAAAGCACGCCTTCCTTGTCCTTGATGGTAAAGGTGCCGTTCTTGACATCTACGCTTTCCACCACGCCGCGTTCCACAAGAAAGAGCGGGAAGGTGACCACGACTTCCTCACTGGGAGCCACGATCACGAAAGGCGTATCGGCCACGGTCTGCTTCGCCTTGGACGCAGGAGCTGAATCGGCGGCGAGAGCCATCGCGGGAGCCAGAAGGATACCACAGCAGAAACCGGTGAAAAGAGTCTTGATGCGCATAAGTTCCTCACTTGTTGATCATTTGAGGAACGGCACGCCTCCGGTCACAAGAGCGTCATGCAGCAGATGGCGCAGCCTGTCCGCCATGGGACCGGGACGGCCGTCGCCTACAGGCTTGCCGTTGTAGTGCGTGACCGCCACGCACTCGCATGTAGTACCAAGTACCAGAATCTCGGAAGCCTGTTCCAGTATTTCTTCTGTGATATCAGTGATAACTACAGGCATGAACGCTCTGGCCAGCTCCATGGCCCGCAGGGACGTCGTTCCGGGAAGCGCCCGACGGAACTCGGGCATGAGCATACGACCTTCTCTGTCCACCATTGCCACGTTGGCTATGGCCGCTTCTGCAAGAAAGCCGTTCTCATCAAAGGAAAACGTGACGTCCACGCCTTTCTCTCTCGCCTCTCTGGTCATGAGCGCATTGGCAAGATAATTGGTGGACTTGATCTGAGCCAGCCACTCCTGCTTGGCAGGAATCGCGCTTCTCGCAGCGGTCAGCCCCTTCTGCCAAAAGCTCTCCGGCATCGGTCGGCTTCTGGTCGCCACTATGTACAGACTGCTCTCCGAGCATTCCGCAGGATCCACTCCCAGTCCGCCGCAGCCGCGGCCGAGCAGTACCTTGAGTCCGCCGTAAGGCTCTCCCCCGGTCACTGCCACATCAATGATGATCCGGCGCACATCTTCCCACGGACAGGGAGGCTCCAGGGCCAGCACGTCTGCCGAATGCTTCATGCGCTCAAGATGAGCGTCGAGCTGTATGATGCGGCCTTCCAGAAGGGAAAGACTCTCGAAAATGGCGTCGCCGCGATGCACCATGTGATCGTCGAGCGGCACCAGAAGCAGATGGGGATCCCTGCAGATGGCTCCCATGCGGTGTTCATAGAAGGCCGTCACATTGGCCGCGCCGTATCGCGGCAGCTCCATAAGTCTTGCCGTCCATGCGGCAACGTCGAGAACGGGAACGGACATGATATCCTCTCAGGCTCTGGCCGAAAGGCCAGGATTTGGCGTCCGGACGGCGGAAAACACCCGCGGACACGCCGCTCTTATAGCTCAAAAAATGGGAGGAGTACAGTAAGACAACCCCGAAGGCCTTTCGCAGGGCAAGAAAAAAGGCCTGCAAATGCAGGCCCTTCTTGCATGGGACACCGCCCCGGAACTAAACTTCCTCCCCTCCGTTGAGTTCCATGCGGAACTTGCGGGAGAGGCGGAACACCACCACCTTGCGCGGAGGCAGCGTGATGGACTCGTCAGTCTGAGGGTTGCGTCCCTTGCGGGCGTTTTTGTCATAGGCTTCAAACTTGCCGAAACCGCTGATCAGAAGCGCGTCATCCTTCTTGATGGCCTGCTTCATCAGAAAAAGCAGATTTTCAACGATATTCTTCACTTCCGCACGGTTGCGGCCGAGATTCTTATCATTGTACACCGCTTCTACAATGTCAGCCTTGGTAAGCGCCTTGTTCATGTTTTTCCTCCTGCCATTCCTTCCAGATACGGATTACTTTTCCAGACACGAGGCCACCTTCGCAGCCATGGTCTGCATGGCCGCGGCGTCGGGATAATTCCCCTGCTCCCAGGCACCGAGACCATCCCCGTCGAAACGGGGAATAATATGCCAATGAACATGAAACATGGTCTGTCCGGCAGACACTCCGTTATTCTGCATCACGTTGAATCCCGTGGCTCCGGTAGCCTTCATCACAGCCACACCGATTTTCTTCAGCGCTGACAGCAATGCGGGGGCAAATTCGCAGGGAACCTCAAGCAGATCCTTGTAGTGAACCTTGGGAATCACAAGCGTATGACCGGGATGAACGGGAGAAAGATCAAGAAATGCCAGAACGCTCTCATCCTCATACACTTTTGCGCAGGGGATGTCCCCGCTTGCAATGAGGCAGAAAATACACTTTTCTTCAGACATACCAGTACAGACCTCCAGAGACCTCCCGTATTTTAAAGCGGGGGGATACCTTGTCATCCTAAGCGCAACTGATTAGAACATCAAGAGCTTTTATCCCGAGGCAAAAAATGTCAGACATTCAGGGACACTTCACCGAATTTCATGCGTCGTCAGTGCGCTTTCCCACCGCCTTCCGAAGGCAGAGGGCAGGACGAATCATTCCGGTTTTTCTTCCTTTTCTCGGCTGTCCGGGGCAGTGTGTCTACTGCGCGCAGGACAAGCAGACGGGTCAGGATACTTCCGCCGGAGCGGCCGCCGTTCTCGCCCGGGTCGACGCCCTGCTGTCGTCCATGTCGCCCTGCGCCCCCGGACAGCGCCGCGAACTGGCCTTCTACGGCGGTACGTTCACGGCCCTTCCTGCCCGTGAACGCCGTCTCTGTCTCGATTTTCTATGCCGTATGCGCAGGGAAGGACGCATCACGCATGCACGCTGCTCCACAAGACCCGATGCGCTCTCTCCCTCCGTATTGCAGGAACTTCTGCACTACGGCGTGGATCTTGTGGAACTGGGGATACAGAGCTTCAACGATACGGCACTTGCGCGTTCCCGCCGCGGTTACACCGGCCATGACGCCGCAACCGGTTGTCGTGCGGTTCTCAAGGCAGGACTGCAGCTCGGCATACAGCTTCTTCCCGGCATGCCCGGATGCCATCCCGACGTCTTTCTCGATGACGTGCGGAAAGCGCTTGCCTTAGGACCGTCCTGTCTGCGCTTCTATCCTTGTCTCGTCCCGGAAGGAACCGTTCTCGCCCGCTGGTACAGGGAAGGCTCCTTCACGCCGTGGACCACGGAAGAGACCGTTCATGCGCTGGGATATGCGCTGCATCTGGCATGGCAGGCGGAAATTCCCGTCATAAGGCTGTCAGTGGCGCCGGAACCGGCCTTCGACGCCGCACTGCTGGCCGGTCCGAGACACCCCGCACTCGGAGCCGTCATTCAGGCGGAAGCTTTGCTCGTCTCAGCGGAGGAAGCCGTGAAACGGCTCGGACGTGCGCCGGAACGTCTTATCCTGCCCCACTCCTGCCAGGGCTTCATGTACGGAGACAGGGGGACATTGAAAGAACGCTGGCAGCGGCTCGGTCTGGGACCGGACAGCATCGTCTTCGACGAACACGCCCGCATGGCGGAGCTTTCCTGACCTCTCCCGAAGAAAAAGACTCCTTCTCCGGAAAGATGCCCCGGGAAGCGCATAAATACGTCATTTGTCCCTTCCGGGACTTGACGCTCCCCCCTTTTTACGTATGTTCCTTGACGACGGAAGCGTTTCTCTCGTTGAAATTCCTACTTGTGAGCGAGCTATGGGCAAGGATCTGATTATCGTGGAATCGCCGGCCAAGGTGAAGACCATCAAGAAATTTCTGGGAAACAAATACATGGTGCAGGCCAGCGTAGGTCACATACGAGATCTGCCCACCAGAGAAATCGGCGTGGATGAAGCCCATGACTTCGCACCTCACTATGAAATCATCAAGGGCAAGGAAAAGGTTGTCCGCGATCTGCAGGAGGCAGCCGCCAAGGCCGATACCGTCTATCTCGCGCCCGACCCCGACCGTGAAGGAGAGGCCATCGCCTGGCACATCGCCGAGGTCATCAAGAACAAGGCGAAGAACATCAAGCGCATCCAGTTCAACGAAATCACGGCCCGTGCCGTGAAGAACGCACTGGAGCATCCCCATGACATCAATCCCGATCTTTTCGACGCGCAGCAGGCCCGTCGCGTACTCGACCGCCTTGTGGGCTACAAGATATCTCCCCTGCTCTGGAAGACCGTCAAACGCGGCATTTCCGCCGGCCGTGTGCAGTCCGTGGCCCTGCGTCTCATCGTGGAGCGCGAAGAGGAACGCCTTGCCTTCGTCCCCGAAGAGTTCTGGACCTTCCGCGCCCTGCTCGCCGGAGCGACGCCTCCTCCCTTCAAAGCGGAACTTGCCCGGATAGAAACAGACTTTGCCAAAAAACTGAGGGAACTTTCCGGCGGCGACGAGGACAAAAAGGACAAAAGTTCCCGCAAGATTCTCATCGGCAGCAAGGCCGCCGCCGACGCCATGGAACAGGCCATGGCCGGACAGCCCTTCGTAGTGTCGCAGGTGGAGGAAAAGGAGCGTTCCCGCACGCCTCTGCCGCCCTTCACCACGTCCACGCTGCAGCAGACGGCCAACCAGCGCATAGGCTTCACCTCCAAGCGCACCATGGC
>CALUTB010000035.1 GCA_944323575.1 uncultured Mailhella sp. | reverse complement strand
GTCGAGAACGGCCACGGCCGTTCCCTTGCCCTGAAAGCGGACGAGTTTTTTTTCCAGAGCGAGTTCGTTCAAGGCCTTGCGTAGTGTTCCTTGGCTGACTCCGTACTCGGCCGCCAGCGCCGTCTCACTGGGCAAAAAACTCCCAGGTCCCCACTCCTTCGCGACTATCCGGCTGAGGATGGAAGATTTTATCTGCGCGTACAGAGGAATGGACGTTACTTTTGTCATGAATTTGATACCATTTTAGGTTGAATTGTTTTATAATTTTAATGCATCTTGATATTTTGTCAAGCATTATTTTTCATTGCCATCCCATAATTTTACACGGGAGATAAGTATGGACACCATAGTCATCACTGAGTTCATGGATTCCAATGCTGTTGAATCTTTAAAAAAAGAATTTAACGTTATCTATGATAAGACTCTTGTTGATAGACCTGATGAACTTATAAAACATATCACCACGTGCAGTGCCATTATTGTAAGAAATAAGACTCAGGTGCGCGGAGCACTGCTTGACGCTGCAAAGGAACTTCGTGTTGTAGGAAGGCTTGGTGTAGGACTTGATAATATAGATGTAGAGGCCTGTAAGGGTAGAAATATCACTGTTATTCCTGCAACCGGAGCCAATAACGTTTCTGTTGCAGAATATGTTATGGCCGGCCTGCTCATGCTGGCCCGAGGCTGCTATCAGAGTCTCAATGAAGTGGCCGACGGCAAATGGCCCCGCGAACGCATGTCCTCCGGCGGAGAAATCTTCGGCAAGACGCTCGGCCTGCTCGGATTCGGCGGTATTGCCCGCGACGTGGCGAGCCGTGCTAAAGCCTTCGGCATGAAGGTGATCGCCTATGATCCTTTCATAGCTGCCGATGCTCCGGTGTGGAAGGAACACGATGTGACGCCTGTTTCCATGGATGAACTTCTTGCAGAATCCGATGCCATAAGCTTGCATGTTCCGCTGACCGACAGTACCAGAAACATGTTCAACGAACAGCGTCTGGCCGCCATGAGGAAGGGAGCCTTCCTCGTCAATACGGCCCGCGGCGGTATCGTGGATGAAGCGGCGCTGGCGCAGGCCCTTATTGATGGAAGACTCGGCGGTGCCATGATCGACGTTTTCGGGAAGGAACCCCTGCCCGCGAACTCTCCGCTCGCCGTGGCTCCTCATTGTCTGCTTACCCCCCACATTGCCGGGGTCACGCGCGAATCCAATACGCGTGTCAGCTCCATGATCGCCGAAAAAGTGGCTTCCGCGCTGAAATAACAATCTGCAGCTCCGGTACATACCGGACTTTGAGGAACTTTTCATGAAACTTTCCTACAATGCCATGCGCGAACTCGGTATAAAGGCATTCCTCTCTGCCGGTGTTCCCGACGACACGGCTTCGTGCGTCACCGACGCCCTTCTTCTCGCCGAACTGGACGGCATGCCCTCCCACGGATTTTCCCGTATTCCCTTTTATGTGGATCAGGCCAAAACCGGCAAGGTGAAGGCCGACGCCCGTCCCGTGGTTTTCAATCCTACTCCCGCCGTCGTCTGCGTGGACGCTTGCAACGGCTATGCCTTTCCCGCCATCAACGAAGGATTGAAGGCGGCCATTCCTCTGGCCAGAGAGTTCGGCATTTCCATGGTCGGCGTTCGCCGTTCGCATCACTGTGGCATGCTCGGTCACTATGTTGAACGCATGGCCCGGGAAGGCCTCATCTGTCTTGCCTTTTCCAACACTCCTTCCGCCATGGCTCCTTGGGGAGGAAAGCTTCCCAGCTACGGAACCAATCCTCTGGCCTTCGGTTGCCCCAGAAGCGGCGAAGATCCCATCGTGGTGGATATGTCCTTGAGCAAAGTGGCCCGCGGTAAGATCATGAATGCCAAGCAGAAGGGTGAAACCACCATTCCCGAAGGCTGGGCCTTGGATGAAAACGGTCAGCCCACCACCTCTCCTGAAGCAGCCCTCAAGGGGACCATGGTACCCTTGGGTGATGCCAAAGGAGCCGCGCTGGCCCTCATGGTGGAAATTCTTTCCGCCTCCCTCACCGGCTCCAACCATGCCTTTGAAGCCAGCTCTTTCTTCGAAGCCGAAGGCCCCGCTCCGGGCATCGGCCAGAGCTTTATCATTATTGATCCTGAAAAGATGAATCCCCAGTTCCCCGCTACGCTGGAACGCCTGGTGGCGCATATTCTTTCCCAGTCCGGCACCCGCCTGCCCGGTTCCCGCCGCTTCGCCCTGCGTGAATCCAGACGTGGACAGGATCTGGAACTGCCTGATGCGCTGTACGAAAAGATTCTTGCACGCATCCAGAAGTAGGCATGGATCGAGCAAGTCGGACCTGTCACTACATACGTACAAAAAAGCATGTCTATTCCCAATAGACATGCTTTTTGTATGTATGGCCTCTATGCCTTCCCCGTAGGTGAAGGCATTACTGGCCGCGTATCATCTTGCGCCTTCTGATTTTATTAAAAACTTTGACGATTCAATTGATTAATCATGAGGATTGCAGGCGAACTATGATCATGAAAACACCACGCATACTTTTACGTCCGTAGGATGAAGAAGAGCTCAATGGGGTTCAGAACCTGACGCGGATGAAAATGTCATGCGGTTTTTCCGGCAACTTTTGGTTGAAGAGAGTAACAAGCCGGTCTTTGTCTTTCAAGGCAAAATGCGCCGACATGGATTCAGTATGAGGAGCTCGGAGTTTCCAGGTCTTTCTTCTGTCGCCGAAGTCGTCGGATTGAACATTCCTTTATTTAACGCTTCTTTTGTGGAAGCCGGCTGGCGTCTGCAAGTGATTTCTGGGGACACGGTTCGCCACAGAAGTTGCTGCGGTGCGATTGAGGCAGGCTTTTCCTTTTTTCACTTGAAGTAATATGTGGATTCACGTCGGAACTTAACATACCTTCGGACAACGTTATGCAATGACTCGGTATGCAGCATTGTTCAGAGGATGATTTCAATCATTCAACTTATGTACTCATGGCCTGCCGGAGTCTGCTCGGGGAGCCGTTTTCTTCCCGCCTTGTGATGGGCAAGGCCAGAAATGGCTGTGTCGAAGATGCCCGGCATCTTCAGATACCGGAGCATGGTTGCTTTCACCTCATCCTGCAGTTGTGCGCTGAGCTGTGTTCCGGCATGGTTTGTGACCTCTGTCCGAAAGAGTGCCGTTTCGGGCTGTGGATGAATGAAAGGGCGAGGATGTCCCGATCCTGAAAGAGGATTCGGGACATCGCGTCCGTTTCCTCCGGCGCGGTATGGAAACGACAGGATTGTTCAGCCTGCGTCGACGGATGAGGCCGGGGGCAGCTCTTCCCACCAACGGGGAAATACGGGAAGAGTGTTTTCCATATCAAAGAGTTCGCCGATGCGGGGCGTCAGCAGAGTCATGGAATGTTTCTGGCACGCTTCAAGGATGCGCCGGAAGGGGGCATCCCAAGGATGCGTAGAGAGCGCGAACTTTCCGACATGTGCGGGCATGATCGCTCTCGCGCCGAGATCTTTCGCGGCGCGGACGGCTTCTTCCGGCGTCATGTGGATATATTTCCAGCGCTCGTTGTACTGCCCGCAGTCCAGAAGGGCGATGTCCGGAGCTCCAAACGTTTTGCCGATTGCTGTGAAGTGCGGTCCGTAACCGCTGTCTCCGCTGAAGAAGATTCTTCGCTTCGGCGACTCCAGCACGAAGCCTGCCCAGAGAGATTTGTTGCGCGTCAGAGAACGTCCCGAGTAGTGGGCTGACGTAACGAGACTGATGCGGACCGCACCGTCCCGGACGACGCACTCTCCCCAGTCTGCCTCCCGGATGATGTTCCCGTCAAAACCCCATCTGCGGAAATGAGCGCCGGTACCGAGGCCGCAGACAATCTGTTTGATCCTGCTTCCGAGGGCCGTGACAGTGGGATAATCCAGGTGATCCCAGTGATCGTGCGATATGAGCAGAATGTCGATGTCCGGCATGTCCAGGGCAGAACAGGGAGTGGTTCCGGCAAAAGCCCGCGTACTGAACGAGACGGGCGAGGCATGATCGCTGAAGACAGGGTCGATGAGTATGGTCTTTCCGCCGAGACGGATAAGAAAACTCGAGTGACCAAGCCAGATGATGACATCGCCGATGCCGTTCAGCGTCGAAAGATCCGGACGCAGAGAGGGGATGGGGCGGGGGGGAACGGTGCCGGTTCTCTTCTCCACGAGAGAGCGGATCAGCGCTCCGGCAAAACTGCTGTCGTCGCTGAGGATGGGGTGCGGAACAAGATTGTGGAATGTTCCGTTTGCATAGTGCGGGGAGGCCATGATACGTTTCAGAATTTCTCCTTCGGGCAGAGCACCGAACTGTTCCTGTCGGAGAAAGGCGAGCGTTCCTCCGGCCCCCGCTCCGACAGTCAGCGCCGTGCCAGCCAAAACGCCGAGAAACGTTCTTCTGTTCATAGGACGGGTTCTCCTTCCTTGCGCAGTCCTCTGCCGAGCCTGTAGGCGCGATCGGGGAAGGGCGTATGTTCGACGGAGCCGGCCGTCCATACGCCGGGAGCGATGATGCGGCCGGCATCCGTCCAGCCGAGATAGTCCAGCAGCATTTCGTAATGCGCGAGAATGGGACTTTCGTTTCGCTTGGAATTGTTGGCATAGGTCATGATCAGTACGGCCTGTTTCGGCGTGTGTATGGAACCGTTGATGGCGTAGAAACGGTCTATCACGGCTTTGAGCTGCGCGGATATGCCGAAGTAGTACATGGGGGTGACAAAGGCTACCAGATCGGCGGGAATGATATGTTCCCGTACGATTTCAAAATCGTCCTTGAACACGCATGGTCCGTTCATGCCGCAACTGTTGCAGGCGATGCAGGGATGAACGTTTCTGAGGGCGGCGTCGAAGCGTGTCACGACATGACCGGTCTCCTCGGCTCCTCTGATGAAGCTGTCGGCAAGTATGCCGGAGTTGCCGTGTTCTCTGGGGCTGCCGGTAAGGACAAGAATGTTCATGCTTTTTTCTCCGTTGTTGTTCGCCTTTGCCTGCCGTGTAGAGAAGGCCGCGCCGGACAGAAGAGATCCTCCTGCTGCGGCAGCGGTCGTCATGAGCGATGTCTTGAGAAATCGGCGTCGGTTCATGGTTTTTCCTCTGCGGGGTTGTCTGAAAAGAGGCGTTCAGGACCGGAAAAGTTTTCGGTCTTCTGACAGAAGATAGCGGGGGAACGATACGGAGACCAGACACTATTCTTTTTTTTTCTTGCCTGATTCTGTCTGGAGAGGGATGGAGGAGAAAAAAAACGCCGCTGAAATGCGGCGTTTTTTATTCAGGAGGAGCATACGGATTCTGTCGGTGTCGCCGGGGAGAGAAGGAACGGCGACGGCAGAATCTTTAATGTACGTCAAACGACGGGAATCTCTTTCCGTTGCGACATGAACTCGTCGTACTCCCTGCGCAGCGCATCCATGAGTTCATGGACGGAAACGATGCTTCGTACCTTCGCCACGTTGGCGCCGCAGAAGACGAATCCCTTGTCGAGGTTGCCCTTCATGGCATTGATGAGCGCGGATGAGATGCAATAGGGGGTTGTGCTCGGATCACATGTCTTGATGCAGTGAAACACACATTTGAAGGGTTTTTTTCTGCCTTCTCTGGCGGCTTCTATGAAGTCGTTCTTCAGAGCGCGTCCCGGCATGCCCACGGGGCTGTGAATGATGGTGACGTCCTCTTCCCGGGCGGTCACGTAGGCCTGCTTGAAACGTATATCCGCATCGCATTCATCAGTGGCCACGAAACGGGTGGCCATCTGTACGCCCGATGCTCCGAGTTCGAGCATTCTGGCGATGTCCGCTCCGCTGAAGACGCCGCCGCCGGCAATGACGGGAATGGCTCTTCCCTCCTTGTCCTCCAGCGCTTTTGCGGCATCGACTACGCCGGGGACCAGTTTTTCGAGGGCAAAGGATTCATCGAAGATATGTTCTTCGGAGAAACCGAGATGACCGCCGGCCTTGGGACCTTCCAGCACGAAGGCGTCGGGGATGAGTCCGGTCCTGCTTTTCCATTTCTTTGCGATGAGCGTGGCGGCCCGGCCGGAAGAGACAATGGGAACGAGCTTGGTACGAAACTCTTCTTTTTTCTGCGCGCAGGTTTCCTGAAAGAGCTTCGGCAGATCCATCGGAAGTCCGGCGCCGGAAAACACGATGTCCGCCCGGGATTCGATAGCGGTTTTCACCATTTCGGCAAAGGTGGTGAGCGCAACCATGATGTTCACGCCGATGATGCCCTGTGTTGCGGCGCGGGCCTTTTCGATTTCTCGGCGCAGAGCGCGTATGTTGGCTTCCACGGGATGGGATGCCACGTCTGGTTCGCGCATACCCACCATGGCACCGGCAATGACGCCGATGCCGCCTTCATTGGCCACGGCGGAGGCCAGTCCGGAAAGAGATATGCCGACACCCATGCCGCCCTGGACAATGGGCGTGCGGGCGACAAGATCACCTATTTTCAGAGAGGGGAAAGACATGAGAAAAGATACCTCCGGTCTTCCTGAAAAGGAGACGGAACAATTTTGTTATGCACGGCTCTTCCTGAAGAGCGCCGTCATTGTAAAACCCCTTTTTCGTTATGACAAGGGGGGAATAAAAATAACAGTTATTACCGGATAAGCGTAAATATTCATCAGTTCAGAGGGTTAGTTGTGAATTGGATGTTTTTTTCGAAAAAGGTGGGGAAAAAATTTTTTCCATCAGCATGGGTGTCGAGAATGTCTGCAGAGGGAAAGCTTCATTCCGGAAGCAGAATGCCTGCGCCTGGAAGAAGACGACGTATGCGGACAGGATGCATTCAGGCAGGGCGGAGCAACGGAAAGGCGGGTCTTTGGGAAGGGAATGTGACGACTTTCGTGCTTATGGACTCTTTCCGGGTTTTGGCGTAGTGAAGAATTTTATGCCGCCGGTCAGCCCGGAAGGCGTAACGGAAAAACAGGATATGCGTGTGAAATCGTCCTTTGCGGAAACGCTGGCCTTTGATGACGCGGGTCTGGCCAGTCAGCTTTTCGGTCCTCTCAATGCTCACCTGGATCTCATAGCCGACGCCTCCGGCGCGGATCTGCAGACCCGTGGCACGGAACTTACCGTAAGTGACCCTCGCCCGGCTCAGCGCGAGCTTCTTCTCAATCTTTTTACTCAGGGATACGGGCTTCTGAGAAGCGGACACACTCTGCGAGGGGAAGATCTGCTTCAGGGATATGAGGAGCTTCTCCGCAATCCCGGGGCCGATATCGGCAGGATGTTCCGCGATGCGAGCGTCATTGTTTCCCCCCGCAAGAGCATCATTGCCAGAAATACCGCACAGCGTCAGTATATGGAGCTTCTGCGGAAGAACGAACTCGTGTTCGCTACAGGTCCTGCAGGCACGGGAAAGACATATCTTGCGGTGGCCATGGCCATTTCCATGCTTGCGGCGAAACGCGTGAAGAAAATCGTTCTTACCAGACCGGCGGTGGAAGCCGGTGAAAAGCTTGGTTTTCTGCCCGGAGACATGGAGGACAAGGTCAATCCTTATCTGAGGCCGCTGTACGATGCGCTCAGCGACATGCTGGGACCGCAGGGATTTGCTCAGAAGCAGGAAGCTGGCATCATCGAAGTTGCTCCGCTTGCCTTCATGCGCGGCCGCACACTCAATGATGCGTTTCTCATTCTGGATGAAGCGCAGAATACCACGCGCGAGCAGATGAAGATGTTTCTTACACGTATGGGATTCGGTTCCAGAATGGTGATCACCGGGGACGTCACGCAGATAGATCTGCCTCCCGTCAACCGTGCCTTTCTGCGCGAGGGCGAAAGGGAAGGGGAAACCCGATCGGGCCTTGTCCATGCGCTGAAAGTGCTTGAAAACGTACGCGGCGTGGCCGTCCATCATTTCCACAGTTCCGACGTGGTTCGCCATCCTCTGGTGGGCCGCATCGTGGAAGCCTACGATATTTATGAGAAAAACTAGGAAGATATCTCCGGTCAGCGTTTCTCAGCTCTTGGGGCATTCACGCTCTATGTTTCTGCATCATCATCACGACTGGGGACTGCTTTCCCTGGCCGCTGCGCTGGTACTGCTCTCCCTGCTCTGCGCGATGCAGCCGGGACGTTCGGCCCGTGTGATCTATCCTGCCGGAGAAATTGCCGCACAGGACGTGGTGTCCGACAGAGATCTTCTGGTGGAGGATCCGCAGGCCACCCAGCAGCGTCGTGATCGCGCCCTGGCGCTTCAGCCCATGGTGTTCGACATCGACAAGAAGGCGTTGGACAGCTTTCGGGCCGAGAGTCTGGGGCTTCTGGATGAAATCAACAGCAGAGGTCTGGACAAGGACGGCCTTGAAGCCGTTCGCCGAGCCTTCAATGAGCGTCATCTTTCCGATTTTTCCTCCTCCGCGTTCCGGGTGCTGACGGCTTCCTATGTGCAGGAATACCTGCTGAACACGCTCATACCGTGGATGGAGTCCACGCTTGCGAGCGGCGTCATCGCCGATATGCGGCAGATTGCAAACACCGACAATGCCGTCATTGTGCGCGATCTGGACAGCGGCACGGAAGTGCTGCGTACGCAGGCCGGAGGTCTCAAGGATCTGCGCACGTTCAAGGTTGCCCTTGGCCGCAAGCTTCGTTCCGAGGAAAAACTCAATGCCCGTGTCAAGGTGGTGCTGCAGGAAATGATGCCGCTCATGGTGATGCCGACGCTTGCCGTGAATCAGGAGGTCACGAACCAGCGCAACGAGGAAATGCTGGCCGCTGTTGAACCCGTATTCTACAAGGTTCAGCCCGGAGAAGTGCTGGTTCGGGCGGGCGATATGGTGACCCACGAGCAGCAGATCAAGCTGCAGGCGCTGTTCAGGTCGGCCCCCGGAGTCGTGGACTGGGCCGTTTTCGGCGGATGTCTCGTGCTGGGCTTTTTCCTGCTGCTCGGACTTTTCATTACGCCGAGCGGCAACAAGGGTACGATTCTGCGCACCAAGGATCAGAATCTCATCGCTCTGCTGTTGGTGGTCTTCGGTGTGACGGCATGGTGTACCATGTATGTCCTCGTATCCGTGGCATCGGCGTCCATGACGCATATTCTGGCCTTCGCCTTTCCCGTTGCAGGCGGTGCCGGACTTGCGGCCCTCATTTTTGCCGCACGGCGTTACTGCACGGTGGGACTGCTCCTTTCCTTCTTCACCACGATCATCTTTCACGGCGACATCGCTCTGTTCTTTTTCTATTTCATGTCGTCCATGACCAATACCTGGCTGGTTCTGCGCGCGCAGAGCCGTCAGGACGTCGTCTGGGGAAGCGTTCCGCTGCTTCTGTGGATGGTGCTCACAGGACTGGGGGCGGCGCTGTTCAACCATGTTGAGCTGTCTCAGCTTCCTTTTCTTCTGCTGGCGCTCACCTGCAATGCCGTGGGATCGCTTTTTCTGCTTTTTGCCCTCAGTCCCGTGCTGGAAATGCTCATGAGGTATACCACGCGTTTCCGTATGATGGAACTCATGAATCTGGAGCACCCGCTTCTGCAGGAACTCATGATGACGGTGCCGGGTACCTATCATCATTCCCTTGTGGTCTCCAATCTGGTGGAGGCTGGAGCCGCGGCGATAGGCGCCAACAGTCTTCTGTGCAAGGTCGGAGCGCTGTACCATGATATAGGCAAGATTTCCCATCCTGAATATTTCGTGGAAAATCAGTTCGGCGGTCCCAATCCGCACGACAAGCTGTCGCCGGCCATGAGCGCGCTCATTCTTTTCTCTCATGTCAAGCAGGGAGCGGAACTTGCCGCGGAATATCATCTCGGTCGCGAGATAACCGACATCATCGTCCAGCATCACGGGACGCGCGGCGCCATGTTCTTCTACAACAAGGCCCTCCAGATGGGAGAAAATCCCCGGCTTCAGGATTATTCCTATCCCGGCCCCCGTCCGCAGACCAAGGAGGCGGCCATCGTCATGCTGGCCGATTCCGTAGAGGCTTCGAGCCGTACTCTGGTGGATCCGACGCCTGCCCGCATCCGTGCCCATGTCACCAAAATAGTGAAGGGTGTGTATGCCGAGGGACAACTGGACGAGTCGGACCTGACCTTCAGGGATCTGAACAAGCTCATCGACAGTTTCGTGCGCATCATTACCGGACTTTTCCACCAGCGCATAGCTTATCCCGAGGACAGAGTCGAACAGCATAGGAACAGGACGAAGGTCGAGGAAAACAGAAAGGACGAAGCCGAGGATCTTCGTCCGGAATGGGTGGTATCCGGTCCTGAGGACTGCCTGAAGGAAAAAGCCTCCTCCGGTCGGCAGACGCATGCTGTGGAAAATCGGGGCCAGGGCGGAACGTCGCAGGACGGTTCTGCCGAGGCAGGGGAAAGTCCGGAGAAGGACGCATGATGGATACGGCAGGTCTGCGCGTGGAAATGCGTCGCTGCTGCCGCGTCTGCCGCAGAGAATGGCTGAGCTGGCTTTCGGCCATGCGCGCGGCTGCCGACGAGGCGCAGATGCTTCCCGGGCAGACAAATTCACCGCGCGTTGCGGAACGCGTTGATGTTGCAGCGTCGGGAAAGAACGGCGTGCAGCTCATAGTGGCGGGAGACGGCGACATGGCGGCGGTGAATCTTCGTAATCTCGGATGCTTCGGACCGACCAACATTCTGAGCTTCCCGGGAGAGAACGGCGAACTCGGGACTCTTTTTCTGAGCGTCGATACCTTGGAGAGGGAAAGCGTGCTTTACGGACAGGACGTGCTTGTTCATGCCCGTAGACTGCTCGCGCACGGCATGGCGCATATCTCCGGTTTCGACCATGGTCCGGACATGGACGCCTTCTGTGCATGGCTTGAGAAATCCTGTCCGCTTCCTGGGGAAGGCCGTCAATAGACTCTTGACGTTACGTCCTGCGTAGTTCAAGCTGAAAAATCCTTTTCATCATCAGGCGCCCTTCCGCCGATGCGGCGGAAGCGGGGACGCATATACTATATCGGAGATACTATGGCCAGAATACAGAACGAGCATCGCTGCGGGTGGGTTGCTCTCATGGGTCCTCCCAATGCAGGCAAGTCGACGCTGCTCAATGCACTGCTGGGGCAGAAGATCAGCATCGTGACCTCCAAGCCGCAGACGACGCGTACCCGCGTGGTTGGAATCATGTCAGAGCCCGGCGCGCAGGTCATTTTCATGGATACTCCCGGCGTCAACCATTCCCGCCAGCAGCAGCGCGGGCATCTGAGCAAGATGATGAGTCAGGCTGCCTGGCAGAGCATGGCCGCTGCTCACGCCGTGATGCTGGTACTGGATGCGGAGCTTTATATCCGCCGTCCGGAATTTCTGGATCGCGACATACAGTCCATCCGCGACGCCCTGGCCGGGGATGATCGTCCGCTGCTTGTGGTCGTCAACAAGGTCGACCTTTTTCACGACAAGTCCCGCATGCTGCCGCTGCTCGTGAAGCTGCAGGAATACTTCGGCCATGCCGAAGTGTTCCCCATGTCCGCGCTTACCAAGGACGGACTGGATGAGCTGAAGAAGATCATCATCGACATGATGCCCGAGGGTGAGTCGCAGTTTCCCGAAGACCAGCTTTCCACGGCTCCCACGCGTTTTCTTGCTGCTGAAATCGTACGCGAAAAGGTGTTCGAGAGACTTCGTCAGGAAGTGCCCTATACAACGGCAGTGGATATCGAGGCATGGGAAGAGGATCAGGAACGTGACCTGACCATCATCCATGCGGTGATCTTCGTACAGCGTCCTTCCCACAAGGCCATGGTCATAGGTCGCGCCGGGGCCACGATCAAGGAAATCGGCACGGAAGCCCGTCGTGACATCCAGAAGCTTATCGGCGGCAAGGTACACCTTCAGCTCTGGGTGAAGGTGAAGGACAACTGGGCGGAAGACACCGAACTGCTCCACGACCTCGGCATGGAAGACGAATGATGTTGCCGGGCCGCTTCCGGGCGGCCCGTTTCTGCAGAATATTCAGAACGCCTGAGGGCGAAAAGGGGTTGCCGGAAATGACGTCGCTGGAAGAACGCTGGAGAGGCGTGCTGGATGCTGTGGCGGAGGCGGAACGCAGAGCCGGACGCGCCGACGGGCGCGTGCGTCGCGTGGCTGTCTCGAAATTTCATCCCCCCCCCGCCATTGCGGAACTATGCCGTCTCGGACAGAAGGACTTTGGAGAAAACTACATACAGGAAGCCAGATCCAAGCAGGAGATGCTTTCCGGTCAGGACATACGCTGGCATGCCATAGGGCCGGTACAGACCAACAAGGCCAGAGATGTAGCCGGTCGTTTTTTCCTTCTGCATACCCTGGATCGGGTGGAACTGGCCCGGGCCATCGGACGACGTCTTCCTGAAGGGGAGACGCAGAACGCGCTCATTCAGGTTAACATAGGGGAAGAGCCGCAGAAGTCGGGGGTTCATCCCTCGGAATTGTCTGCTCTGTGCGAGCAGCTGCTCGAAAACGGCTTGATTTGCACAGGCGGCTCTGGACTGGTTCTGCGCGGCCTTATGTGCCTGCCGCCCCGGTGTGGGGAAGGAGAGGCTGCGCGTCCTTATTTCATACGTCTTCGTCATCTGCGTGATGAGCTTGAGAGGCGTTTCGGGCTCGATCTTCCGGAACTTTCCATGGGAATGTCCGGGGACTATCGGGAGGCCATCGAGGAGGGCGCGACCATCATCCGCGTGGGAACGGATATTTTTGGCCCCAGGCCTGTGAAGACGCAGATCTGAGGATGACGGTTGGAACAGGGATGCCCCGGAGCATATGCTCCGGGGCATCCCTGTCATCTGAAGGCCGTTCATCGGAAGAATACCGGAACATGGCAGGGAGAGGCCTGTTCCGGAAAAAACATCTGCCCGCTTGCAAGGCTATCCTTCCAGTGCACGGGCGAAGCAGGAAATGAGAATGGCTCCCGCCTGTGCCACGTTGAGAGAATCGAAGTCGCGTCGGAAGGGGATGCACAAATTGCACTCGCAATGCTTGAGGACGCCGGGGCGTACGCCCTTGTCCTCGTTGCCCAGCACGAGCAGCGCCGGCAGCGGAAGTTTTTCCGTCAGAGGATTGAGGCTGTCTTCAATCTTCTGCGCGGCGCAGGTCACGAATCCTGCATCACGGGCATCTCTGACCGCGCGGGAAAGATTGACCACCTGAGTGATGGGCAGACGCTCCAGAGCACCGGCAGCGGATCGACGCGCTCCCGGTCCGAGAAAGGCGCTGTTGTGCTTCGGAAGGATGAGACCGGCTCCGCCCATGGCGAAAAGCGTGCGTGCCAGAGTACCTACGTTGCCGGGATCCTGCACCTGGTCAAGCGCCACGATGAGGGGAAGGGGTGCAAGAACGGCCTGTTCCAGAAACGTTTCCCACGGCATGAAGGCCGCTTCGCGCAGGCGTGCGATGACGCCCTGATGGCCGGATCTGTCCGCCATGCGCGTAAGAGTCTCCTCGTTGACCAGCGAGAAGCGGACACCGTACTCCCGGCAGAGATCAAGCAGTCTGGCGCTTTCGGTGCTGGCGCGTCCCTTGCGTACATAGACCATGTCCACCCGCTCTGGTTCACGCTCCAGAATCTCCAGGACGGGCTTGAGGCCGGGCAGAAAATTTTCTCTGTCTTTGTCGTTCGTCATCATGCTGCATTATTTCCGCTGGATAATGTTAAAAAATCGGGTGGAGGCGTACTCGTGGAGATTGAATCTCCGCCTTTTTCAAGGTATCCTTGTCCATTCTTTGGTACATGGCTGAAAGAAAAAGCATCGTTCGTTCGTCTCTGCGTGCTGTCCGTCTTGCCCGGAAGGCCTTTTTTGACTGCAGATCGCGTGCGGCGTCTTTTTCTGCTGACGGAATCTTCAGCTTTCCGTGCATCTGTTCTCTGGCTGGTATCCTGCTTTTGTTCGATATGCAAGTCCGCAATGATGGAGCGATGATATGAAAATTGGCAAACTGTACCGCCTTCCTCTGGCAGGAATGGCGGTGCTGATCATGCTTTCCGGCTGCGGGAAGCAGCAGACGGCGAACACACCGGAACTTCTGTCTGCCGAAGCACGGCAGGAAGCCGTGGATCTGGGATCTTTTTCTTCGCTCACCGCTGCTGAGAAAAAAGCCTATTCCAATACGTCGAAGCTGGATAGGAATCTGAGTCCGGCCATGGAACGGCAGGTCCGCTACCATTTTGTGAAGTATTCCCGTGAACGCAGGGGAACCATGGAGAATTTTCTCCGCAACAGCATTCCCTATCTCAACTACACCAAGACAGTGTTCCGTATGCGCGGACTTCCGGAAGATCTTGCCTATCTTGCGTATCTGGAAAGCGGATACAACCCTCTCGCCGTTTCCCGTTCCAATGCCGTGGGCATGTGGCAGTTCATGTCTTCCACGGGCAAGGCCTATGGACTTCGACAGGATTGGTGGATGGATGAACGCAGGGATCCCTACCGTTCCACGGAGGCCGCAGCCAGCTACCTTTCCCGACTTTATGACATCTTTCATGACTGGCATCTTGCCGTTGCATCCTACAACGGCGGTGAAGGCAAGATAGGTCGTGCCAAGAAAGCTACGGGCGCGAGCAATCTGCACGAGATCATCCAGAAGAACAATACTCTTGACGACAAGCTGCAGCTCAAGGAGGAAACGGCGCTTTATGTTCCCCGTTTTCTCGCCATTGCCAAGATCATGCGCAATGCCGAGACGCTCGGCATACAGCCTTCCGCTCCCGATGCGGATCATCCCGTACTTATTCCCGTCGCGCAGCTGACGGTAAAATCCACGACGGATCTTGCGGAGCTGAGTCGCCGTCTCGGCATGGGATGGAAGGAATTTCAAGCCTATAATCCTCAGTTCTTGCGCGCCATCTCGCCTGCCGGACGCACCTCTACCGTCTATGTGCCCAAAAACAAGGAGGCACTGGCGAGGCAGATTCTCAAGGGAACGCTTTCCGGCGCCGGCTGGCGCTATTATAAAGTAGCCAGAGGAGATACTCTTGCCAAGGTGAGTTCCCGTACCGGCGTGCCGGCTTCCGTCATCAGTCAGCTCAATCCCGGCAGGCTGAAGAGCGGGCAGCAGCTTCGCCTGCCTGTGAACGTACGATCCCTTCCCGATGTGATTCCGGCGGTTCCGGTCCGCAATGCGACGGCTGTGGCATCCGCATCCAGAGCTTCGACGAAGCGCGATCATGCCTCCAGCGCCGTTGCCGAACTTCGCAGTTCCCGTTCTGTTCCCAGCAGTTACAAGGTCAGAAGCGGCGATACGCTTTCGGCCATTGCCCACAAGTACGGCGTCGGTCTCGGCGACATCTATGCTGCCAACGGCGGAGCCGACAAGCTAAGAACGCTCCGGGTCGGACAGGTTATCCGGCTTTCCTCTCCCGTCAAGGCGGTGGCTCAGAAGTCGTCCTCCCCTGCAGCTTCCGTTCCCGACAGCTACAAGGTCAGAAGCGGCGATACGCTTTCGGCCATTGCCCGCAAGTACGGCGTCGGTCTCGGCGACATCTATGCTGCCAACGGCGGAGCCGACAAGCTAAGAACGCTCCGGGTCGGACAGGTTATCCGACTTTCCTCTCCCGTCAAGGCGGTGGCTCAGAAGTCGTCCTCTCCCTCAGCCTCCTCAAAGAAGTTGTCTTCACATACGGTGAAGTCCGGTGAAACGGCTTACGCCATTTCCCGCAGATACGGCATCTCCTTTGATGAACTTTGTGCCGTCAATGGAGGAAAGGATGTCCTCAGTCGTCTTTCTCCCGGTCAGGTCCTGAAAATTCCTTCCGGCGAAAGGACGGTTGTCGCACAGAAGTCTTCCGGAACCTCCAAAACGTCTGCGTCCGCGGCGCCCAAGGTCGCGGAATACAGCGTGCAGAGCGGTGAGACACTGTGGAGCATTTCCCGTAAGTTCAATATGAAGCCCATGGAGCTTCTGGCGCTCAACGGAATGGATCAATCCACCCGTATCAAGGTGGGTGATACCGTCAAGGTTATTCGAAACAAGTAGCAGACAGAGGTGAAGCATGGGTTTTTTCTCCGCCGTTAAAAAGTTTTTCTCCGGAGACAGTCAGCCCGGAGAAGAATCCGCCGTCAAAAAGGAATCCGGAACGCGTGAAACCCCGCAGGAGTCAGCCGCAGATTCCGGCGAAGAAAGCCGCGACGCAGGCGTTGACTCCTCTGCGGGCGAGGGAACGGAACAGAAATGCGACGACGGCGAACTTTCCTCGGCGGAGCGGAGTGATGCTGAGGAAGAAACTCCGAAGCGTCCCTCCGACAGGTCGATGGACCCGGAGGTGCTTTCGAAAGGCGGAGAATCCGATGTCAACGACGGAGCTGTCTCTTCTGAAAAGGCGGATTCCGCAGATGACCGGTCGGAGAAAACGGCGTCAGTATCCTTTTCGGGCAGAAGTGAAGAGGAAGAGGCTCTGACGCTGGCTCTGCGTCAGGCGGAACCTCGTCTTTCCGCATGGTTGAATATCGTTCTGGACGGCGTGGAAGAGTCCGGAGATCTTCTGTGGTCCCGCTTGGCCTTTCTGCTTCGTGCTCTGGAAACTCCAGAAGACGAAGCCAGAGCGTTCATGGAGGATTTCAAGGGCTGGCTTGAGCGCATGGATTATCGCTGGCTGGAGGATTTCCGGTCGGAACTTCAGTATCGCCTGGCACTTGCCCTTGACATGGAAGATGAGGAAGACGAGAGGGATCGTCTTTTCTCCAAACTTCAGAGCGGTCTTGCGCGTACCCGTGCGCGTTTCGGTCAGGGACTGACAGCTCTCATATCCGGGCATTCCGAACTGAACCAGAATTTCTGGGACGAGATGGAAGAGCTGTTCATCATGGCCGACATGGGGGCCGAGCCGTCTCTGACGCTGGTTCGTCGTTTGAAGGAACGTGCCCGGGAAGAGGGAGTGACCACTCCCGACGGACTCATGCCGCTTCTTGAAGAAGAAGTGGAGGCCATATTCAAAACGCCCCGGCGTATTGCGGCGGTCAATCCGCCGGAGGTCATTCTCATGGTGGGTGTCAACGGTGTGGGCAAGACGACCACCATTGCCAAGCTGGCGTATCGAGCCCGTATGCAGGGCAAGAAAGTGCTCATTGCCGCCGCCGATACCTTTCGTGCCGCTGCCGTGGAACAGCTGGAAGTATGGGCAAAACGCATCGGCGCTGATTTTCACGCCAAGGGAATGGGAGCCGATCCGGCGGCCGTGGCCTTCGAGGCCATGGATATTGCCATGCGCGGCGGTTATGACGTGCTCTTCATTGACACGGCCGGTCGTCTGCATACCAAGTCCAACCTGATGGACGAACTGCACAAGATACGGATGGTCGTGGAAAGAAAGCTCCCCGGCGCACCGCATCGCACCATCCTCGTCATTGATGCCACCACGGGGCAGAATGCTCTGCAGCAGACAAAGATGTTCAAGGATACCAGCGGAGTGAATGAAATTATTCTGACCAAGCTCGATGGAACGGCCAAGGGCGGCGTGGCGCTTGCCGTGGCCAGCCAGTTCGAGTTGCCCATCACGTTCATCGGACTCGGAGAAAAGATGGAGGACCTGCGTCCCTTTGATCCGCATGACTTTGCCCGTGCTTTGCTCGGCAGAGAAGAGGCATAGGCGTTTCCGAGGCATTGGGAGAACTTCCGATGATCCTGGAATGTCATTCGGAGATTTTTCAGCAGACATCAGAAGAGGCTCTGTGACGGCATCAGTATCGAATTGCAATCGGGAATATGAATAAGGGAGGGGGAAGATGTTCCTCCTCCCTTGTCGTTTAAAAAGACGACAGTGTTGTCCCCTGTATGTTTGAACAAGGGACGTTTCATGGGGATTTCGCAAGAAAAGCGTTTTTTTTTGCGGCAGGGCCGCCGTAGACCGCTTCATGATCCGGTCCTTCTTGTGTGTCGGACGTTGAGACGCTCAAAGACAGCATGTTCTGATGATTGTGTGAGACGTCATGCCGGAAAGGATGAAAAGATTTTATGACGGTGTACCCGGACAGAGATCAGGCTGCAAGTACGATAGAAATTCATCAGAGTTCAGCATTACAAGAACATGGTCGGAGCTTTTTCCGGCTTTTTCATGAAACTGACATGGTCAGGTATGCATTACGTTGCGGATGAAACTCTGCAAAGATACTCTGTTCTGCACTCGATCCATAGGCACAGGACTGGATGAGACGGACGCAGGTTTTCCGCGTCCGGTTGGTGAAAGCTCCGGGACCTGATTCGACGGCGGAAGGCACAGCGGTAAAAAAGACAGGCACACTTTGGGGAGAACACGCTGCCCAGATAAAGAAAGCGGCGTTCTTTTTCGGAAGAACGCCGCTTTTTCTATCGGAGAATTGTCGGACTATTTCGCCTTGAGCCAGAGTTCGGCCACGTTGACGTCCAGCTTGTCGTTGAGATCGGCAATGTTGAACTGGATGGTGCGGCTCTCTATGGGCTTGTCGTTCTCGTCCAGAAGTTCGATGAGCATGGTATGCCTTCTGCCCGTGGCATCGCCGGTGCCGCTGTCATCTTCGAGAAGGAATACAGGCTCGTTGCCGTCGATGGAAACTTCCACGGCTTCCAGAGCAGGATAATCCTGCCCGTCCGCTCCGGTGAAGGCATAGTTGCCGAGCGACAGCTTGTAGGTTTTTCCCTGTGTATAGCACCATACTCCGAGGGCGATGAGAAGGGCGATGAGAATACAGTTGACGAGAATGTGCTTGAGAATCACATGTCTGCGGCTGGGGAGCTGACTCATGCGGCACCTCCGGATTCACCGCGCAGCGCAGCGCGGGCGCGTTCCTTGTCGGCATGACGCCTCCAGGCATGCAGCACCAGAGCAAGGGAGATGATGGCATAGCAGACGAACACGCGGAAGTATTCGCCTATCTGCGCGTCTCCGACCAGATACTTGCCGGCCATGGGGGAGACCACGAACATCAGATGGAAGAGCAGAACGCCTGTGAAGACGTTGAGAATGGAGGCTCGGGCCACGGTGGCGCCGCCGACCAGAAGCGATGCGATGGCGAACACACCGGCCTGCTCATGGCTGTTGTAGGTGTTGAGCGTGCCGACGTTCTGCAGGAAGATGATCTGCCCATAGGCGGCGAGCACGGTGGAGATGACGATGGAGATGATGCGTGTGCGCATGACGGGAATGCCGGCCGAGTGGGCGACGGCCAGATCCTGCCCGGTGGCGCGCATGTCCTGTCCGAGTTTGGTGCGCCGGAACCAGACGATGAAGAGGCAGAACACGGCGATGAGCAGGAAGGTCGCAAGGGGAATGTGGATGCCCATGATCTCGACTTCAATGGCATTGTCGAGTGTGCCGCGGATGTTGTCGAGATTGGTCACATTGCGGATGCCGTATCCGCGGGAGAGCACAAGTTCGGGGTTGACGATGGGCACGAGGCTTCCGAATCCGTAGAGCACGGCGAGCTGATACACGCCGTTCATGAAGAAGCCGAGGATGTAGGACGTGACCATTTCACGACCGCGTGCCTTGTTGAGTACCACGCCGCACATCCAGCCGAAGAGTATGGCAATGGGAGTGGCGATGAGTGCTGCGAGCGTCATGCCGTAAAGACCGGCGACGTTCCAGTCGCTGATGAAGATGAGTCCGATCTGACCGGCCATGGCACCGAGGACCATGCCGAAGTTGAGTCCCATGCCGGCCATGATGGGAATGAGCAGGGAAAGTACAAGGAAGGAGTTTCTGGCCAGTCTGGTCAGCATTTCCTGAATCAGATACTCGGCCGTGAACTGGGAATAGTAGATGCCGATGGCGCTCACCACAAGAAAGACGATGGGCACGGCATTGCGCATGCAGAAGAGTTTGACGGCATTGCCGCCGGACATGGTTTTCATGATCTCACCTTTGTCACACGGGTCAGGGCGTAGAGAATCATGCCGTTGGACACGATGATGCGGATAACTTCGGACATATCGGTCTGCAGCATGCTGTTGATGACCGAGGGCGTCATGGTCAGGATGCCCTGGAAGAGGAATGTGCCTACGATGACGTTGATGATGGAGGCTTTTTTCACCGAGGCTCCGCCGATGAGCAGGGCGGCGACGGCGGGGAAGGCCATCATGAACGGTCCCATGTACAACTGGATGAAGCCGAAGCTTTGTTCATAGATGATGATGCCGAGGGCGCCGAGCCAGGTGGAAATGATGACCGACAACGTACGCATGCGGTTGATGTTCACGCCGCTTGCCCTGGCATATTCGGGATTGGATCCTACGGTGGTCATGGCTGTGCCGATACGGGTGCGCATGAAGACCCACATGAGTCCGCACAGCAGCAGGAAGAAGAGGAACATGCCTGTGGGAAAGTAGAAGGCGTCTCCGATGCTGAAGGCTCCGATGTCGCTGATGGCCTTCTGCCAGAATTCTTCGACCGATACCGTAGTGCGCAGTCCTACACCTGCGTAGCCCCAGACCATGTTGGAACTGGAGTAGGGCAGCACGAGCCACATGATGCACATGAAGGCTACGGAGGAGAAGCCCACATAGGTGGCGATCATCATTTCTTCGCCCTTGACCTTGTTGAGCAGCAGGCCGTAGCCCCAGCCGAGAATGACGGCGATGGGCGTGGCGATGAGCATGGCGGTGAATATGCCGGGAATGCCTTTGGCTTCAAGTTCGACGCTGGTGACGGCGCCGAGAAGACCGGCAATGATGCCGAGCGGCAGACCGAAGTTCAGACCGCAGCCGGACTGCACCATGGGCACCATGGCGAGCACGAGCACGCCGTTCATGCCGAAGCGCACCAGAGTGTCACTGAAGGCCGCGTCCACAGGCACGCCCACGAAGGGGGCCACGATGAACAGGACCAGCAGAAAGACCGCGATGAGTATGCGGGGCCATCCTGCTTCTTCTATGAATTTTTTTATGCGGTTCATGCGATTGCCGCCTCCGTTCAGT
>CALUTB010000034.1 GCA_944323575.1 uncultured Mailhella sp. | reverse complement strand
CGAATCCGTAGACGACGCCTTTGGAGTGCTGGACGTTGAGCGCGAACTTGGGGGCGACATAGACGCCGATGAGGTCGACGGCACGGGCCTGCGCGGGAAGCAGCAGGCAGACGGCGACGAGGAACAGGCCGAGTTTTTTGAACATGAGATGTCTCCTTGCTGAGGGTGGAAGCTCCGGAAGCGTTTCGTTTTTCGGGCGGGAAGGCGTCCGGGGCGCCGGGAAGGAACCGGCAGAAATCGGAATGCGCCGCGCCGACGCGTCGTCACCGACGTGTCTCGGCGGCGGAACCCATGCCGTCGGTGAAGCGGTGGAACATATGTTGGTTATAGCGCGGGGAGGCAGGGATGCCATGATTATCATGACGGGGCGTCCGGAAAAAGAAAGCCGCCTTTCCGGGAAGGGAAGGCGGCATGAGGACGGGGATGAGGGAGTTATCCGGCGGTCGAAGAGTCGTCGTGGGGTTGTTCTTCGTCGGGGGGGACGATGGTGGCCTTCTCTTCGGCGGCGATTTCTTCGGGGGTACGGCTGCGGAGTCGGAACTCGTAGATGAAGAGCATGATGACGGAGATGAACAGGGGAATGAGGTAATAGAGGACGCGGAACACGAGAATGGCGCCGAAGAGGAGCTTGGGAACGACGCCGTGTATGATGTGCATGAGGATGAGTTCGAGCACGCCGACGCCGCCGGGGACATGGGTGAGCACGGCGGCCACCTGGGCGAGCAGGTAGTTGGGCAGGAAATCGGCGAAGGAAACGGCGCTGTGCGGGGGCAGCAGCACGAACAGACATGCGGCGGCGACGAGCAGATCGGCGCAGGCGACGGCGGTCTGGGCGAAGGCTATGGGAAGGGTGGGAAGGGCGAATTCCTTTTTAAAGATGCGCACGGCGCGGCCTTTGGCCCACCAGCAGACGAGGAGGTAGAGAATGCACAGACCGAGCAGCACGGCGCCGAGCGTATCCACCTGGGACTGGTCGATGCCGAGTTCCGGGGGAATGTGGACGTCGGCGAAGAACAGGACGCCGCCGGCGAGTCCGAGGGCGCCGATCCAGAAGGTGACGGCGAGCATGAGCACGAGCCGCACGACGTCGATGGGATGGAAGCCCCATGCGCTGTAGAGGCGGTAGCGGACGGTGGTGCCGCCGAGCAGTGCGCCGAGATTGTAGCTGATGGCGGAGCCTGCGAAGGAGACGAGACAGATCCGCGAGAAGGGCAGCTTGCGGCGGATGGCCTTGACGGCGAGCCAGTCGTACCCCACGAGAATGGTGTAGTTGAGTATGACCAGAAGAACGGCGAGAACGAGCTGACGTTTCCGGATGTGGAAGATGCTGTCGAGGATGTCTTCCATGCTGTAGCGCTTGAGCTTGTCGTAGAGAAGCCAGCATGCCAGCGCACAGATGAGAACTATAAGAAGTTTCCCAAGAATCGGGAGATATTTTTTCATCGTCGGCAAATCACACACCTGATAAGGATACAGAGTCATGCCGGAAGGCAGGGATTTTGCGTTCTCAACCATAGCGGCATAGCGGTGTAAAGGCAAGGGGAGGAGAATTGCAAAATTGCTTCGGAGAGAGTTTCGTCACAGGTGACGAAGGGGACAGGAAGGGCGGAACGACGGAGCGGGGCAGAGGGAAAAGGAGCGGGGGGGACGACGCGGCCGTTGACGCTGCCTGTCGCGGCCGTTAACCTGAGGGGGATTTTTTGCTGCACGGAAGGGATCCGGAAGAAGGGACAAGGAGGAGCGGCATGTCGGAACAGAACCCGGGAATGGGTGCGGAAGAGGGGCTGACGCCGTGGTCTGCGCCCGTGAAGCGCGGACGGGGACGGCCCCGGAAGCGGCAGGAGCCGGACGAAGGCCGCGTGCCGGGGGAGCGTTCCGCGGTTCTGGAAGCGCAGGCCGTGATCGACGGAGCCGGGGAGGTTGCGGCGTCGGAAGAAAAGCACGTCACGGCGTTCCGTGCCGCGCGCAATGCGCCTTCGGACAGTCTCCGCGCGCTGGGCGAGCGCTGGCTGGACGAGCTTTTGGCAGTGCGCGGGCTTTCTCCCATGACGGTGGAGTCCTATCGTCAGGACATCGCGTCTCTGGCGTCGTTTCTGGAGGAGAGCGGGGAAGAGAAGCTGACGGCGCGTCAGGCTCTGTCCGGACTGGACGACGAGCAGCTTCTGCTCTTCGTGGTGTGGCTGCGCAGGCGCGGGGACGGCAGGCGCACGCTGGCGCGGCGTCTTTCCTGTCTGCGGGGATTTTTCGGATGGTGCGCGGATCAGGGAGTCATGGAGAGCAATCCTGCAGAACTGCTGGACGGGCCGAAGCTGCCGCGGGTGCTGCCCAACGTTCTGAGCCGCGACGAAGTGATGCGGCTTCTTCAGGCTCCGGACGGACACAGTCGTCTCGGGCGGCGCGACCGCGCCATGCTGGAACTCATGTATGCCTCGGGTCTGCGCGTTTCAGAGCTGGTGACGCTGCGGCCTCTGGATCTCGATCTTCAGCGCGGGGTGGTGCGCGTGTTCGGCAAGGGGCGCAAGGAGCGTCTTGTGCCCATGCACGCGCGGGCGGTGTCGGTGATGGAGCATTATCTGACCGACGTCAGGCCGGATTTCTCGCCGCAGGACAGCAGGGTGTTTCTGAACCGTTCAGGCCGGGGACTCACGCGTCAGGCGGTGTGGAAGCTCATCCGGAAATACGCGCTTGAGGCGCACATCGGACGCGACATTTCGCCCCATACCATGCGGCACACCTTTGCCACGCATCTGCTGGAGGGCGGAGCGGATCTGCGCACCGTGCAGATCCTGCTCGGACACAGTGACATTGCGGCCACGGAGCTTTATACTCATGTGCGTTCCGACGTACTCGAAGACGTATATCGACGCTGTCATCCGCGCAACGCCCCGCGCGGAGAAGACGGCGGGCGCGACGCCGCTTTTCCGGCGACGCATGACCCCGCGGCCGTCTGAGCCGCTTCCCTCCCGCGGGAGGAAACCATGACGAGGATCACCCGATGAATGGAACCGTCATCACCTGCCATGTCAATGCCGACAACGACGCCCTGGGCGCGCTTGTCGGAGCGCTTGTCCTGTATCCCGACGCCGTCCTGTTCTTTCCCGGCAGTCAGGAGCGTCAGGTGCAGGACTTCTATGACGAAGTGGTGGAACCGCTGTTTCCCTGCGTGACGGCGCACGAGCTGGAAACCATGGACGTGTCGCGTCTCGTGGTGGTGGACACGCATCTTGCCGGCCGCGTGCCGCACGTGAAGAAACTGCTGGAGCGGGAGTCTCCCGACATTCATGTATGGGATCATCACGCGCTCAGCGACGACGAAGGGCAGGACAGACTGAAAGCCTCCCTGTTCCGCGTGGAGAAGGCCGGTTCGGTGAGCGCGGTCATCACGGAGGAGATACGGCGCAGGCATCTTTCCGTGACGTGCGAGACGGCCACCTCTCTTGAGGCGGGCATCTACGGCGATACCGGCTCGCTGCTGTACAGCTCCACCACGCAGACCGACTTCGATTCGGCGGCATGGCTTTTCTCGTGCGGCGCGGATCTTGCGGTGGTGAGCCGTCTCATCACGCGCGTGATGGGCCGCGGACAGCTCAAGGCGCTGTCCGTCATGCTCGAAAACACCGAGGCCCGCGACATCGGCGGCGTGGTCATGGCCATATCCTCCATGCAGAGCGAGACCTTTCTCGACGATTTCGCCACCCTTGCCCCGCGCATCATGGAAATCGAGGAGTGTCAGGTTCTTTTCGCCATCGCCTCCATGGAAGACAAGGTGCAGGTCGTGGGGCGCTCCCATTCTCCCCTTGTGGACGTGGGGGAAATCTGCCGCAGGCTCGGCGGCGGAGGGCATCATTACGCGGCCTCGGCCTCGATCAAGGACATGACGTTGCCTCAGGTGCGCGATTTTCTCAGAATGCAGGCCTCCCTCATCGTGAACGCCGACGAAACCGCAGGCAGACTCATGACGAGTCCCGCCCTCGGAGTGTCGGAGCGCCTGACCATCGGAGAGGCGCTCTCGCTCATGATCCGTTACGGACTCAAGGCCGTGCCCATCTTCGCCGACGGCACACAGCGCTGCATCGGCCTGCTTGCTCAGGAAACCGCTGCCAAGGCGTCGAGTCACGGCCTTGCGCACATCGGAGTGAGCATGTACATGCAGCGTTCCTTCAGCGTGGTGCCCGAAGACGCGGACATTCAGGAACTTGTCGACGTCATGATCGGCGGTCAGCAGCGGCTCATTCCCGTGGTCGAGGGCAGAAGTCCCGAAGGTCTGAGCGACGAGGAACGGGAGAATCAGCTGCTGGCGCGTGCCGTGAAGGGCGTGGTCACGCGAACCGACATCATCCGTCTGTTCATGGGGGAGAACGGCGCTCACATTCCGCCGGTGAGCCGCAAGGCGCGCAAGGAACGCAATCTGCTTTCCGTCATGCGCAAGCGTCTGCCGCGTCCCTGCCTCGACTTTCTGACGCTGGCAGGAGAAATCGCTCAGGACATCGGCGCATCCGTCTATGTGGTGGGGGGCTTCGTACGCGATCTCGTCATGGACGGCAAGGGACTCAAGTGGCCCGACATCGACATTGATCTCGTCATCGAGGGCGACGCCGTGACCTTCGCCCGCAAGCTGTCCATACGTCTCAAGGGCCGAGTGCGCGAACATAAGGAATTCATGACCGCCATGCTCGTCTTTCCCGCCGAAAGTCTCTGCGCCGACGTGGAGAGGCATCGCCGCACGAACCTTGCGGACACCACGGAAATCAAGGTCGACATCGCCACCGCCCGACTGGAATTCTATACCGAACCCGGTGCGCTTCCCCAGGTCGAACGCGGCTCCATCCGCATGGATCTCTACCGGCGCGACTTTTCCATCAACGCCATGGCCGTGCGGCTCAATCCCCATGTCTTCGGACAGCTCGTGGACTTCTTCGACGGGCAGGAGGACATCCGCAACAAGCGCATCCGTACTCTTCACGCCCTGAGCTTCGTGGAAGATCCCACGCGCATGTTCCGCGCCGTCCGCTTCGAACAGCGCTACGGCTTCCGCATGGGCGCTCAGTGCGAGCGCTTCATGCGCAACGCCATCGACGATCTGCACCTCATCCATCACCTGTCAGGCTCGCGCATCTGCCGTGAACTGGAACTCATGATGGAGGAACGCAATCCCTTCCTCAGCTTCCGCCGCATGGACGAACTCGGACTGCTCGCCGAAGTGCATCCGCTTCTCGCCATGAACGATGAAAAAAGAGACATGGCCGACCGTGTCCGCCGCGTGCTCGAATGGTACATGCGCATGTACCTTCCCGAACAGCCGGATCTGCTCATGATCATGCTCATCGCCCTGTGCCGCCGCGCGCCCGCTCCCGAGATCGAGGAACTGCTCGACAGACTCCAGTTCTCCGCCAGAAGAAAGCGGGAGACCATGCAGGTCCGGTCCGCCATCATGGCCGCGCGACCGGGCATGGCGCAGTGGGAGAGGAACAACGGCTCCCTCAGCGATCTGCACCGTCTGCTTGCACGCGTCCCCCTTGAAACGCTGCTCTACCTCCTTGCACAGGAGGACGGACAGGAACAGCATGAAAAACTGACCCGGTACATCTATATGGGGCGTCAGATGAAACCCGACATTTCCGGCGACGACATCACGGGCATGGGCGTCCGTCCCGGACCCGTCGTCGGCCGCATTCTCAACGACGTGCTCATCGCCAAAATGGACGACGAAAACTTTTCCCGCGAAAAGCAGCTCGCCCTCGCCGCCGGACTCGCCGTTCAGTACGTCGCCGAAGCCGCCGCCGGTTCTGAAAACGCGTAGCGGCAAAAGCAGGGAGGCGGAAAAAGGGAGTGCACGTCCCCGCCGGACGGACGCCTCCGGCCGGGCAGGGACTTCGTCCGGAAAAACGGGCGTCACGGACCTGTGTGCACCGGTGCCGCTCCGCCGGCCTTGCGGAGCGCCGGGCGGTTTCAGGGCTTGTGCACGGCGGGGAATGTCCGTTATGCTGGAAGAGACGGGGTCCCGGACGGGACGTGATTGTTGGGAACGGCTTTGCAAGGAGTTGGGCATGTCGTCACTGAATCCGCTGAACGATACCGAGCTTTCCGACTACCGCAGTTTTCTGAAGGAGAGAACGAGGCGTTTTGAAGACGAACTGGCGCGGCTGCGTCGCGGGTACGGGTCGCTTGTCGCGTATGCGGATCTGCACGAGCGGCTGGGACTGCATCGAACCGCGGATCCCGCAGGCAGGCGCTGCTGGCGCATGACGGAGTACATGCCCCGGGCCGTGCGGGTATGGCTGGTCACGAACCGCACCGGTTTCGAGAGACTGCCGGAACACGAACTGACGAATGTCGGCGGGGGGCTGTGGCGCATCCATCTGCCGGAAGAGGCGCTCGCGCACGGCGACTATTACGAGCTGCATCTTGAAGGTGAGGGAGAACCGGGAATCGTGCGTCGGGTTCCGGCCTTCGCCTCGTGGGTGGAGCAGAACAGGGACAACCCCGATATGTGGTGCGCCAGAGTATGGGATCCGGACGTCCCGTATCTCTTCCGCCATGAGCGGCCGTCGAGACCGAAGTTCCCCCGCATTTACGAGGCGCATGTCGGCATGTCTCAGGATGCCCGCCGTCATGTGAAAGGCTCCGTCGGCAGCTACGACGACTTCATCCGCGACATGCTTCCGCGCATCAGATCCTGCGGCTACACGGCCGTGCAGCTCATGGGCGTGCCGGAGCATCCCCTGTACAAGTCCTTCGGTTATCAGGTGAGCAGCTATTTCGCCCCCTCCTCGCGCTACGGCGATCCGGACGGCTTCCGGCGTCTCGTGGACGAGGCGCATGGTCTGGGACTTGCCGTCATCCTCGACATCACCCATGCCCACGCCTGCGCCAATACCGAGCAGGGCATTGCCCGCTACGATACGGGACCGTATTTCTTCGACGAACGCTCCAACCAGTGGGGCACGCCGTCGTTCGACTACGGCATCGACATGACGCGGCGTTTTTTGCTCTCCAACTGCCGCTACTGGCTGGAGCAGTTCCGCGTGGACGGCTTCCGCTTCGACGCCGTGGGCAACATGCTCTACACCGATCACGGCATAGGCGACAGCTTCGAACACGTGGGGCGCTGCTTCTATGCTCCCGACGGCAGCCGCCGTACCAACGCGGCCGGAGAACTCTATCTCTGTCTCGCCAACGCGCTCATTCATGAGCTCAATCCTTCCGCCGTCAGCATCGCCGAAGAGTTCAGCGGCATGCCCGGCCTGACCTGCCCGCCGGAGCAGGGCGGCCTCGGCTTCGATTACCGCTTCGCCATGGGGCTGCCCGATTTCTGGGGCAAATACGTGAAGACGCCTTCCGCCATGGGACGGCTCTGGTACGAAATGACCAATCACCGCCCCTACGACCGCACCATAAGCTACGTGGAATGCCACGATCAGTGCATCAACGGCGACGACGCCATGATCTGGCGCATCGTGGGCGACGCCATGTACACCCGCATGAGTCCCTTCAACGCCACCTGGAACGAAACCAGAGGCGTGGCTCTCTACCGCCTCATGCGCGGCATCACCCTCATGTCCGCCGACGCGGGCTATCTCAATTTCATGGGCGCGGAATTCGGTCACCCCGAATGGCTCGACGACCGGGAACACGCTCACAGACAGTGGCAGCTCGCCGAAGATCAGCTTTCCTTCTACGCCGCGCTCGCCCGCTGGGACAAGGCGCAGATGAAGGAAATCGTGGACAGACACCGCCGCGACTTCGCAAAAAGTCCGGAGTTCCGCTTCATCCATGAAGACAAAAGACTCCTCGCCTTCTCCCGCGGCAGACTTCTCTTCGCCTTCAACTTTCACGAAACCAGACCCGAACCGGACTTCCGCTTCCGCGTTCTGCCCGGCAAGTACGTCGAACTCATGTCTTCCGATGAACCCCGCTTCGGCGGCTGCGGCAACCTCGTGCCCAGCAGTCCGCCCACCGAACACTTCAGCGACGCCTCCACCGGCATCGACATGCAGGACATCACCCTCTACCTGCCCCCCCTTACCATGCTCATCCTGAAACGGCAGTAGCAGCGACGCCGAAGGCGGGCAAGGCGGGCGGCGGCGCCCCTGCAGGGCGGAAACGGCAGGAAGGACAGGAAAGGCATCAGGGGATGATGATCCCCGATCCCCCGTTTTCGGTCCCGCGGGCTGCCGCTTCGGCGGTCTCCGGCGTGCCGGTGCGCCGTTCGTTGCCGTTCAGCCTCAGTCATGCGGGCGTGTGCTGTCGCCTCCTGCGGAGGTCGGCCGATGCTCCCTCTTCACGGAATCAGCGGGATCTGGGAAAGGGTTTCAAGATGGCCGGGGGGGGGAGAACCGAGGGACACGATGCCTTGCGCATCGGAACAATGTTGTTATCCCGCTCGGCAGGGACTCACCATGTGCATGTGCCGGACGGTCTTCGCTTTCGGCCTTGTTTCAGTGCTCCGGCGTGATTTTTCCTCCCTCGCCCGTCGTGTCCCCTGTCTGAAGCCGCGGCGGCGTCGGAAGGCAGGAGGGCATGCGGCATTTCCTTCCGCCGTCGGCAGCAGGGGGGAGAGGGGCTCCCGCATCGTATTCCGTGCTGTCCGGGCCGCGGCGTCGGAGCGGTATCGGAGAAAGGCGCGCTCAACCTGCAAGCCTGGCTTTATGTTCCTTCAAGGCAGGTTTTTTCATGACGTGCTACAGGTCGGCTGCGTGCCGTGAAGAGCACGGGCATTCCGGAACAGGAGCTTGTATGAACGCGTGGATTCTTCTTATTCTTGCAGGGTGCTGTGAAATCGGCTGGCCGCTCGGACTCAAGCTGGCGCAGGCCGGATCATGGCGCATTTCCGGCACGATCATGGCGGTGATCTGCATGGCTGTGAGCGGATTTCTTCTTTTTCTGGCCCAGAAAAGCATTCCCATGGGCACGGCCTATGCCGTATGGACGGGCATGGGGGCGGCAGGCGCGTTCATCAGCGGCGTGCTTTTGTTCGGCGAACCGTTTCAGTGTATGCGCGCCGCGGCGGTGGTGCTCATCGTGGCGGGCGTGGTCATGCTCAAGATGGCCTGATTTTTGCCGGGCGGAGGTTGACCGTCCGGCCCGGATCTGACAGAGAAAGTCATGGTCATTACCACAGAACGACTGCATTATCTCTGGGCCGTGGCGGAAACCGGCTCCTTTTCTGCGGCGGGTGAGAGACTCGGCGTCACGGGGGCTGCCGTGCAGCAGGTCATCCGGCAGATGGAGGACGATCTCGACGCCGCGCTCTTTCACCGCGGCGCAGGGAGGCGTCCCGAGCTGACGGAACTGGGGCGGCAGTTCTATTTTCATGCGCTGGACATCATTCCGCGCCTGGAAGGACTGGAGCGGCTGGCATCTTTTTGTCGGCAGGGGCAGGAGGAAGTGCTGCACATCGGGGTGCATGCCTTCGTGATGACGAAGGAGGTCATGGCCGTGCTCACGCAGCTGCAGAGGCAGTTCCCTCTTCTGGAGCTGTTTCTTTATGATGCCGAGGACTGCGTGCTGCACTGCGACAAGCTGAGGCTGCTCGACAAGAGCGCCCGGCATACCGTGGACGTGCTTCTGGCTCCGGCGAGAATGCGTTACGATCACGGAGGACAGTCGATTACGGCCGGTCGCATTGTGTGGCGCGTGGCGGCCGCCGTCGCTCATCCGCTCAGCCGTCTGCGCGGCGAGGTGTCTCTGGATGATCTTCTGCAGTATCCGCAACTTCTTCCCATGCCCGGCGTCATCAGTTCCGATGCCTTTTACGAAAACTTTCGACTGAGCAGCCGCCTCATACACTACAGTCAGTTTTATCAGCTTCGGGAAATGCTGCTTGCGGGCATGGGCTTTGCCGTCATGCCGGAGCAGATTGCGCTGTCGCTGGTGCGACAGGGGCGGCTCCGGCTTCTGGATCTGGACTTTGACGACGGCGCAAGCTCCACGGCGGTGGAACTGGCCTGGGTCAGCCCTCTGGGGGCGGCCGGAGAATGGCTGGTGGAGCGGTTGCGTTCTGCCGCACCCGGATCCGATGCGGCCTTTTCCCGAAAAGCCGGCGGCCTTTTCGAGCATGCTGCGGACGACACGAAAGCGCAGCGGCGTGACGTGGGAACGGAGTTTCGTGTTCATGGCGGATGAGGGGGAAAAGCGTTCGGAGCGGTTCATGTCCGGCATGAGCCGCAGGCATGCGCATGGCCCGATGCCTGTCCTGTCTGAGGGCGCGCCGCGGAACGCCGTCTTCGGATCGCCACTGGCGCACGGTAGGCGGAAGGAACAAGTCAATGCCTGTGGTCACGGAAAATCAGACTTGCATCCGGCATCTTGGATCCGTTTTTGAAGGACGAAGAACAAGGACCGGCGTGGCGTCGTCGCGCGTACGAGCGCGTCCGCCGCTTGAGAACGGCACGCGTCCGGATGTGTTCCGTCCTTTTCCGGATCCGTCCGTACAGGAGAAAGTATGCTCAGAAGAATCGTTCACATCAATGAGGAAGCATGCACAGGCTGCGGTCTGTGTGCGGAGGCCTGTCATGAAGGCGCCATTGTCATGCGGGACGGCAAGGCTCGTCTCGTGCGCGACGATTACTGCGACGGTCTCGGCGATTGTCTGCCCGCTTGTCCCTCAGGCGCCATTTCCTTCGATTTCCGTGAAGCCGCCGCCTACGACGAGGAGGCCGTGAAGGCGCATCTGGAACGGCATGGCCGCACGCCTGCCGCCGCGCCGCAGGGCGGCGAGCAGAGCGAACTTGTCCAGTGGCCGGTGCAGATGAAGCTCGTTCCCCTGAGCGCGCCGTATTTTCAGAACGCCGATCTGCTTGTCGCCGCCGACTGCACGGCCTATGCCTTTGCCGGCTTCCATCGCCGCTTCATGCGCGGTCGCGTGACGCTGGTGGGCTGTCCCAAGCTCGACGGCGTGAACTATGCCGAAAAGCTGAGCGCCATTCTGCGCGGCAACGCAGTGCGCAGCGTGACCGTGGCGCGCATGGACGTGCCCTGCTGCGGCGGCATGGAAAACGCCGTGCGCGAGGCTCTCGTCGGCTGCGGACGGAACATTCCCTGCGAAGTGACGACCATAGGCCGCAACGGCGATATGCTGTCCGCGGTCACACTGACATCGGGGACGCATGCCGCGCCGCTGCTGCGCGCCTTCGCATCTGCGGAATCCGCGGACATGGTTGCGCAGGGAAGGAAAAATGTCGTTTCTGCGGAAAAAATGCTTGACGGCCCCGGGGAAAACGACTAGAAACATCCCTGCAACGATGAGTTGCTTCGTTCCCCGATAGCTCAATAGGCAGAGCGGGTGACTGTTAATCACTAGGTTGGCGGTTCAAGTCCGTCTCGGGGAGCCAAAGAAATCAAGCCCTTACGATAAAAATCGTGAGGGCATTTTCTTTTAACAGCGAATGTTCTCCCTGCGGTTTCCCTCATTTTCGATGACATGGAGTGAGGCTGAGGCAAGATTTTCAGGCAACATAGGGAGAATATTACACGGCTCAGCTTCGAGGCAGGACATAAAAGGGAGCTTCTCGACTCAGCTGCAAAAAATTTTGGGCGCCTTCGGACACCGCCTACTGTCGCTGCGTTCGTGAATTTGGCGGATACGCTGTCGCAGGGACAGGGGAGAGGAATACTCTTTCAAGACGCTACCGGAGCAAACGTCATAAGAATGGAATTTCTTACATTACAATGGACTCTGTTTTAGAAAAAGATTTGTTGCAAAAACAGGATGAGTCTGCCTGCGGAGCTTTCGTTTAGAAGCGTTCCTTTGAAGGAGCTTGGGGGCTTCGCTCCTGCCGGCAGGATCATGGATGTCGCTTTTATCGTCTTTGAGCCGGAGCAGCTTCGGGGCATAGACCGATGCCATGAACGGCAGATCGTGTGCCGTCATCTGGCAGACGGAACGAAGGCGCTACCGCCAGCTGACGGAAACAGTCGATGGCCTTGTGCAGCGTGTTGCCTTCGTCCTTTTTGTCCGCAGCGATTTCGGGCATGGCAAAGTCCGCTTCGTTCAGGAGCTTGCCCCGGGGATTGATGCGGACGAAGATTTCCGTCACTTCATTGAGGTCGGGTGCGGGCATGATGGCGCCAAGCCGGCAGTTTTTTTGCCCGTGAGTCGTGTGATGCTTTTTTTCACAAGAGCGTCATCCGCTTCCGGATTGTCCTCCGGATACCGGCGCAGGAATTCAATCTGCGGGAAGTCGGGCTTGAAGAACTCGGAACTGCCGGCAATCGCTCCTTGCTGGTCGGATGGACGGGGCCGTACGGCAAGGCGCCCGATCTCCGTTTCCGCCAGAGGGGTGAAAGCGATGCGGATGACGTTTTCTTCATGGCTCTTCGTCAGTATGGAGTGGCCCGCAGTGACCGTCATAAGAGCTGTGACGCACTATTGTCCGTCGATGAGGACTTTTTTCCGACGGCACGGCTTCCGTTTTTCAGTTTTACGTCCGGGTTCTGCCGGATAATGGGATATCCTGCGGGACAGGCATCGCGGAGCGAGTCGATAGCATCGCGCACCTGTTGCTCTTTCCGGACGAAAGGACGCTGCATTTCCGGGACGGCAGTATCTTCTGCCCCCATATGCCGCGAATGGTGCTGACGGGATGCTGCGTGACGAAATACCTGTCCGCCATGAACGCTCATCCTCGGGCCAGGCGGTCTTCAGGTGTTTCCCGACGGCGTTTACAGGGGGCGGAAGAGCGGCGTGTCCGTCTTTTGCGGTGTTTGTCTGCCGGGCGCTTTGTTCGTGAACGGCCGTTCTTCGAGACAAAAGGAGGCTTTCCCTTTGTCGAAATTCGGCAAAGGGAAAGCCTCGGGCAGCGTCCCGCCTGCTGTGGGAACAGGCCGCATGCCGGGATACGGCATCGTTTTTTCGGGGGAGGGGATAGAGGAAAAACGATGCGGCATGGCGGGGATGCCTGTGCTCTTTTGCCGGGCGTACCTTGCGATACGGCAGGCTACAGCCCGGGAGAAGGAGATGCTCGCCGCTGAGTGTCTGACCTCCTGATGAAGGGAATACGGGACATTTCGTATCGGAATCTGCCCCTGTCGTATGCTGTTTCGGCTCCGGATATGAACGAAACCGGCGGGTCGTAGGTTGTGCGGTCTGTGAGAGAATGCGCCATGCGGAAACAGGAGAACATGACTTTTGCTTCAGACGGAGCCTGATGGGGAATCGTCCCCTGATGCTCGTTTTCGCCCCGGAAGCGCTGCAATGATGACGCCTGCGAGGGTGACCGCCATGAAGAGGTTCTGACACAGGGAGAGCGCTTCTCCCAGAAGCAGGAAGGCAAAGAGGCAGGTTGACAGGGGAACCAGGCTTGAAAACAGACCGACTTCTCCGGCGGTGAGCTGCTGAAGCGCGTAGTTGAAGCCGCAGTAGGCGACTAGTCCCACCATGACGCCGAGATACGCAATGCCCATAAGGGAAGAAGCGTGGACGGCATGCGGAGCAGGAGAGAAAAGGGCCAGAGGCAGAAAGAAGAGCGCGCCGCCTATGGACTGGATGGCCGCTATGGAAAAGACACTGTAGCGCTGCGTGATGCGTCTTGTGAGGACGGCATAGAGGCTGCTGGCCAGAATCGAGCAGAACATGAAAAGATTGCCGAGCAGGGGATTGGGAGCGGATTCGCTTGCCTCGCTGAACCAGGACGCGCCGGCGACCCCGATGACGGCCAGAAGAATGCCGATGACGAGAGGCGTACTGGGACGTTCCTTCAAAAATATCCATCCGGCAAGCCCCATCAGAATGGGCAGGCAGGCTGCAATGACGCCGCCCTGTGAGGCCGTGGTGTACATCATGCCCAGCGTTTCGCAGATGAAGAACAGACACGGCTCGCACAGCACTATGAGCGCAAGGACTTTCCAGTCTCCCCGGCAGTAGGGCAGGGGAAGCCAGCGTCGGTATAGAATGCCGTAGATGAAGGCGGGAAAGAGAAGTCGCAGGAACACTATCTGGGGGGCGGAAAAGGAGGCAAGAGCGTATTTGGTGGCTACCATGCCCCCGCCTATGATGAGAAATATCAGACAGAGAAAGGCGTAAAGACGGTTTCGGGTCATAAGGAACCTTTGCTGCACAAGCATTGCGGTCGTTTTTGCCGGACGGGTCTGTGCGGGGAGAGCGCTGCTTTGAAGCGCGTTGTTCGGAAGAGACGGATGCGGAAGTGGCCGGTGCTCCGGACGGCGAAGCAGAACGCTGCCGTCCGGAGGGATGACTATATGCCGAGAGCGGGCCAGCAGAAGGCGGCCACAAGAACGACCGCGACACTGGTGCCGAGCATGCGCAGAGGCATGACGACGAGAAGGTCCTTGATGCGGACGTAGCCGGTGGCGAACATGATGAGCGCCGGAGTAAGTTCATAGGGAAGGATGAACTGGTCGAGTCCGTAGAGGAAGCTGTAAAGCACAGGCTTGATGGAGAGGTCGAGGGAGCTGGCTATTTCTCCCATGGGCACACTTAAGGATGTGGCCGCCGCTATGGGCGTGAGTATCATGTTGGTGAGGATGCCGGTCCAGTAGGCGAAAAGCGAGACCAGCGGACCGGACTTGAACTGTTCCAGGATCGGCTGAAGGTTCTGAGCGAGCCATGCCGGCAGACCGAGTTCTCCGGCCACGGTGCCGATGGCCATGCAGCCGACGATGAAGAGCAGAATGGGGAACTGAACTTCTTTCAGGTCGTCCGTGGAGAGGAGATTGAAAACAGGCGTGAAGCCGAGCAATACGACGGCGCAGAACGCGTAGTAGCCGGGGAGCGTGTGCAGACTTTCGGTGGTAAAGGCCAGAAGAGCCAGAAGTGCCAGCAGAAGCGTTTTCTTTTCACGGATGCCCATGCTGCCGAGAGCTTCAAGTTCGCGGGTTGCGCTGCTTCGGAAGGCCGTGATGTAGCGGCCGAGTTCCCTGCTGCCGAAGAAATGCAGTATGGTGAAGGATACCAGCGCATTGAGAAGTTCATAGGGAAGGTTCTCCACCAGGAAGCCTATCCAGCTGAAGGTCACGCCCATGTCCTTGACCATGATGAGACCGGGCAGACCGATATTGTTGGGCAGGAAGGAGGCACTGGAGATGTTGGAGCCGAAAAACGCCGCCAGAATGAGGGTTGAGGCGGCGCGGGAGCTTTGAGGCAGGTTCAGGCTGTGGCACATGCCGGAGGCTATGGCCATGAAGATGATGGTTACGGTGATGGTATCGGGAATGATGGCGCTGACGAGATATCCTGCCGTGAGAAAGGCCAGATAAAGACGGATGGGGGTGGAGCCTATTTTGCTGACGATAAAAAGGGCGATGCGTGAGGCAAGGCCGTTTTTTTCCATGAGCACGCCGATGAGCATGCCGCTCAGGCACAGCCAGGGAATGGGCGAGAGAAAGCCGGAAAATACCGTCTCCGGCGATGAGACGCCCGTGAGAATATAGAAAATCACCAGAAGAAAGGCCGTGACGAAGGTGGGCAGAAGGTCAAAGGCAAATATGCCTATGGCGAAGATGGTGCCGAACCAGTAAAAATTAATGTGGGAAGACGAGTCCGATTGCAGCAGATAGGTTGCGACTACGGCACATAGTAGACTGACCGACCATTTGATGCCGTTGCTTTTGAGCAGTACCATGAAAACCTCCTCGAAGCGTTGCGGATGCATGCCGTGAAACTGCAGTCCGGAAAGAGAAGAAGTCTGATTCCGAACTGCAGCGTTATGACGAAAAACTGCTAGATGCCCATGAGAGGCCACACGAAGGCGCTCATGATGCCGATGGCAACCGTGACGAAGATGGTTCTCAGGCCCATGACGACGATGATGTGCTTGATGTGCACATAGCCGGTGGCGAACATGACCAGCGCCTGACCGAGTTCATAGGGCAGCACGAACTGGTTGAGTCCGTACAGGAAGCTGTAGAGAACGGGCTTGACGGGTTCGCCGAGATGGGTGGCTATTTCCGCAATGGGAATGCTGAGCGTGGTGGCCGCTGCAACGGGAGTGAGCAGCATATTGACGACGAAACCGAACCAGTAGCTGGCTATGGCTATGATGGAGGAGTTTTCGACGGACTGCATGAAGGGCATGATGCCGGCAACGACATTTTCGGGAATGTCGAGTTCCATGGCCACGATGCCGATGGCCATGCATGCGGAGATGAAGAACAGGATGGGGAAGTCTATCTTTTTGAGGTCGCTCTTATCCAGCAGGCCGAAGCATGGAGTGAAGCCGAGCAGAACCACGGAGCAGAAAGCATAATAACCGGGAATCTTGTGGAAGGGTTCCGTCATGAAGGCGATGAGGGCCATGACGGCCAGCGCCAGCGTTTTATTCGCCGTTGCTCACCGGGCCGAGGGCGTCAAGCTCCTGTTCGGCATAGACTCTGGCCTTGTTGATGTGCTCGGCAAGTTGTTTGCTGCCGAAGAAATGCAGGATGGTGAAGGCGATGAACGCGTGCATGACGGAGAAGGGGATGTTTTCCCAGAAGTACTGGAGCCAGGAGTTGGTGATGCCGATTTCCTTCACCATTTCCATGGCGATGATGCCCACGTTGTCCGGCAGATAGGTGGCGCAGGCAACCTGTGCGCCGATGAAGGCTCCGAGAATGATGGTGCTCGAGGCTCTGGATATCGGCGGAAGCTCCAGCTTTTTGCAGATTGTGGAGGCGATGGTCATGAATATGATGACGACCGTCAGGGTATCGGGAATGATGGCGCCCAGTATCATGCCTGCGATATAGAAAGCTATGTACAGGCGTATGGGGGTTCTGCCTATTTTGGATATGGTCAGCAGGGCTATTCTGCTGGAGATGTTGCACTTGTCCATGAGTATGCCGATGAGCATACCGCACATGCACATCCAGGGAATGGGCTTTGTCCAGCCGACAAGGGCCATGCCGGGGCTGGAGATTCCCGTAATGATGTAGAACATGAGCAGCAGAATGGCCGTGGCAAAGGTGGGAATGACGTCAAAGGCGAACATGCAGATGCCCATGACCGTGCTGAACCAGTAGAGATTGGCCTTCGGGGCGGCGGGGTCGTAGAAAACAAACGTTATGGCCAGCGCTATCACCAGGCTGGCTATCCATCCGAACAGGGGGGAGTTCTTCATATCCTGTATTTTTGCAAACATATTGACCTCCGGGACAGGGGGATTTTTGAGCGTCGAAGAAGTTCAGGAGCGGAACACGACGCAGCGGCGGCAGAGGAAGAAGGATTGTCGTCGAGTTGCGTCGTAACCGGGATGACGATGTTTGCGTCAGAAGCCCCATGCCGGCCTCTGCAACACCGGCATGGGTCTTCTGGCGAACTTATGCCCAGTTGAACTGATCCATATAAAAGCGGCTGGGCTTGATGGGATATTCCTCCATGGGAAGATATTCCTTGTGCGTTTTCATCTTTCCGTCCTCCATGCTGAGAACCACCCAGTAAGGAGGCGTGCTTTCATCGCGGTCGGGATAATCTTCGCGGAAGTGACCGGCCCGGCTTTCCGTTCTGGTCAGGGAGGCGCGGATGAACGCCTCGGTGAGCGTGGCCATGCCTCTGGCTTCTATCATCTTGCCGAGATAGTGGGCGTCGGGCGCGGCCATGGCCGGAATGAGGTCGGCCCTGATGTCCGTAATCTGCGAGAGTGCCCTGTTCAGCGCGACGGCGGATTTGATGATGCTGACATCCGAGGCCGTCACCACCTCAAGCACGGATATGTCCATATCCTTGGGCATGATGCCCGTTTTGCCCAGATGGGCGAGTTCCTGATCCAGGCAGTGTTCGGCAAAGGCAAGGTCGAAGGAAGGCAGGGGCTTGGAGGCGGCGTACGCACCGGCGGCAAGTCCCGTGTCGTGGCCGCTGGTCGCCGCCTGACACAGACTGAACCCGCCGAAGTACACTCCTACAAGGTGGCTTTGCGCCGTTCCCACTGCGTAGAGGCCGGGCACGCAGGTGGCACCTTCGCTGTCGGTCTGTACGCCGCCCTGACTGGTCTGAATTTGCGGAATCCAGACCTGGGTATCGGTGAAGAAGTCGATGCCGTGGGCTTTGAGCTTGGTGTCGTTGAGCTTCACCCATCCAGCTTCCGGACGCCGGCCGGCAATCCCTTCGGGAGGAATGCGGCTGACGTCGAAGGTGATGGGTCCTCGTCCTGCCCGGGTCTCCAGCACCATGGCACGCACGTTGTAGAGCGTGTCGGTCTTGGAGCCGATGATGGGGGAGTAACGGTTCAGCATGAAATCTTCCCCGGCGGAGTTGAGAAACCGTGCCCCCAGGGGAAGAAGGACGCTCTGACCCGTCCATGCGAAAAGCTCAGGGGTGTTCCATATGCCGGCGAACTCCATGGAGCGCAGTCTGGCTCCCGCGGTGAGTGCCAGCTCCACGCAGCCGCTGGAAATGGAATTCTGGTGGTAGGAGGTCTTCCAGCCTCCGATGCCTGTGGCCAGAACGACAGCCCGGGCGCGGATGAGAAGAGGCAGGCCGCTGCGGGTGAAGAATCCCACGGCTCCGGAAACAGCGTCGCCGTCCTTGATGATTCTGGTTATCATCACGTTGCCCATGCGACGCACGTTGAGCGCCTTGAGCGCGGTCAGAAGCTCCTTGCGCATGTTTTGGCCGCCTTTTCCGAGAGGTGCGGACGTGGTGGCCTTGATGTGGGGAAGGCCCCTTTGCGGCGCAGTATGATAGCTTCCGTCGGGATTGCGCGCGAAGGTGTGGCCCATGGCTTCATAGTCGCGGAAGCGGTCGCGGGCCTTGGCAAGGGTGGCCAGGGTTTCCTTCTGGTCGCACAGACCGTCATAGTAGTAAACGATGTCCTCCAGCCATTCCATCAGGTTTTCCCCTTCGTGGGGAACGATGAAATTGCCGTCGCTCATGCTGCACAGGCCTCCCCAGTCGAGGGGGCCTTTATCGACGATGAGCACATCATCGACATGTCGGCGGGCCGTCATGGCAGTCCACATGCCTGCGGAACCTCCGCCGATAATCAGGACATCCGTACTGAGAACGATGGGATTGTCGTTCATTTTGCTCCTCCGATAAAGCGCCTGTCCAGATGACGGGGATGGAATTCCTTGAAGGGGTCGACATCAATGGCGCCTGCCGGACAGCGTACTTCACAGGCGAAGCAGGTCATGCAGTCGTCGGGATAGGCAATGCGGGCTTTGCTGCCGCAGGTCAGGCAGCGGACTGCCTCCTCAAGGGCGTCTTCCAGCGGAAGGACGCCTTTTTCACCGCCTTCCCTGCGTTCCAGCTTTTCAAGGGAAGAAATGTCTTTCTGCTCCACAGCGTGCAGACGGACATTCATGCCCATGTCGGGGTTGGCGCCCTGAAGAATGTTGCCGATGGCCAGAGCGGCCTTTCTGCCCGCGGCCATGGCCTGCACCGGTGAGCTTGTGTCGGAGGCGGCGTGTCCCGCGGCAAAGACGGTGCGCACGGATGTCTGGCAGGTGAGCGGATGCACGCGGACGGAGCCGGATGCGGTACAGGCGAGGCCGTGCGGCGGCTTTTTGCCGCGCACATCGCCCACCGCAAGCACCACGGCCCGGAAGCCGAGGTCTTCCAGTTCTTCCAGCCAGTGTTCCCGCCAAGGCTGAAGAGGGCAGGAGTAACGGAACTGGGCACCCATGCTCTGAAGCTGCGAGGCATAGGCGTCGAGAACGGCAGGGTCCGCTCTTTCTTCCGGCGCACCGTATCTCATGCGTCCGCCGGCTTGAGCCTCGGCTTCGAATATGGTGACGGGATAACCTGCCTCGGTGAGATACCAGGCGGCCGACAGACCGGCGGCTCCCGCACCTATGACGGCCACCTTGAAGACATGACGGCGGGGCACGGGCCGGAGAGAACGCGCCACGTCCCTTTTGCCGAGAAAGGCTTCAATGCCGCGGATGTTGACGGAGCTGTCCAGCCTGTGCCGGGAGCAGGGCTTCTCGCAGGGGTGGGAACACACCTCTCCCGCCAAGGCCGGAAAGGGCATGGTCCGCTTCAGGCAGTCCAGGGCCTCGTCAAGCCGGCTTTGCTGCAGCAGGGCGTTGATTTCCCTGAAATCGTTTCTTGCGGGACACGCGGCCATGCAGGGAGCCGTTTTGTCGCTGTGAGTATCCAGCCTGAATACGTCGAGCGCGCATGTTTTCACGCATGCGCCGCATCCTATACATGCTTCTTCGTTGATGCTTGAAATCATGATTCATCCTTGAACAGTGCTTTCTCTTTCCCCGTTTTCAGACAAACGGGGAAAGAGCGTCTTGGAAGGCGTCCGCTGCGTGTCAATGAAGGAATTTCCGCACTTCCTCGATCGGGAAGGTGAACTGATCCATATAGTAGCGGTAGGGTTTGACGGGGTAGGAATCCAGCGGCAGAGGCACTCTGACGAGTTCCATTTCTCCGTGGTTGCGGCGGATTTCCACCCAGTAGAGAGGAGACGTTTCATCGCGCTGGGGATAGTCGGCTCTGAAGTGTCCGGCGCGCGATTCGGTCCGTTCCAGAGACGCGCGCAGATAGGCTTCCGTAAGCATGAGCATGCCTCTGGCTTCCACCATCTTGCACAGATAATGGGGGTCTTCGGCGCCCATCCGCGGGAGGGCCTCATGCTTGACTTCCTCAAGACGCTGGAGCGCGCGCTGAAGACCGCCGGCGCTTTTCATGATGCACACGTCCACAGGGGCCATCAGCTCCTGTGTGACGCGGACAATGTCCTTGGGGGCAATGCCTGTGCGTCCCAGGCGGCAGAGTTCTCTTTGCAGCAGCATCTGCGCCTGTTCCTTGTCGAAGAACGGGGTCTCGCAGTTTGCGGCGTAGCGTCCTATGGCATCGCCCGTCTTGTGGCCGGAGGTGGCGCAGTGACAGATGCTGAGGCCGCCGAAGTACACGCCGGTAGGCAGGCTTTGTGCGGTGCCGGCGGCAAAAAGGCCCTCCACCTCCGTGGAGCCGTCAAGCTCCGTGGCGATGCCGCCTTCGGAAGCGATGGGTTGCGGCATCCATTCAATCTTGTCCTTGAAGAAATCGACGCCCAGCTTTTTCAGCTTTTCATTATTCAGCTTCATCCAGCCTGCCGCCGGCGTGACTTCTTCCATGCACTCCGCCGGAATGCGGCTGGTGTCGAAGACGATGGGGCCGCGTCCGGCCTTCACTTCCAGCACCATGCCGCGGATGTTGTACTGGGTATCCGTTTTTGAGCCCAGCACCGGGGAATAACGTTCGGCCATGAACTCTTCGTTCCGGTTGTTGATGAACCGGCCTCCGAGAGGAAGCAGAACGGTCTGTCCTTCCCAGGCGAACAGCTTGGGCACATTCCAGTTGTCGATGAATTCAAAGTTCCGCAGGCGAGCTCCGGCCTCCAGAGCGAGTTCCACGCAGCCGCTGGCCATGGAGTTCTGCAGGTAGGAGGCCTTCCAGCCTCCGGTGCCGGTCGTGATGAGGACGGCTTTTGCACTGATGAACACAGGCTCGCCGCTGCGGTTGAAGAAGCCCACGGCGCCGGAGACGCGGTTGCCGTTGCGGGTAATGGCAGTAATCATGATGTTGCCCATGCGCCTGACGGAACATCCTTCCAGAGAGCGGAGCAGCGCCGCGCGCATGTTGATGCCGCCCTTGCCCGTGGGGGAGGAGGTGGTCAGACTCACATGAGCGAGTCCGCGCTGGGGAATGCGCACATACCTGCCCCGGCTGTCGCGGCTGAAGGTGTGTCCCATGGCTTCGTAGTCATGGAAGCGGGGCAGGGAGTCCCGAAGAGTGTCGAGCATCATGAGCTGGTCGCACAGCCCGTCGTTGAAGAACACCACTTCGTCCAGCCATTCGTGTATGTCCTGATCCTCGTGCAGAGTAATCATGTCGCCGCCGCTCATGCCGCCGAGTCCCGCCCAGTCACGGGGACCCTTATCCACAATGAGCACGTCCTTCACATGGGTGCTGGCCTGTCTGGCGGCCCAGAGTCCGGCGAAGCCTCCGCCTATGATAAGCACATCTGTCTTGAACGTTATCGCTTGCATCAGTCGGAACCTCCCATCATTTCCAGCGTGCGAGGCAGCACTTCCTTGTAGGGGTGTACGTCAATGGCGCCGGCGGGACAGCGCAACTCACAGAAGAAGCAGGTCATGCATTCATCGCCGTAGGCTATGCGGGCCCTGCTGCCGCAGGTTAGACAGCGCTGTACTTCGGTCATGGCCTGCTCCATATCCAGCGGCTCTTCCAGGGTGGGAGCATCCGTCGGCAGGATGCGTCTTTCCACGCGCGGGCACTTTTCCAGACCGTCCAGATCCATTTCCCCGGCAGAAGGACGCTGCACTTTTCTGTTCAGCGTAAGGTGCATGCCGAGCAGATCATGCCGGACGGAGATGGCCGCTTCGCGTCCCGCCCGTATGGCCCTGACCACGGTGGCCGGACCGCTCACGGCGTCCCCCGCCGCAAAAACGTGTTCCATGGAGGTGGCAAAGGTGTCGCCGTCTGCCGCAATGCAGCCCCGTTCCGTCAGGGTAAGCTGCTCGGAAAAGTCCCCTGCATCCACGGCCTGACCGATGGCGGCGACGACGAGATCCGCGTCCAGTTCACAGGTCGTCTCCGGGTTGAATGCCGGAGCGAAACGCCCCTGTTCGTCAAAGACGCTGACGCAGGATTTGAAGCGGAGGTGCAGATGTCCGTCCCGCTCATCTATCGAATCAAGTCCCCAGCCGTTATGGATGACGATGCCGTGACGTTCGGCATCGGCAAGATCCTGAGGCAGGGCGGGCATGGTCTCCCGGCTTTCAAGGCAGACAAGATGCGCCTGCTCCGCACCGTTTCTCCGGGCGGTGAGCACGGCGTCCACGGCCACGCTGCCGCCGCCGATGACAACCACCTTTTTCCCCCGGACCGGAACGGGCGCATCGCTTCGTGCCGCCGCAAGGAAGGACAGGGCGCTGTGCACGTCGGGCAGGTTCCCGCATCCGGGAAGACGGCGTCCGAGACTGGCTCCCGGAGCCAGAATCACGGCCCGGAATCCCTT
>CALUTB010000033.1 GCA_944323575.1 uncultured Mailhella sp. | reverse complement strand
TTGTGCCCACACGTTCTTTTCGGCCATTTGTCTCGCTGCCATTGTCATCTTTTATATTTAATGAGTCCTGAACCTAGTCCCCCCGGCAAAGTCAAGGGGCCAATACACTAATTTTATAAGGAAGGTTTCAGAGAGAACTCATGAAACTTGCCAAAGCCAATTCGCGCCGTCAGATCACGCTGCCCCCTGCCGTTCGCAGAAAGTTCAATGTAAGAAAAAAGGACAGAATCGTCAGACAACACAAGCAGACCAGTGATTCCCGCCAGCTTTGTCGCTGTTCGACATTATGGTCAGCCATATCGAACAGATCCTCAGAAGGATGGCGTATTCCGAGGGTATGTTCGAGGACAGACTGAACAGCGTGTCCGATGCGTCTCCCAGACAAACCTCGGCGAAGAAATAGCCAGGCGGCTGAACGCTCTGCCCGCCGTGCAGTTCAGCCCTTTACCCCCTGCCTAAGACCGTGAAGCCGAAAGCATGCCTTCCTGACTTTCGACTACTTCCAGTCCCTCAAAATGGGCACTCTGGAACCTCAAAGCAGACAAATCGTCTTCAGGACTTCCGGACTTCGGCGACGGAGGTTATGGATCCGCCACCATAAAAAATGAAACGCTCGTCTGCGCATGTCTTCCATGATTCAGCTCAGGGATACCCTGTGCGATCTGCTCAATGAGGAAAAGGCGAAGGCAAGGAAAGTCGTATGGCAAACCTGCGCCAGCCGCTCAACACTCAGGGAAACCGCAGACTTCACAAATTTATCGCGAACGGGTATACAATGGCTATACGGCACCGTTCTCCCTGTGGTCCGCGTTTTTCATCCGCTGTCGAGGTAATGGTGTATGTTGATGCCACGGTTCTATTTTTCCGGTGAATTTTCCGCTTTTGACACATATTTACGCTCACAGCCACATGTGGAAAAGGTCTTTCGCAAAGGAGAGTACCTGTGGAAGCCCGGCCAGCCCTACGAGTGTGTCCAGTACTACGTTCAAGGGGCAGCCGTGTTCTTTGCCAGCCACGAGTCCGGGCGGCGCAAGATAGTCAGCTTCCACGGGCCAGGAACCATGTTGCCTGGCTATCACACCAACGACTTCAAGATCGAACTGGCCCTTGTTGTGGAAGCCCTGTGCAGTGTACGGGTGCTGGAGTTCGGAATCGCGCAGTTTGGCAGAATGTTTGCCGCCAACAGCGCTCTCGCCTTGGCCGTGGTGAACCACTACGCCACATGCATGAACCGCATGCTCTTCGAGACCATACACCAAGACTTTAATACCTCCAGAGTGAAGTTATGCAACCTACTCTACCTGCTTACCATGAATCAGCCCGCCAATACCGGTCTGGTCATCGAGATGACACAGGAAGACATTGCCGACATCCTCGGCATGAGCCGGGTTCAGATCACCAGGGAACTGACCTGGCTGCGCGGCCAAGGCATTCTGGCGACCAGACGCGGCAGACTCACGGTCTGCGATCTGCCGGCCCTGGCAGGTCTGTGCACAGACGAGTCAAAAGTTGACTAACTCGCGCCCCACCCTGCAGAATCGTGATTCCACCCCAGTGCCTGTTTCCAGGCTACTCGTAGTCCACGCGCTCGATCTTGAAGATTACGGGCCTGGTTCCGTCGTTGCAGCAGGTGATCATTTCGTTTTCCTTCTGCATCCAGCCGCGCATGATGGAGCCGCCTTGTAAACCGGTATATATGTAGCGGGAGATGGCATCCCAGGCTTCCGAGCAGAAAGGGATGTTCGGACCGCCGGCCACGGTCTTTGGATCGGCCGTGGTTTTGGTGAGGGTGTTAATCCCCATGTGCCAAAATGCGTCCCTACCGTTGTCGCGCTCAAAGACAAAGGTGTCACCCACGTTGTAACAGGGACATGGGTCGACATCGGGATCCGCACAGTACTGCTTCTGCAGTTCGGGATAGAGCTTCTTGTCTAATACCGAGACTATTACCTTGTGTTTCATGCTTTTTCTCCATTGGTTGTTGCTGTGGATGCCGGTGCCATCGATAAAGAGACTGCCGTCTGGTCGGCACAGGCCGTGATGCTGTCAGACAAGATTGCGCCAAACGCGAGTACGCTGGATCGGGTGAGAAATTTTCGTCTGTCCATGCGAAACTCCTTATTAAGAAATTCCAGAAAGGAAAACTTCCTGAAAAATTGCCACCGCAATCTGTCCTCAGTTGGCTCCATCCATGGCCCGAAGGTCGATATTGTACACTGCTGCCCTTGTTGTATGCATCCTCTTCATTCTGATCTGCTTCAAATGAAGCAGAGAGGACAGCCTGCAAAAAAGTCATTTCTCCTATACCATCCGAGTCTGTGTACGGAAAAAACGACTGTGCCCGAAGCCGTCCAGAAAAATTTTTTGAATCTTTTAAAAATTATGAGCATTATTTAAACAATAGAGAATTCCATCCCTCTATCCTTATTCAAAAAAACTACCGAAAATATATATTAAATCACATATGCAGAAATTGCCTGTACAGCAATTTCTGACAACATCAGGCAATAATTTGAGAGATTTGTCGCTTTTCTCCTTCTGATGGTCTCTCTATACTACATTTGAAATCAGTCTCCAGCCTCATAGCGAAACATACAGCTTTTTTGCTCAAGACTCATTCCCTTTCTCCTGTTTATCCTACGCATCAAGCGGGATAGCATAACACGTGCAGAGGCCCATCCAGAATCAATCGAATTTTCTCCCAGACTTGAATGGATTCCCCATGGACAACACATCAAGAAAAAAAACGGCCATTTCACTGAACAACGGCGTCATGATGCCTGCTCTCGGTTTCGGCGTTTACCGCATTCCTCCAGAACAAACTGCCGATATTGTTCTCTCTGCTCTTGAAACTGGATACCGACTTATAGATACGGCCGCCGCCTACAATAATGAAAAAGGCGTTGGAGAAGCCATTGCCAGCAGTGGAGTGCCTCGTCCAGATCTTTTTATCACCAGCAAGCTGTGGCCTACGGACTACGGCTATAAATCCGCCTTGAGAGCTTTCGACAGGAGCCTCGCCAAGCTGGGCCTCGACTATGTGGACATGTATCTTCTGCATTGGCCGCTCCCTTCCGACTTTTCCAAAACCATCGACGCATACAGGGCATTGGAACAGAATCTGCGCGACGGCCGCGTCCGAGCAATCGGCGTCTGCAATCATAATGCGGCCAATCTGAAACAGCTTATCGCAGAAACTGATATTGTTCCTGTCGTGAATCAGATAGAACTGCACCCGTTTTTTACTCAGGAGGAGCTTATCCAGACTCACAAACGGCTTGGCATCGTTACACAGGCATGGTCTCCCTTGGGAGGCGTGAACATCTATGACGCAGCACCTGACAAGGCTCGTCATGTTCTTGACCACCCGGTCATTGCTTCCATTGCTAAGCGAACGGGAAAAACTCCGGGACAGATAGTGCTGCGATGGCATATACAGCAAGGCCACTCGGCTATTCCCAAATCAGTCCATCCGAAAAGAATCGCAGAGAATATCGACATATTCGACTTTGAACTGTCTCATGAAGATATGGACAGGATCAGCAGTCTTAATACCGGCATACGGGGAGGGGACGATCCGCAGATCGTCACAACAGACACCTATCCTGTCATCATTGCCCCATAATACGAACACAACATAATAAACTACAGTCATCTATCGGAACAAATACAACAGGACATTCTGTTCATAGAGCAGAATGTCCTGTTGTATTAAATAATTCCTTAGGGTGTTCATTTTAGCTTGATCAATAAAGACAGAATTGGGCAATGTTTTGCCAAGAATGTATCTTCATTCTGATACTCGATTCATCTATTTTCCATATCAGGAAAAAGTCCTTCATGACCATCCTCGGCTTCAAGCTCAAAGTACAGCATTCTTCGTCTCTACCATTTCCTTGGAGTTTAACGATGAATATGCCCGCAAAAGTCTTCACAGACATACTCCTGTTTCTCCTTTTTCTTTTACTCATGGCCGCACCTCATACGGGCAGTGTCGCTCACGAGTGGCTGGGAATGGCTCTGTGCGGAGTCTTCCTGCTGCACACCTGGCTGAACAGGATGTGGTACAAAAGCCTGAGTAAAGGCAGGTACAACTTCATACGCGTCGTCCGACTCGTTCTGAATGTTCTTCTTCTCCTTTCCATGACAGGCACGCTGGCAAGCGCTGTTCCTATTTCCCGAACGATTTTTGCTTTTGCGGGATTTAAAGGTGAGCTTTACATCAGAACCTTCCATGTATTCTGCGCACACTGGTGCTTCATTCTCGCAGCCGTTCATTTCGGCTTATATGCCAAAAAATTCTGCACTTCACTCGAAAGGCTCTTTTCCTGCACTCGTCCCCGTGGCTCCAGACTCGCATTCTCCTGCTTTGGCGTCATTTTTGCCGCCTACGGCATACACGCCTTTATGCAAAGAGAACTGATGTACCCCTTGACCATGCGCAGTGCCTTCATGCTGTGGAGTGAGAATACCGCGCTATTTCTTCTGGATTACAGTGCCGTTTTTTTCCTCTGCGCCTGGACGGTCAGTGTATTTTTCTCTTCGGCGCACAGATGGAACTGCCTGTTTTCCGTCTCCAATATTTCAACAAGAAACAGCTGCAGTTTCAAGCATAGTGTCTGTAAAACAAGGAGTAACGTATGAAATTTTTCTCCATCACAGCCCTTTGTCTGGCCGTCATATTATCGGTCGCTCAAGCCCAGGCTGCGGATGAGTTTGTTCTCATTCAGGGCGGAGACTTCGAAATGGGAAGTCCGACCTCGGAAAATCGCCGGGAAAAAGATGAGGTACTCCATCATGTCACGCTTTCTTCCTTTTATATGGGAAGCCGCGAAGTGACTCAGAAGGAGTACGGGGAACTCATGAAAAATAATCCCAGTCAGTTCCAAGGGGATGATCTGCCTGTGGAAAATGTCAGCTGGTACGACGCCATAACGTATTGCAACGCCAGAAGTACAGCGGAAAATCTGACGCCCGCCTATATCATAACCGGCAATGGGGATACCAGAACCGTGACGTGGAACCGCAGCGCAAACGGCTACCGGCTCCCGACGGAAGCAGAATGGGAATACGCCTGCCGTGCCGGAACAACGACGCCCTTTTCCACGGGGGAGAACGCTACCGTCGAACAGGCCAATTACTACGGAACCTATCCTTATGACGGATTTCCCAGCGGGCAGTACCGCAATCGTACCATGCCCGCAGGCAGTTTCGCTCCCAATGCCTGGGGGCTGTACGACATGCACGGCAACGTCTGGGAATGGTGCTGGGACTGGTACGGCGCATACGGCGACGAGAGCGTCGTCAATCCTGCCGGAGCCGATTCCGGAACCTATCGGGTCAACAGAGGCGGAGGCTGGAATGATTTTGGGCGTCATCTTCGCTCTGCCTACAGAGCAGCGTATCCGCCGGAAAACAGAACGTTCAATCTCGGATTCCGGCTTGCACGAAACACGGACTGATATCGAACAGACTCCGCACAACATGATCCGCAGCTTCTATAAGACAACAGAACATTTCAGGAGAATACGATGCTTATCTCTTTTTCCCGTCGTCGTTTTTTAGCCATATCCACCATGACACTCGGAGCTCTCGCCATCAACGGCATTTCCCGTCCGGCCCATGCCGCTCCGGCCGACACTCTGATTGTGTACTTTTCATGGTCGGGCAATACCCGCGGCATCGCACGATTGCTCCACCAGAAAATCGGTGGAGACCTCACGGAAATCGAGCTGGTTACGCCGTATTCAGAGGACTACAACACATGTCTTGAGCAGGCCAAACGCGATCAGGAACGGGCCGCAAGGCCGGAACTGAAGACCCGTATAGCCGATATGTCGCGCTACAACACGATTTTCCTGGGTTATCCCAACTGGTGGGCCACCATTCCCATGCCCATAGCCTCATTTTTGGAACAGTACGACCTTTCCGGCAAAACCATCGTCCCCTTTGCAAGTCATGGCGGCGGTCGCCTGGGACAAAGCGTCACGGATATTGCCAAGCTGTGTCCGTCCTCCAAAATTCTGGAAGCTCTTTCTGTTCGTTACAGCGGAGGTTCCTCACTCTCGGAAGATATGGATACATGGCTGAATAGAATAGGAATGAAAGGATAATCTGCCAGAACAATGGTGATTCATCCATTTCCACATAACATTTCAGGAGGATTGCCATGACTATTTCACGCCGAAACTTCGTCAAAGGAAGTCTTCTGGCTGCCGGAGCTGTGGCCGCCGGACTATCTCCCGTTGCTGCCGGGGCTTCTGAACGGGCCAAAGTTTATTTTACCAAAGACCTCAGCGCGGAAAGCCTGCTCAGGCTCTATCGCATGGTCAATCAAAACATTACCGGCAATATTGCCGTCAAACTGCATACCGGCGAACCGGACGGCCCGAACATTCTGCCCCGGGAATGGGTAAAGGCCTTTCTCTCCGAGATCCCCCGCACCACCGTCGTGGAATGCAACGTCCTGTACGCAAGTCCGCGCCAGACCACGGAAGGGCACCGCAGAACGCTGGAGAGAAACGGATGGACCGAGTTCACCGCCGTGGACATCATGGATGAAGACGGCGATACCCCGCTTCCCATCCGGGGCGGCAAATGGCTCAAAGAAGTGGCCGTGGGGAGCCATCTTCTGAACTACGACTCCATGGTCGTGCTCACCCACTTCAAGGGACACGCCATGGGCGGCTTCGGCGGCTCACTCAAGAATATTTCCATCGGCTGCGCATCCGGGAAACTGGGGAAACTGCAGATTCACAGCGACGGAAATCAAACGTGGGCCGGGGGCCCCCGGTTCATGGAACGCATGGTAGAAGGCGGCAAGGCCATTGCCGACCATTTCGGCAGCCGCATCACCTACGTCAACGTACTCAGAAATATGTCCGTCAGCTGCGACTGCGAAGGCGTAAGCGCAGCACCGGTACGTCTACCTGATCTCGGCATTCTTGCCTCTACGGATCTCCTCGCCGTCGACAAGGCGTCCGTGGACATGATTTACGCCCTTCCCGAAGAGGTGCGCGCCCCTATGGTGGAACGCATCGAGTCCCGCTCCGGCCTGCGTCAGCTCTCCTACATGAAGGAACTCGGCATGGGAAGCGACCAGTATGAGCTTATCAACGTATAAAGGAAGGGCTCACGAAAAATTTTGAATTCTGCGTGAGTACTGATATGTTGTTCGGTTCGGGGCAGGAGCAGCATCTCCCCGGAAAACGGACATCCGCATCAAGACTGCCGCCGGAATCAGCTCCTGGAATACAGGCGGCCGGGTCAGAAACGGTTTTTCGCCACGGGGAAAAAACATCGAGATGGTCAAATCCCTGAAAACGGCAGCGGAACAAAGAACAAGGGAAGCGAACGGCGAAGAGCTTGTACATCGGCTATGTTCCCAACTCCCCTGAAGAAATCGACGAGCATACGCCGTCATCATGAAGGAGGCCCCAGAATATGACAGAACCGAACGCTGCGCCCCCCACGTTCGTCAACAAAACGGCCGTTCAACGTCCGGACAGGCCGGTCGCGTTCGACGCCTAACAATGCATCGACACCGTCTAGCCTCGTCCTGTCCTTCTGATTGTAGGCAGCCTCGCCGATAAAAACATTTCAGTGAAGATGCCTATAACAGGGCTAACGAGTCCAAAAAACTCTTTGTTGTCGAGGTGCCACGCATGTCGATCCGTACGATGTGCCGAAATTTGTCGAGCAGGCCGTCAGCAAGCCGGCGGCATGCTTTGACAAGAACTTGAAAAATATGCAGGTCTTGCCATGAGAAAAAGTATTATTCTCTTGAATTTCGCACTGCTATGCTTCGGATTGTCAGATATCTGCATGGCGGAAGAAACGCAGGCGAAAAAAATAAAAATGTTGTTTGCCGGAGAGCAGGCCGTCGTCGTGCTGGACGATCATCCGGCGGTGCGGGATCTGCTTTCCATGCTGCCCATGACCGTGACGTTTGAAGACTACAACAGCATAGAAAAAATCGGCTACCTCCCCAGAAAGCTGCATACGGAAGGTTCTCCTTCAAGCTGCGATCCTTCCGTGGGAACATTTGCCTACTATGCGCCATGGGGCAATTTGTCCGTATTCTACCAGGACTTCAGACATTCCGAAAACCTTGTGCCGCTGGGACGAATAGAGTCCGGCATGAACAGCCTTGCCCGGATGCATGGAGACTTTTCCGTGCGTCTGGAAATTGACGAACAGACTACATCCCCCCAATAACCCCATACTCACAATGGAAAGGCATATGCTATGAAACGAACGACTCAACACTTCAATCTTCTTTCCAGACGCAACTTCTTGAAATATGCATCCGCAGGAATGATGACGCTTTGCGCCGTTCCTTCGCTTCTTCAAACATCATCCGCCTCGGCGGCAGAAAAACAAGGAGAAAACGTGCTTATTCTGTATTTCTCGCACTCCGGCAATACCCGTACTCTTGCCGAATACATTCACAGCAAAATCGGCGGGGACATTCTGGAACTTAAAACCGTCAATCCTTATCCTTCAGACTATGACGCCGTAGTAGATCAGGCGCAGCAGGAACAGCGGCAGAATGCCAGACCGGACATCAGCACCAGCATCCCGAACCTCGAAAAATACGACACAGTCTTCATCGGCTATCCCAACTGGTGGGGAACCCTGCCCATGCCTTTCTTCACCCTGCTTGAACGCCATCCTCTCGGCCGCAAAACCATCGTCCCCTTCTGCACGCATGAGGGAAGCCGCTTCGGCCGCAGCGAACGGGATCTGCAACAGCTTTGTCCCGATGCCCGAATGCTGGAAGGTTTTGAAGTCCGCGGCTCAAGAGTCGGACGCGCACAGGCAGATGTAGACGCCTGGCTCCACAAGCTGGGATTTCTTGCAGGATAGAAGAAAATCATCGTCATAAAAAACGCGTGAGGAGCCTTCTCTCCATCCGCACAAACCCGGCAAAGACCTGTCTGAGCATCGTTCAGGCAGGTCTTTTCTCATCATCCATCCGGTGCGACGAGGCACACTTGTTTCTCGAAAGCCCTTACGACTCGAAAAGGAGCATCATAAAAACGGAGAAGCCGTCTTTCACGACGACTCCTCTGAACAACAATCCGAAAAATTTCGCTCTGTTCCGGAATATGTCCTCTTTTATCCCGCAAAACTGCGACGAAGCGTTATGTCGCGATGCGGCGGTTCGCCGAACATGCGCTTATATTCCCTGTTGAACTGCGTCACGCTCTCGTAGCCCACGGCAAGGGCGGCATTGGCAGCCCGTTCGTTCTCCACAAGCATGAGTCTCTGGGCTTCATATAGCCGCAGCTGCTTATGGTACTGCAACGGGCTGAAACCCGTAATGCTTTTAAAATGACGATGCAGACTCGATATGGACATGCTGACCTGCTTTGCCAGAGCATCCATACGCAACGGATTGGCAATATTCTGCTTCATGATGGAAATGGCCTGCACTATCTGACTGTCCTGCGAACCGCTGGTGTACAAGCCCTGCAACGTGCCTCCCTGCGGACCGATAAGCAAGAGATAATGTAGCTCCCGCATAATGATGGGTGCACGCACGGCTATCTGTTTCGGCTTGTCCAGAAGTTCTGCCAGCCTGAGCAGCGTCTCCAAAAATTCCGGTTCGGCATCGGCAACGGAAACTCCCCGCCCGGTCTGAAAGTCAGGTCTCTCTTCCGGGTCCATTTCCGAGATCAACTCGGTGAATATCTTTTTATCCAGATAAAAAAACAAGGAAAGAAACGGCTTTTCCGAACTCGGATCAACGGCGTAGGAGATGCTCGGCATATCTACCGCAGAAACAAGACACTGATTTTCATGAAGTACATATTCCTGCATTCCGATGGTGGACTGCTTGCTTCCCTGAACGACAACGGAAGCCAGAGGTTTTTCAAAGCAGCGTTCCGAACTGCTGGTCTCGTCCCGGCGCACCAGTGTCAACCCTTTGACTGCGGACGGACGCACATCCGACGCCTCCATGTGTCGCAGAATCACCTCTCTCAGCTTTCGATTAATCCCCGCTATGCGTTCCTGTCTGTCGCTGTCCATAGGATATCTCCTTGTCGTCTGTTTTTCTTTTGAGAGAGAATTAAGCTCTTTCTATCACACTTTTGTGCTTGTGAGAAGGCAACGACAAAAAAAGGCAACTTTTTGATAAAAAATGCTCTTTTGGGAACACGATACGGTCAATATATCCAAAGATAAGGAATAAAGCTCACGACTAAAGGAGGAATCATGAAAAAGACGATATTCATCACCGCATTATGCTGTCTGATCTTGGTGGGACTCAGCGCCGCAGCAGGAGCAGCGGAAGGCAAAAAACGCATCATGGTCTTCGGAGACTCCAATACCTTCGGCTATGTTGAGGATGCCCAGGGCGTCATCGGTCGTCTGCCCCTCGATACGGCCTGGCCCGGCAGAATGGCCGCACTGCTCGGTTCCCGTTATGATGTGGTGGTGGAAGGTCTTTCCGGCCGCACTACGCGCATCGACAGTCCGGAACGCTCCGGCACCGGCGTCATTCCCGGAGCAGGCATGAACGGGGCCGACTATCTCCCGGCAGCGCTTTCATCCCACATGCCTCTGGATATGGTCATCATCATGCTGGGCACGAACGACTTCCGCAAGGATCGCAACCAGAGCGCCTCGGATATTGCGGCAAGTCTGACGGAACTGGTTTCCATCGTCAAAAAGGGAGAATGGCAGCAACGGACGAAATTCCCGGTTCCTCAGGTGCTGGTCGTCTGTCCTCCCAAGCTCAACCTGACCACAAGTCCCTACGCCGATTTCTTTGAAGGATCCCTTGCCAAAAGCGAAGCACTGCCCGGCATCCTTCAGCCCATGGTGGAATCGGCGGGCGCACACTTCTTTGACGCCGCCACCGTCGTGCCCTTCGCACAGGGCCCGGATCAAATTCATCTCACGCCGGAAAACCACGCCGTTCTCGCCGAAGCCGTAACCAAAGAAGTGAAGAAGGTCTTCGGTGACGCCGGAGACAACGCCGAAACGGCCGTTTCCGGCATATTCGAACGCGGTGGAGCCAACACTGCCTATGCCCGCTATTTTGTCGGCAACAGCTATCTGAACATGCTTTCCACGGAAGGCGTCGCCATCGGCAACGTGACCTTTGAACCCGGATGCCGCAACAACTGGCATACGCATCAGGCTACCAGCGGCGGCGGACAGATTCTGCTCTGCACTGCCGGACGCGGCTGGTATCAGGAGTGGGGCAAGGAAGCCCGCGAACTGCATCCCGGCGACGTGGTTCACATTCCCGCGGGCGTCAAGCACTGGCACGGCGCGGCAAAAGACAGCTGGTTTGTACATATCGCCGTGGAAGTGCCGGGCGAAAACACCAAGAGCGACTGGCATGAACCCGTGAGCGATGAAGACTACAATAAGCTTCCCTGAAAACATCCGGAAACAACACATATATTCCGATGCCGTGCAGGTGACTCTGTATGAATATCCTTCATTCTCTTCAGAACACGCCGATGTCCTCTGAAAACAAGACGGGCGTCATCAGATCCAGACGCTTTATGTTGAAATTGTTGGGCGGTACACTGACCCTCGCTCTGATGCCCGCGAAAGTCGCCTCCGCCGCCGATCTGCTTCTCACCGACAACCAAGGAAAATACATGAAAATCGTCATGCTTACCGGAAGCCCCCATCGCCAGGGGACCTCTGCTCTTCTGGCCGACGAGTTCATCGCAGGCGCTTCGTCCAAAGGACATACCGTCGTCCGCTTCGACACCGCCTTTGAAAAAGTCGGCCCCTGTCGGGCCTGCTACTACTGCAACGAGCATAACGGCGAATGCATTCAGCAGGATGCCATGCAAAAAATTCTTCCTGAAGTGCTCTCCGCAGACATGCTCGTGCTCGTTACACCGCTCTATTACTACAACATGACCGCCCAGTTGAAGACTGTGCTGGACCGCATGATGCCCCAACGCGAAGCCCTGAGAAAGCATCGCATGAAGACGGCCATGCTGGTCACGTGCGGCAGCAATACGGAATGGAACATGGACGCCATCATGGCCCAATACAAAGTTCTCCAGCAATATCTTCCCTGGGAGGATCAGGGCGTGGTTCTGGCGAAAAATGTCTTCGCCCGCAAGGATATCGAAGGAACGGAATACCCGGCTGCAGCAAGAACTCTCGGCACGAGTCTATAACTCATTATTCTGTCTCACCTGCTGGAGAAAACGAATGCCCGTCATCACGCTTGAAGCCGCCTCCTTGAATAAGGACCAGAAGAAACAACTGATCGAGGAATTCACGGAATCTGCGGCACGAATCATGAACATGCCAAAAGCCTCCTTTTATGTATTCCTCAAGGAAAACCTCCCAGACAATGTAGGCGTCGGCGGTGTCCTTCTGTCCGAGAAAAAACATTCCTGATCTCCATCAATCGTGGAAAAACGCCTTGCTGCAGCCAGGCGAACCCACAACACGAATTAACGATCCGTTCCGCCACGAGGACATCTCATGAAACTGCGCTCCATCATACGCTTCGCCGCACTGGCAATCCTTGCCCTCTGCCTTACCGAAGAACAGGTCCATGCAGCGGAGCCGACATCCATCCGCATGGCGCATCTTCAGATCAAAGATAATCAGTTCTCCGCCTTCAACGCGTCCGTCAAAGAAGGAATGGAGGCCGCATTACACGTGGACCCCGGCGTCATAGCCATTTATGCCGCAGCCGATAAGAGCGATCCGACGAAAATGACGTTCTTTGAAATGTATGTCGATGAAGCGGCCTACCAGACTCACCGCGACACGCCGCATTTCCAGAAGTATTTCAACACGACCAAGGACATGATCTCTGATCGCATTCTTCTGGAAGCCGTGCCTGTCGAACTCAAAGACAAGCACAACACCCCTTCAGACAAATAATGAAGCCAGCCTGTGTCCGCAGGCATCCGTCTCTGAACACAGACTGCTTACCAAAGGAGCAAATAATGAAATACAGAACGCTGGGAAAACATGGTCTGAAAGTATCTGCCATCGGCTACGGCTGCATGGGACTGACGCAAAGTTATCCGCCCTATCTTCCCAAAGATGAATCCATCTCCCTTATCAGAAAAGCCGTAGATATGGGGGTCACGTTCTTTGATACCGCGGAAGTCTACGGCCCTTTCAGCAATGAATCCCTACTGGGGGAAGCTTTGCACCCCTTCCGGGAACAGGTCGTCATTGCCACCAAATTCGGTTTTGACTTAGAACATGGCCGAAATGACGTGCATAACCGTCCTGTGATTCTCTCCAGTCGTCCGGCACACATCCGAAAGGCTTTAGAAGGCTCTCTTCAAAGGTTGCGCACGGATTATATCGATCTTTACTACCAGCATCGAGTCGATCCCGATACCCCCATTGAAGAAGTCGCCGACACCATGGCCGATCTCATCAAAGAAGGAAAAATACGAGGCTGGGGGCTGTCTGAAGCCGGCGCACAAACGGTCCGACGCGCTCATGCCGTCTGTCCTCTCACCGCGGTACAGAGCGAATATTCCATGTGGTATCGGGAACCGGAGAAAGAACTTCTGCCTGTCCTTGAAGAGCTGGGCATCGGCTTTGTGCCGTTCAGCCCTCTGGGAAAAGGAATGCTTACCGGACGATTCAACAAAGATTCGACGTTCAGTTCCGATGATTTCCGTAGTGCCATCCCACGATTCAGCCCGCAAAATCTCAAACACAATGTGGTTATAGCAGAACTGGTGCAGGAAGTAGCGGCAGGCAAACATACCTCGCCGGCCCGTATTGCTCTTGCATGGCTTATGGCACAAGGCCCGAATATTGTGCCTATTCCCGGTACCAAAACTGTTGAGCGTCTTGAGGAAAATATCGGCGCTGCAGGTATAGTATTCTCCCAGACTGAATTGGATAACATCCGCCATCGTTTGGATCAAATCGCCATCATCGGTGCGCGTTATCCCAAAGAGCAAGAACAGCTGACAGGTCTTTAATCGGTTTCAAATCTTGAACTGCATTCTTACGGTGCAGTGTCATGAGGACACTGTACCGTATTTTTATCGTCCATAGTTTACCAGTTTTTCATTATAAAATAAAAACATATAATTATACCACCGTTCCGCATACATTCACCATGTTGCTTCTGTTATATGCGTACTTTTGTATACTTAATCAGCATTATGAGCATTATTTATGTGAAAACTTACAAAACGACAAAAAAACATTGTATATATTTTAAAGCAATATTTTCCTATTAAAATATATTACTGAAAATTTATAATGAGGCGAAATGACTTAAGCTTTGCCCAAAAGCATTCGACCAGGTGCCGCTCCTTGTACACATGGGAGTCATGCTCTCGCTGATGGCGCCTGCATTTTTCGAGAGGAGATGACTACTTCCATGTTCTGCTGCCCTGCCTGCTCCAATACGACATTGCTGTCATAGGCTCGCTCTGCAAGAAGCTTGCCCCGACAGATCGGCAAGCCATTCTCCGGCGGGCATCGTATCGCTTACGTTACCCGCCGTGAAAAAAATACGCAAAGGATTTCCAAGGACGTCAACAACAGCATGGATGTTGCTCGTCAGTCAGTCACTTTGTGCGTCCGATTCTCTGTCGGAAGTGTCCCGTTTTGCGCAGGCAGCGTGCTGATGTATCTTGATAAATGTCGTATCAATAATAAGGACATCACGATCCGCTTTCAGGGACAACATACGTAAAATATCATCCAGAATTTCAAGTCTTATCCATTCGAGAAAACGCTTGTGAACAGTATTCCATGGTCCGGGATCCGCAGGTAAATCCTTCCGGGTCCCCCGGTCGTCAGAATCCATAACATACCATTGAGCATCAGACGATCATCTCTGCGCTTTCGTCCTCCGATTTCAGCCTTTTTCTTCTCCGGCACAGGACCGATGACCGACCTCTTTTCATCTGAAATGTCATGTCCACTCATGACAAATAACATATCCATCTTTTTTAGAAACAGCCCCTAGAGCGTGTCTGCAAACCTCTTATCGAAGCCGGATGAGTGAAGCAGCCAGGCAAACAAAGGCCGCAAAAACTTCTGCCAGCTTGTCATCTTATTGAAAAACGTCTCTATAAGACGGCGTTCCTTGTAGAGATGTCTGTCGATGGTACGGAGATGATGATTCGTCCTTCTGGAGAGAATAACTGCTTCACTTCCCTGCTGGTGAAGCGCCTCGATGAGGCTCCTGCTGTCATACCCCTTATCGGCTGGAATTGTTGTGTTATGATACTGTATGAGAAGGTTACCGGCTTGTGGATGCTCGGAGGATTGTCCTGCCGTGACAGTAAAAGCTGTCAAATGACCGAGAGCATCCACCACCGCATGGATTTTGGAGGTAAAGCCGCCACGACTTCGGCCGAGAGCCTGATTGTGTCCAGTGGTATGTCGAGCTCCGGCACTATGCTTATGAGCATGAACGTATGGCCCATCAATCATAATGTGGTTCATATCAGCCTGTAAGGTAAGAAGCTCAAGGACAGCCCTCAGATATTCTCTTTTCTGCCGACGCCTGAAACGGGAATATACAGTTTTCCACGAACCGTATTTCTCCGGCAAAGCTCGCCATGGAGATCCGGTTCGCAGCATCCAATGGACAGCATTGAGAAAATTTCTGACGACACCAGTCGGTCGCCCTCCACGAGGAGAACCTTCTGTCGGCAGTAGAGGCTCAAGTCTGAGCCAGAGGTCTTCAGGATGTCATAGTAGCACATTTCCCTGTCGTAACACGGTGAAAACCTTACCTCACCTGACTTCCCTCTTTTCGTGAAAAGGGTTTGCAGACACACCCTAGACATGGCCAATCATTTAAGACAATTCTCAATTTATCCTATCAGGCGAATCAGGCAATTCTTTTAGCGTTGCAGGCATATAATTTCCCGCCAAAAAACGCTATAATTATCGTGAAATTGAAATTACAAACTGTTTTGCATAGACAGCATCTATACATTGAGCGCTATCTGACCAGAATGGGGCAAGCCACATGAGTAAATCAATACACTTGCATGAACTTAATAGTTCTCTCAAAGAAAAATTGTTGAAGTGGCTCCCTGAGCAATCCAGACTGGAACCCCCCATTCCAGGTTTGGCCTTAACTCGCCATGATGAAAACTCTTCTGCTATAAGATGTTTTTATACTCCTATGGTTGCATTGGTTATTCAGGGATTCAAACGTTCCATGATTGGAGGTCATGAAGCAAATTATGGAAGACTTCACTGTGTAACAGTCGGTATTGATATGCCCGGCGTTTTCCATATTACAGATGCTTCGCCTCAAGCTCCTTTCCTTTCACTCTCCGTAAAACTGGACAGACGCATCATCACTCAGTTGATTTCGGAAACACCCTCCATAGTTACCGCCCAAGAAGGGGAAGTGCCTCCAGTCGTAGTGGACGAGGCAGGCAAGGATCTTTTGCAGGCATTTTTCCGTCTTGTTGAACTGTTGGATACCCCGTCACGAATCCCGGTTTTGGCTCCCATGATTCTTCGGGAAATCCATTACTATCTGCTCTGCGGCAGTCAGGGGAAATGCCTGCAACTTTTCAACACGAACGGAACTCAGGCAAACCAGATCGCTCAGGCTATCTCCTGGTTGCGGGAAAATTACACGTCATCGTTTCGCATGGAAGAGCTGGCTCGGTATGTTAATATGGCCCCCACAACATTCAATCGACATTTTAAGGAAGTAACCAGCCTCAGCCCGCTCCAATTCCAAAAAAGACTACGGCTTTATGAGGCTGAACGACTTATGCTGCTTGAAGGAAAAGACGCCGGTACGGCGGCGCTTATGGTCGGCTATGAAAGCGGATCACAGTTCAATAGAGAGTATAAACGTCAATTCGGAGCTCCTCCCCATAAGGATATAGTTAAAAAACGTTCATAACCCTTTAACTCATTTCATAAAGATACGCGGGAAGTCCCATTAGCGGGCTTTCCGCGTATCTATTTTCAGCTTTTTCAAAACACAGGTATTTTTTCGGTCGAAATAGGCAAAAAAATGTTCAGATTATGGATAGTGTCTCAGCCGGGGAAACCTTATTTTGTCATCAACAAAAGAAAAATTTCTTGATGCACATCAGCAAGGAGTTTCCAGTGTTTTCCAAAAGATTGATGATGATTCTGGGTGTATGCAGTACTGTAAGCAATGGGCTTTCCTGCAATGGTGCATGCTGAAAATCTGCACTCCGCGTCAGCATTGAGCGGCAAACAGCAATGTATCGTTTCCATAGCGTCTTTTACCGCAAAGGGCGATACGGAAAAACTGAAAGAAGCTCTTGCGGAAGGTCTGCGAAACGGCATGACGGTCAACGAAATCAGAGAAGTTCTTATACAGATGTACGCCTACACGGGATTCCCCCGAAATCTGACATGCCTGAACACCTTCATCGCCCTGCTTGATGAGCGTAACGCTCAGGACATTCATGATGAATTGGGCCGCGATGCCGCTCCCCTGCCCGATACGGTTAACATCCGGGAACTCGGTACGGCGAACCAGACTGCCGTCCTCGGCAGGCCCGCCGATGGACGAGTCTATGAAATCGCCCCCGTTATCGACACCTTTTTGAAGGAGCATTTTTCGCGACATCTTCAGCCGTGATCTTCTCAGCTTCCAGGAACGGGAACTGTCCACGGTTTCCGCTCTGGCCAGTCTCCAGGCAGAGACCCAACTTCGTTCCCATCTGAATTGCTGTCTGGTCGTCGGATGGAGTGAAGATCAAGTGAAAACGTTCGTATCTGTACTCGAAAAGAAAGTCGGCAAGGCGGAAGCGGCTCTAGCCGAAAAAAGCCTGAATAGCGTACTGCAAAACAGAATGCAGGCCAAATAACACTGGAACAGCACTATTGAACAAGGAAACAGTCATGAAAAAAAATCTCCTGACGACTCTGGCAGTGGCATCTTCCCTTGCTTTCGCATGTGTTGCGAATGCGACCGAAAACAATCCGTTCGGACTCGTCTACAACGGAGCCATCATGGAAAACGTCAAAGGAAAAGTGAATATCCACCCCGTCACCTATACTCTGAACGGCCTGAAGATTGCGGCCAACGTCTACACTCCCGCCAGGTATGAGGCTACGAAAAAATATCCCGCCGTCGTAGTGGCTCATCCCAACGGCGGCGTCAAGGAGCAGGTGGCAGGGCTGTACGCGCAGCGTCTGGCGGAAAAAGGCTATATCACCATCGCGGCGGACGCTTCCTATCAGGGAGCCAGCGAAGGTATGCCTCGGAATATGGATAAGCCTCAATTCCGCACGGAGGACATCCACGGCATGGTCGACTACATCAGCATGTATCCCGGCGTGGACACCAATCGCATCGGTGCTCTGGGCATCTGCGGCGGTGGCGGCTATACGCTGAATGCAGCCAAGTCCGACAAGCGGTTCAAAGCCGTTGCTACGCTGAGTATGTTCAATTCCGGGCAGGTACGGCGCAATGGATTTATGAACACGCAGCTCGATTCCATCCAAACGCGCCTGAAGGAGGCTTCCGACGCTCGCGCCAAGGAAGTAGCCACAGGGGAAGTCAGTTACCTAGGCAATATAGACTTTGATTCGCTGACGGAAGAAAGTATCAGTAAAATACCTACCGATCTGTATCGTGAAGGCGCAATGTACTATGGAAAAACCCATCGGCATCCCAATTCCACCTTCAGTTATACAACCAGTAACCTCATGGACCTGATGAGCTGGGACGCCACCGACAACATTGAACTTATCAATGTTCCTCTGCTCATGATGGCCGGGGAAAAGGCCGACACGCTGTATATGTCCGAGGAAGCCTTTGAGAAGGCGACAGGAACCGGCGACAAGGAACTCTTCAAGATTCCCGGAGCCACGCATATCCAAACCTACTTTGTGCCTGAATATGTGGATCAGGCCATTGCCAAGCTCACGGGATTCTACGGAAAAAATCTGAAATAGCCTGTCGTCAACAACGTGACTCCATGCACGAGGGCGCTTTTACGGCATACAATCGCCATGCCCTCCTGCCGATGCTGCGACTTTTCATGGAGAATATCATGAACCGCCTTTCACTTTTCACTCTTTGTCTGTTTCTTGCCGGGACCATAGCCGTACCTCAGGCTCATGCTGAAGCTAAGGAACAGCTTGTGATTGCTGCTGGTTCCCGTTCTTCATCCACGGCGTTCGAACAAAATTTCACGGGCAATGTCCGTGCCGATCCGGCTTTTGAAACCAAAATTCCTCAACGCGTCTACAGTTCCTACGTCACCTTTGAGCCGGGTGCGCGCACCAACTGGCATACCCATCCGTTGGGCCAGACACTGCTCGTTATATTCGACGTCGGGTTGTCCCTGGAATGGGGAGGCCCAGTACATGGCATTCGACAAGGGGACGTAGTGCTGTGTCCTCCCAATGTCAAGCACTGGCACGGCGCGGCCCCAACAATGCAATGACGCATCTTGCCATAGGGGAACTTCTAGACGGCAGCAGCGTGACCTGGATGGAAAAAGTCAGTGCTGAACAATAACCTCCAAGTAGGAGTACATCATGCAAAAACACACCATTTCCCGCAGACATATGTTGAAACTGACCAGTTTGGCCGCAGTTCTCGGATTTTTGGCTCCCATGTCCAACATTTCCTCGGTTCGTGCTGCGGAAACGCAGGAGAAAAAAGCGCTGGTCATCTACTTTTCCATGCCGGAAACGGATGATCCGCACAACATGACACGGGATGAGGCCAACAGCACCGTAGTCATTGATGGAAAGGTGCTGGGCAATACTCAGTACGTCGCCCAGGTGATTCAGAAACAGACCGGAGCGGACATTTTTCGCCTGGAGTCCGTTGTCCCCTATCCCATGAACCATCGCGAGTTACTGAGCCGGGCCCAAAACGAACAACGGGAAGGCGCTCGCCCAGCCATAGCGGGAAGCATACCGGAACTGAAGGAATATGACATCATTTTTCTCGGTTATCCCAACTGGGATGCCGATATGCCTATGATTCTCTATACCTTCCTCGAACAGTGCGACCTTGCCGGGAAAACGGTGATACCTTTCAATACGCATGGCGGAAGCCGTTTTTCCAATACTATCCAGACCATTGCTACCCTCCAGCCACGGGCTACCGTCATCAGAAACGGCTTTACCGTATCCAGAAACGTGGTGGAACATTCCGAACCCGACATCATCTCCTGGCTGCGTAGCCTGGGTCTGTGATACCTTCAAACAGATTTCATACCCATGCGGGAGAAGCCGCACGGCCTTTCCGTCACCAATTCAGCCGCAATACACTTGAAGGAGCGTATCTATGGGCAAACATCAGAATAACCGTAGCGATTTCCCGGATTTTTCACGGAGGAATCTTTTGAAATTGGCCGGAGCGGCCGCGGCGCTCGGCCCTCTCGGCCTGCTCGTCCCCGAACGGGCTTTCGCTTCGGGAGGCAGAATGCTGGTGCTGTATTATTCCAAAACAGGCAACACTCGGGAACTCGCCCGGTATATCCAAAAAACGACCAACGCCGACATCGCGGAAATCTCTCCCGTGACGCCGTACCCTTCCGATTACAATGAAACCGTAAGGCTTTCCCGGCTTGAACTGCTGACCGGCAGGAGAAATCCCATACAGCCGTTGAACGTACAACTTCAGCAGTATGATTCCATTTTTCTTGGTACGCCCCTCTGGTGGGGAACTCTGGCTGTACCCGTATTACAGTTTCTGACACAACATTCTCTGGAAGGAAAACGAGTACTCCCCTTCAGTACAAATGCAGGAGGAAACCGGGATAAAATTTTTGATGACCTGCTTCTGCTTTGCCCGAAGTCGGATGTCCGTTCCCCTCTGGCTCTTCGTGCCGGGGACTTGAAAAACGCGCAATCTGAAGTGAACGCATGGCTTCGCGGATGATTCTTTTTAGGGTGGATGAAGTGTTCAACAGGTTTTGGCGGCATATGACTATTTGCCCCTCGAACTAAAGAAATTGCAAGAGTAACACGGATACACAATTTGGAGTATGTGCTATGCGTAAGTCCATTGGCAGCCTTTTTGTCTTTTTCTGTTTTCTGTGGCTCGCCCCTTCCGTCCAGGCCGCTCAAACTCTTGTCTCTACCCCATCAGGAAAAATCGTCGGCGTGGAGAACGATGGGATCAGCGTTTTTAAAGGCATCCCCTACGCCAAGCCCCCATTGGGGGATCTACGTTTCGCTCCTCCCCAAAAAATGGAGCCTTGGACCAAACCGCTGGAGGCCTTGCACTACGGTCCCACTGCCGTGCAAATCAGCGCGAGAGAGGGGCTGCCCATGTCGGAAGACTGTCTGACGCTGAATATCTGGACGCCGTCCAAGAACGGAAACAAGGATAATCTTCCGGTATATGTGTATATCCACGGCGGAGGCTATGCCAACGGCACCGGCTCGGAAGCCAGATACGACGGCACATCTTTCGCCAGGAACGGCATCGTCTCCGTTTCCATCAACTATCGGTTGAACGCGATGGGATTCTTCGCCAGCCGGGCGACCTTCGATCTATACGGTACCACGGGCAACTGGGGACTTTTGGACCAGATTATGGCCCTTAAATGGATCAGGGATAACATAGAGGCCTTCGGCGGTGGTCCTGAAAACGTAACCATCGGGGGAGAGTCGGCAGGAAGTTGGAGTGTTTCCGCCCTTATCCTGAGTCCCATGGCCAAAGGACTTTTCCAAGGAGCGATCATGGAAAGCGGTTCCATCCTGGGGGCACCGTTTGCCTCGTATTACGCACGAGGGGACTTGCAGCGCAGTATGGAACTCGGCGGCATTCTGTCTTCGCTTTTCAACGCGGACGACAGCGCCGAAGGACTTGCCAAACTACGCAAGGCCGATTCGCGCGTTCTGGCTCAGTTCACTGAATTCGGTGTGAACCAGACCCGTCCCGTTCCATTTTTCCTTTTGCCCGTTTTTGATGGCAGAGTTCTGCCTGAAGATCCCTATGCGGCGCTGAAATCCGGCAATTTCAACAAAGTCAGGTTGCTTTGGGGATACAACACGGATGAAGGTTCCCTATTTGCGCCTGCCGACACCAACGTCAACCAGTATATGATGCTGGCGACACAGGCGTACGGATATGACAAAGCTCAAACAGTATTGAAGCGTTTTCCCGTCAATGCGGACAATCCCGCCTTCAAAAGAACCCGTGAACTTTTGGCGTACAACCTTTTTACAGTCGGTATGAAGATCTACGCCGACACCTTGTCGCAGCAAGGTCTGGATGTTTACGGATATAACTTTGATTACGCCTCCCCCAAAGATGCCGCCGCAGGATTAGGTGCCCGACATGCAATCGAAATCCCTTATGCCTTCAACACGTTGGCGTCAGTTGGCCTGACTGCCCCCGAGCAGCAGGCTCTGGCTGACGAAATGCATACGCGCTGGGTGAACTTTATAAAAACGGGAAATCCCAATAAGGGAAAGGTTGTCCCTTCCTCCGTCAACTGGCCAAGATATTCCTCCACTCATCCTGAAATCATCCGTTTTAATACTGTCGTGAAGGTGGAAGCCCTCCCTCACAAGGACGATATCGAATTTATCGAACGAATTGTTTACGAGAAATAAACGATATAAACTATCGTTCAATGAAACAGTTATACGCAAATTTTCCCGCGCCACCAAAACCATACAGAACAAACAGCCTATGCTATACCGTTATACGAGACAGCTACGCTCTTTCCAAGCAGTATGGAACCATACTGCTTGGAATAACCCGACATGGCAGAGAGGCAGAAGGAAATCCGGTTTGAAAATAAGGAGAGAACCATGAGTAAGCGAATTCTCATTCTGGCAGGTAGCCCGCGTAAAAACGGAAATTCTGCCGCACTGTGCCGCGCCTTTGCGCGCGGCGCGGAGGAAAGCGGCCATCAGGTGGAAACAGTTTTCCTGCGCGACAGGAAAATCAGTTACTGCCTGGCTTGTTACCATTGCAAAAAAAACGGCGGCATTTGCATCATCAAAGATGACATGGCCGATATTCTCGACAGGATGAATGCTGCCGACGTGATTGTTATGGCCAGTCCCGTTTATTTCTACTCCGTCGACGCGCAGATGAAGACGCTCATCGACCGTACCGTGGCACAATGGCTTACCATCAAAAACAAGGAATTTTATTACATCATGACCGCCGCAGAAGAAGGCGATACCGTGATGGACTGTACGCTTGAATGTCTTCGTGGACTTGCCAAATGCCTCAAGGGGTCCGTCGAGCGTGGCATCATCTACGGGAAAGGCGTGTACGAACCGGGCGAAATCGAATCCAGGCCCGCCATGCGGGAAGCCTATGAAATGGGCCGCAAGGCATAGTATAAAAACAAACATAAAACAACACACTAGACTCAGGACTCATTAATTGCCAAAAGGATAAGAAGTTCTTATTGTCGGCAGAGGGAGGATGCCATGAAGGAACTTTTTTATCTTTCTCATG
>CALUTB010000032.1 GCA_944323575.1 uncultured Mailhella sp. | reverse complement strand
GGGGGAAGCTATGGCACTGACGGATACCGCGCTCAGGGAATTGCACCGACGGGCGAAGAAGGGCGAGGATGTGCCCATGAAGTCAGACGGGGCGGCCTCAACTTTCAGGACGGGAAATGCCGGCGGCTATCCTATCGCTTTGCAGGAAAACAAAAGACGCTGGCCGTGTATCCTGACGTGTCTCTGAAAATGGCGAGGCTGGCCAGAGACAAGGCGCGGGAGCTGCTGGCGCAGGGCATAGACCCGGCGGAGAAGAAGGCCGAGAAGGCGGAAACGGAGAGGGCGAAGCAGGAAGAGGCGCGGACGTTCCATGTTGTGGCCATGGAATACTATGACCGGAAGCTGACGGATAAGCGCGATCTGTACAAGAGACAGATGCTTGCCCGCTTCGAGAATCAGATATTTCCGTTCCTGGGGGACATTCCCATTTTCAAGTTGAAGCCGTCGGACATACAGACCGGGCTGGGTGGCGTGGAAGAACGCGGTTCTATCGACATGGCTCACAGACTGGCCAGTCTTATAAGGCAAGTTTGCCGCTATACCGTGGCCGCAGGCTATGCCGAGTTCAACGCCGCCGCCGAACTGTCCGCCGCCATGACTCCCTAACCGAAGGCTGTACCACGGGCGGCAATCCTCGATCCATGCCGAATAGGCCAGTTGCTACGGGACATAAACGAATATCAGGGAGCTTTCTCTGTAAAGTATGCCTTGAAGCTCATACCGTATCTGTTTGTGCGCTCTCAGGAACTGCGCAATGCACGATGGGATGAAATCGACTTCGACAAGGCCGTGTGGAATATCCCAGCTGAGCGTATGAAGATGAAGGGCCCGCACACGGTTCCCCTTGCACGGCAGGTGGTGAAGCTGCTCACAGAGCTGCATGAATGGACAGGGCACACTGACTTGCTGTTCCCCTCCGCTCAATCCGACACGCGGGCGATCACCGACGTTGGCTTACTCGATGCACAGCGCCGTATGGGTACGGGCGGGATGCAATGTGTATTCTCGGCTTCCGCTCCATCGTCTCAACCCATTTGAACGAGTCCGGCAAGTGGCGGGCTGACGTGATAGAGGCCGCGCTTGCCCACGCGGAAAGGAATCAGGTTCGGGCGACCTACAACAGGGCCGGGTACATCGCCGAACGCACGGCCATGATGCAGGAGTGGGTAGACTGGCTGGACAGGTTGAGGGCAGGGAGATAGGTGTATTTTTGTCTTAGACGGGCTGCGACACTTTTTCAGGATTCACACCTTATACGCAGAATCAGGTACCCCGACTTTGCCGGGAATATCTGATTTTTTTGATATAATATTGAAAATTGGATTTTATTTTAAGGTCGAAAACTCCCCGCTATGCGGGGAGTTCCAAAAAGGCGAAGCCTTTAACTACGTTAAAAAAGGTTCCTTTGTGAGATAACCAGTTGTCTCGACTCGAAATCTATACACAAAGGAACCCAATAATGAATGATCGGAGTTTAAACCATACCCGTTGGAACTGCAAGTATCACATCGTTTTCGCTCCGAAATTCAGACGCAGGCTGGTATACGGAAGGTATCGCGGAACGATCGGCGAAATTCTGATAAAACTGTGTGAATACAAATGAATAGAGATAGTGGAAGCAAATGCGCGTGTGGATCATATCCATATGTGCGTCAAGATTCCGCCCAAGTATAGCGTGGCGCAGGTAAGGGGGTATTTGAAAAGGAAGAGTTCTCTGATGATATTCGAGAGTTTTCCGTATCTGCGCTACAAGTTCGGCAATCTCCATTTCTGGTGCAGCGGTTATTTTGTCATCACAGTGGGAGTGAATGAGGCGACCATCATCAAGTATGTGCGTGAGCAGGAAGAGCGAGACAAAATAACCGATCAGTATAAGCCTGGTAGAACAGCCCGTCAGCTCGTTTACGAGCAGCAGGAAATAACTCTTCGGCAAGAGTCGCGACAGAGCCCTCTTAAGAGGGCAGCCGGGTAACAGACCCTTATAGGGTCAAATCAAACCGCCACTTGAAGGGGCGGTCCTGACTTAAACAAATAGCAGGCAATCCCAGTCCTTATGTGAGGTTGCCTGCTATTTAAATGTAATTTTGTATTATAGGTGGATTTAGTAACCAATGATACTCGTTATGGAACGAGAAATATAGTACCACGATTCAAAGATATCCTTCCATTCGTCGGCATGGCTCTTGACGAAGGTGTTGACGCTGTAGGCCGTGGCGAAAATGAGCAACTGTTTTCCCTCGTAGGTCTTTTCCGTCAGCACACCCTTGCCCATGGTGTTGGCGTTCTTCATTTCCTTTTCATCCAGGCAGGCGCGGATGATGTCGCCAGCCAGGGATTCGTCGGAGGGATTGCCTATGACGAGGCATTTTTTCACGTTTTTTAGTTGTCTTTTATCTTTTATCTGGACAAAAGGAACTCCTTCATTTTCGCAGTAGCTCTTCATACCGGTGAGACTGTTGAATACTGTATCGGAAGCAACAACATAAGCCGTTATATCTTCTTTTTCTTCGGCAAAGACAGGGGTTGCCATGGAGCACACGGCAAGAAAGAATACAAACGTTTTGATGGCAGCAAGCAGCTTCATGCAATGAACCTCGATGTGGGGGACGGAGTTGACACTCCGCCCCTGTCGTTTATTTACTTCTGGATGGTGGGAGCAATGTGGAAGTCTTCATTCTTGGGAGGATTGACGGCGAAGGGCTTGGTCACACGCTTGATCTGCTTGAACTGCGGGCAGTAGTCGGCAAGGTAGATGCGGCTGCGCTGAGAGTAGGTGGGCATCATGTATTCCCAAACGATCTCGCCACCCTCGGGATTCTTCAGATCATGAGTGACTTCAAACAGACGGCCGGTGTTGTCTTCGGAAATGAAGGTGTTGCCGTTGGGCAGACGGGATTCGGAGCCCATGGTCTTGCTGAAGAAGTGCATGTTGGAATACCCCTTGCTTTCATACTGCCATTCCAGCTCTCCGGTCACGGGGTTGAGCTCGCCGAGGAGAGTCATGCCCACGCGGTCTCTGGTTTTGGCAAAAAGGCCGTTGTCGAAGAAGATGATGTTGCCAGCTCCGGGAAGACCTTTTGCAATCATCTGAGGTTCGTGGCAATGGGCAAGACCGTACTTGTAGGAGTGGTTGCCGGCCCAGACGACCTTTCCGGTTTCCTTTTCGATAATGTAGAATTCATCGAGGTTGCGGGGGTTCACAAGGAGGTTGCCGGACTTGAAGCGCTTGTCGCCGCCGTCATACCACTTGTTTTCGGGCAGTTCCTGAATGCTGTTCATGTGTGTCCAGTCGGAATTGGGGCACACGGGAGAGAACTTGTTGAGGTCAAGATGTTCCCAGGTGTTCCATTTCCAGACCACCTTGTCGGTCTTGGGATTGACTTCCAGGAGCACGTCGCCGCGCATGTTCACGCCGCTGCGCTTGAAGGTTCCCCAGGGAAGCTCCACGTCCTTGATTTACTTCTGATATTCTTCAGGAATGACGGTGTAGGCGGTATAGACGATGTTGCCGTTCTTCAGCTTGGTCACGTCGTTGTGCCAGTCCAGCCCCTTGGGAACGGAATGACGCCAGTTTTCTTTTCCGTCCCAGCTGAACTCCACGATATAGGAAGGATGTTCTTCGGTCAGGGCGGAGGCGGCGGACATGTCCATTACGGTTCCAGCAAGGAGCAGATTACCCTGCTTGTCCAGACGGGCACGGAGATTCTGCCAGTTGGCGGGCACTTTCCAAGTATGATATTCATTGCCGTTGCGGTCCATGATGGCTACGCGGTCAGGATGTACGGCCATGATGAACACGTCGCTCTGCGCCTTTTCAGGATTGAATATCGTTGTGCCGGTAGGATAGACGGTAGGTCTGGCATCTGCCGGAGAAGCCATTACAGACGGTGCTCAAGCCGCTGGACGAACTTGAACGGATGGCAGACTAACAGAGTTCAAATTTTCCTCCGATGCGTGGCGGGACTATGTGTACTGGCGGAAACAGGACAAGAAGGCGCTCCGGCGGATAAACGATCTGCTTCGGGATATAGAGTGGGGAGGCTATGAAGGGATAGGTAAGTCGGAACCGCTGAAAGAGAACCTCGCCGGATTTTGGAGCAGGCGCATTGATGAGCGGCACAGACTTGTTTACAGGATAACCGGCAAGGTTTGCGAAATTGTCCAGTGCAGAGGGCATTACGATTGAACAGGGGGCAAAACGACACGAGGGACGCTTGGGTGAAAATGAAAGTGACCCCGCCTAGTGGGGCAGACTAAAAAATGGTGGTATATTTGGAGCAGAAAAAATATATTTATAAAAATAACATAATTACGTAGTTAGTTTGGATTCCTCCATCGAAAGGGAGCGTTCCAGAAAAGAAAAAGGAGATACTTCTTAAGGAAGCATCTCCTTTTTGCACTGTTTTTTCTGTGTCCGTACGAAGAAATGGGCAATCGGATCAGATGCACTGCAGATCCGGAATTTTTGTCCTGGCGAGGTTTACAACCATTCGGGCCTGCTTTCCGAAATCACGCCGTCGTTCATGGTGTAGCCCTCGAGGCTTCCGGCCTTGACCTGAATGCACAGAAAATGAATGGGGCTGTCGTCAGCCGCGCTCAGACAGCGTTCTGCAGACGGATCAATGCGGAAGCAGTCCCCGGCTTTCAAAGGAAGCACTTCACCGTCGATGTACACTTTTCCCGCGCCATCCAGAACGATGTAGATTTCTTCATTATTCCGGTGGGAGTGCACGAAGGGGACAGAGACTCCGGCGGGCAGGAGATTGCAGGAAATTTCCGCACCCGTGAGATCGAGAGCATCATGAAGTTCGCTGCGGCCGGCATTCAGATCGATGTGGGCAAGTTTGTACTGAGCCATGTTGGTTCTCCTTTTTATTCGATATCGAACTAAAATAAAAGCATATGTCCCTGCAAATGTTCTGAAGAAAGCCCGTCAGGCATATGTCCTTATACGCTGCCTGACGGAGAAATCAGTTTTTCAGACATTTTGCCAGAAGTTCTTCAAGCTGAAGAGCTTCTTCCGGCGTGAGACGTGCGTTGATGATTTCCTGCAGACCGTCGGAGATGGCTTCGACGGCAGGTTTCATGGCAAGCCCCTTGTCGGTGAGGCGTACTTTTACGCCTCGGGAATCCACAGGATCGGGAAAACGTTCGACATAACCGTTACGCTCCAGTTTCGAGACAAGGGTTGTGACGGTTGACTTTGTGCGATGCGCCTGTTGAGCGAGTTCGCTCATGTTGCGGGATTCTCCGCGCAGCAGTTGCGCAAGAATGTCTCCGTGACTGGGAACAATGTCCTGCAGTCCGGCTTTTTTCAGCTCGGACAGTATGAACGTATTGCCGAGTTCCCGCAACTGGCTGGCGTAATTGAATATGCGCTGATGTGTCATAAATATGTTTTTAGTTTGATATCGAATTTATGTCAAGAAAAAAAATGGACCACGATCGTTTGATCGACCGTGATCCGGGGCAGACGGCGCTTGCGAGGAGGCGACAGGAGCCGTGCCGAAAGGATTCCCGCAGAGAGAGGTGTCGGGAAGGGGCTTTATGCGCGGGAGAAAGGTTACTGCCTGTTTTTATTCTGGAGGCGGTCGCGCAGCACAATGGCCAGAAGATTCATGCCGACCACAAGGAAGATGAGCATGAGGGCGGTGCCGTATTGAAGGGGAAGTGTCTTTTCGATGTCGGTGCCGGAGGTAGCCAGGATATACATATGATAGGGCAGCGACATGACGGGGCTGAGAAAGGAATCGGGCAGATGCGGGGTGAAATAGACGGCGGCCGTGAACATGATGGCGCCGGTTTCTCCGGCGGCTCTGGCGAGGCCGAGTATGCAGCCGGTAAGCATGCCGGGGAAAGCCGCCGGGATGACGACCCGCAGTATGGTCTGAATTTTGGTGGCGCCCATGGCGAGAGACGCCTCACGCCAGGAATCGGGGACACGACGCAGAGATTCCTCGGCGGTATTGATGATGATCGGCAGTGTCAGGATGGCGAGGGTGAGAATGCCGGAGAGCAGGCTGACGCCGAGTCCGAGGAAGGTGACGAAGAAGGAAAGGCCGAACAGGCCGAAAATGATGGATGGGACGCCGGCCAAGTTGTTGATGCCGAAGCGTATGTAGTAGGTGAGACGGGAATTACGGCTGTACTCGTGCAGGTATACGGCCGTGGCTACGCCGATGGGAAAAACGATGATCATGGAGCCGAAGGCCAGAAGAAAAGTACCGATGATGCAAGGCATGATGCCGCCTTCCGTCATCATTTTTCTGGGGTAGTCGGTAAGAAATTCCCAGGAAAGGGCGGAGAAGCCGTTGACGGCGAGATAGAGACATACGCCGGAAAGCGCCAGCACATTGATGGCGGCCGAAGCGTGAAGCAGGCCGAACATCACGTTCTGGACGCGCAGCCGGATCTGATTGCGCGTTGCGGTATTCATATATTCTCCCTGAAGCATCTGGGGAAAGCGTTTTGAGTCGGGATCGTTTGCATGAACGTCCATCCTCAGCAACCGATGCCGGAATTTCTTTTTTCCGCGATGCGGAAGGCGGTGGCATTGAAGATGAGCGTGAATATGATGAGGACGATGCCGGTGGCGAAGAGAGCGTAGTAGTGCTCGCTGTGGAACGGGGCTTCTGCCATTTCCGCGGCGATGGACGCGGGAATGGGGCGTACGGAGTCGAAAAGCGATGTGGGAATGACGGCTGCGCCGCCGGCAACCATGAGAACGACCATGGTTTCACCGATGGAGCGGGACATACCGAGCATGACGGCGGTGCCGATGCCGGAACTGGCTGCGGGCAGGACGACGTGGATCAGCGTTTCCCATTTTGTGGCACCGAGGGAGAGGGAAGCCTCGCGAAGTTCTCTTGGCACGGAATAAATGGCGTCTTCGGCGACGGAGCAGATGATGGGAACGCTCATGAAGGCCAGCATGAGTCCGGCGTTGAGCAGATTGAGACCGGTGGACGCGCCGAGATAATCCTGAAGAAAGGGGGCCACCACCACCATGCCGAAGAAGCCTATGACGACGGAGGGCAGAGCGGCCAGCAGTTCGACGAAGGGCTTGACGATCCTGCGCATGCCGGGCTTTGCCACTTCCGAAAGATAAATGGCGGTGGCCACGCCGAGAGGTACTGCGATGACGGTTGCAAGAGTCATGACCGTGAGGGAACCCACGATGAGGGGCAGAATGCCGAATTCCATGGGATCATCAGTGGGATACCAGTTCACCCCGAACAGAAAGTCGGTGAGCGGATAGAACTTGAAGAAGGGAAGTCCGTCCAGCAGAAGAAAGAGGACTATGCCCGCCATGGAAAGGATGGAGAGCGTGGAAATGCCGGCCAGCAGCCATTCTGTGAATCGTTCCTTGCGAGTTTTCATGCCATGTCCGTGAGATACAAAAAAAGGGGGAAATCCCCCGGTTGATGGCTCCAGGAGCGTCCGCCGAACTTTCGGTCTTCGGCGGAGCTTCTGGGGAGCCTGATCTCGATGCAAACATTCCAGGGGCGGCGGAACGCTTTCAGCCGTTCCGGTGTGCCGCGAGAGAAGAATGTTTACTTGGCGAGCGGGATATAGCCTGCCTTCAGAACATCCTGCTGGCCCAACTGGGGATCAAGCATGAAATCCATGAACTTGGCGGTGTTGCCGGCGGGCTTGCCGTTGGTGAAGAGGTAGAGTTCGCGGGAAAGAGGCCACTTCTTGGCAAGCGCGGTTTCAGACGTTGCCTGGATGCCGCCGATGGTGAGGCCCTTGACGTTGTCGTTCAGATAACCCATGCCGATATAGCCGATGGCATTGGGATTGGTGGCCACGTTCTGTGCGACGCCGCCGTTGCTGGCCTGGGTCAGAGCCTTGGGCATGACCTTGGCATCCTTCATGACCAGTTCCTTCCAGCATTCATAGGTGCCGGAGGAATTGTCGCGGTTGACGACCACGATGGTGTTGTCGGTTCCGCCGACTTCCTTCCAGTTGGTGATCTTTCCGGAGAAAATGTCGCGAAGCTGGTCGATGGAAAGATCCTTGACGGGATTCTTGGGATTGACGATGGGCACAAGGGCGTCCACGGCGATGACGGTACGGGTGAGTTCCATCTTCTTGTCGGCGGCGAGCTTGGTTTCACTGGACTTTACGTCGCGGGAAGACATGGCCACATCGGTGATGCCGTCGAGCAGAGACTTGAGTCCCGTACCGGAACCGCCGCCGGAAAGGACGATGGAAATGTCGGGATAGCTCGCCATGAAGTGCTCGGAAGCCTTCTGAATGATGGGGAGCACGGTGGTGGAACCATTGATGGTGACGGATTCCGCGGCAGCAGCCGGGGAAGCGGCGCAGAGCGCGAGCACCGCGCTCAGAACAATACTCTTGATCTTCATGATCAGACTCCTTTTTTCATCCGGCGGTTCATCCTGTCCGGACAGGTTGGAACTTAGAAGAGTATTGTTGCGGCAGTATATCTCGTATATTAACTTTTTGTATCAGCCTGGCGCTCCCGTCAGTCACGATATTTTGATCGGAATGTAACACTGGCTTCATACAGGAAGGCTACATACATTCGAAACCGAAAGGGGAAAAAAGTGGACAACAAACAGCCTGTCATACTGGTAGTAGAGGATGACGACGATATCCGTGAGCTCGTGGCCTTTTCTCTGGAAGAGGAAGGCTACAGGGTAGAGCAGGCCGCCGATGGTCTGCGCGGACAGGATATGGCTGAAACGATCAAGCCCGATCTCATCATTCTTGACCTCATGCTGCCCGGCAGAGACGGACTTTCCGTCTGTCGCGAGCTGAACAAGCACGCAGCGGAAAGCATGCCGTGTCCCATTCTCATGCTGACGGCACGGGGAGAGGAAATGGATCGCATCATCGGGTTTGAATACGGAGCCGACGATTATGTGGTCAAGCCCTTCAATATCCGCGAGCTGATGCTGCGTGTCAGGGCCATATTGCGCCGTCGCAGCCAGGATACCGGCAAACGAGTCATCAACAGACACGGAGTCAGTCTTGATCAGCAGGGCCGCAGAGTGTCGATCAACGGTCGCACTCTTGAGCTGACCGCACTGGAATATCGTATCTTTGAAGACTTCTTCCTCAATGCCGGCCGCATACGCACTCGTGAAGAACTGCTTTCGTCCGTATGGGGATATCAGTTTGAAGGATATGAACGCACGGTCGATGTACATATAGCCCGTTTGCGCCGCAAGCTGGGAGAGGCCGCCCAGTATCTGGAAACGGTACGAGGCATGGGCTATCGTTATAAGGAATAGTTCATGAAAAGCACTACCTTTTCCATCAAGATTTTTTTCTGCTTCTGCGTCGTTATTTTGTTTTCCGTCCTGGTGCCTTGCGGATATTTTCTCCACAGCATCAAACAGGAAAGCATCGACATCACTCGGGACGAGGCTTTCCGGGAAGCGGCGTTCATCCGGACGTACATCACCGAGTCCGTGGCCGAGGGAAAATTTCATCCGAATGACATCCTGCCGGAAGCACTGAAGAATTTCTACTCTTCCAATGAACATCGCATAACGCTTATCGATGCCGAAGGCACCGTACTGTACGATTCGTTTACCGATGATGTGTCGAGTCTTGAGAATCACCGGTACCACGAGGAAGTGGCGCTTGCCTTCAGCGACGGAAAGGGTTCCAGTGTCCGTCACAGTTCCAGTCTGGAGACGTCGTTCGTATATGCCGCGACTCGTGTCAGCATTCCCGGGACTTCCATCAGTGTCATTCGTGTGGCGGCGCCGCTTTCTCTGGTTGAGGATCACGCCGTCGCCAGAAGCCGTGCATTGATGGCCGGCGCCGTGGCTGCGCTCATTTTTGCCGTGGCCTTTGCGGCGTTCATGTCCATGCGTTTCTGCCGTTCGCTGCAGCTTATGATTTCTTCCGTGGAAAATCTGGCCACGCCGGGCAGCCGAAGCGGACGCATCAGTCTGAGAACGCTGCCCGGAGACGAATTCGCTCCTCTTGCCGCAGCGGTCAATTCCATGGCTCAGCGCATGGAGGTACAGGTCAATCATATTCTTGCGCAGAAGGCACAGCTTGACGCCGTGCTCAACAGCATCGCGGAAGGCGTTCTTGTGGTGGATCAGGAAGGCTGCATACGCAGTGTGAACTCCACTCTGGTGCGTCTGTTCCCGAAGGCTGCCCATGCAGAAGGTCTGCAGCCTGTGGAAGTCATTCCCTCGCCTGAGTTGCAGAAGGGGATCGAATCGCTGAAGCACACGGTTCCGGAAAAGCCCGTGCAGTTTGAAATGGACAATATGTCCGGACGCAAGCTTCAGGTGCTCATCTGTCCCATTGTGGGAGAAAGCAGGCTGCTTCTGGCAGTGGCCGTGTTCCATGACATCACGGAGATGTCCGCGCTTATGGAAATGCGCAGGGATTTCGTCGCCAACGTTTCGCACGAGCTTCGCACCCCGCTGACAGCCATCATGGGCTACGCCGAAAGCCTCAAGCGCTATGTGGCGGAGCCGAGAGCTCTTCATTTTCTGGAGGTCATCGACCGTAATTGCCAGTACATGGCGACCATGGTCAAGGATCTGCTTCAGCTCTCCAGCATAGAAAACGGGGCCATTCCCATGGATATCAAACCCATGCCCGCTTCCATGGCCATACGCGGAGGCATGGATCTGTGCCGCTCTTCCGCTGAAGCCAGAAAGCTTGAGTTCCGCGAAAAACTTGATCAGGGAGATTTTTCCATCAACGCCGATGCCGAGTATCTGACGAGGGTCATACGCAATCTGCTGGAAAATGCCTGTCGCTATGCACCGGAAGGTTCGCAGATCGTCATTTCAGCAGAGCCTGACAGGGAATCCGGCATGGCAGTCTTCCGTGTGGCGGACAAAGGTCCCGGCATTCCTCCGGAATTGAGTGTGCGCGTGTTCGAACGCTTCTACAGAGTGGAGAAGCACAGGGGCGGTCAGGTTTCCACGGGGCTTGGGCTTGCCATTTGCAAGCATATCGTGGAACGCCACGGCGGATGCATCTCCATTGAAGACGGACCCGGCTGCATAGTTCGCTTCACCGTTCCGCTGGCGTAAAAAATTCATTGGCTTTCAAGGAGTTTTCCCATGCAGAATATTAAAATGGAGACGGTTTCGCTGAACTTCTTCTATGGAGCGAAGCAGGCTCTTAAAAACATCAGTCTCCGCTTTCCAGAAAAAAGAGTGACGGCACTCATCGGTCCTTCCGGATGCGGGAAGAGTACCTATCTGCGCTGTCTCAACCGCATGAACGATCTTGTGGCGGGGAGCCGGGCGGAAGGAAGCATCCTGCTGGATGGAAAGGACGTCAATGTCCGCGACTGTGATGTCGTGTCCCTGCGTCGTCGTGTCGGCATGGTGTTTCAGCGGCCGACTTCCTTTCCCAAGAGCATCTTCGAGAATGTGGCCTACGGACTGCGCGTCAATGGAGAAAAATCAGAATCCGTCATAGCTTCAAAGGTCGAGGAAAGCCTGAAGAGAGCCGCCTTGTGGAACGAGGTGAAGGATCGTCTTTCCGACTCGGCGCTTGCTCTTTCCGGCGGCCAGCAGCAGAGGCTGTGCATCGCCCGCGCACTTGCCGTGGAACCGGAGATCCTGCTCATGGACGAGCCGACATCCGCACTTGATCCCATCGCCACGCAGCAGATCGAGGAAGGCATCGGACAGCTCCGGGATCAGCTTACCGTCATCATCGTCACGCACAACATGCAGCAGGCTGCTCGCGTCTCGGACTATACGGCTTTCTTTTATATGGGTGATCTCATTGAAACGGATGAAACCGACGTCATCTTTACCCGTCCGAGGCTGAAGCAGACGGAAGATTACATCACAGGCCGTTTCGGCTAATCCCCGTACCGTTTGCCGCAGAAGTTTCTGACTTCGGAAGAACGGCGTTTTCATGAAAGCGGAATATGATGCCCGTCTTCTTCTGCGGTTTTTGATGTGGTCTGTAACGATGGGCGGCCTGTCCGCCGTGTCCGTTCCGGGCGCGCTTTGCGCCACTGAAACATGCCGGAGATCATCTTCGGCCAGCAGAGGTTGATCATGAAGGATCAGATGTACGGCTCTTCCGTACTTCGTGGATTGAGGACCGAGCTGCTCACCATGGGCAGTCTTGTACAGATGGCCTACAGCAAAGCCCGTACGGCGGTGCTGCTCCGCGACACCAAGGCTGCGGAAGACGTCGTACGCGGCGATGACGTCATCGACGAAATGGAACTGGAGCTTGATGAAAAGTGCACCAGCGTCATCGCCAGAACGCAGCCTGTGGCCAAGGATCTGAGATTTATTCTTACGGCCGTGCGCATGGTGCTGGATCTTGAACGCATTGCTGATGAGGCCGTGACCATCGGCCGTCAGATAAAGTTTCTTCCGGAAGCTCTTCCTTCGGAGCTGGAGCAGGATCTTGCCCGCTACATGCAGCTTGCGTTCGATATGCTCGACACTTCGCTCAGCGCCTTTCGCTCCGAGGATGTGAACCAGGGCATGGTGGTCTTTCAGAGTACCGACAACAGCGTTCAGCTGCTGCTTGCCATCTATGAAAAGCTGATGAAGGCCGTGCGGGAGGACCTTGTCGAACCGGAGGTCGCTGTTCCGCTCATTCTCATCGTTCGTTCCATCGACAGAATATGCCGTCGTTCCGAGAACATCGTAGAGCATCTCTGCTTCATGTGCGACGGCATTACCGTCAAGCACAGGGTGAAGCTTTCCGGCTCTGAAGCCTGACAGGAAAAGAAAACACATAAGCCCCCTCCGACTGTTGCTCTTCCGGCCTGAGGGGGCTTTTTTATTCCGAAGTATGGGGTCAGTCCTTGCGCAGAAGGTGGAAGTGATCGAACAGTTTGAACGCCAGGCTGAGAATGATGGCTATGATGGTGGCGAGAACCATGCCCTGAATGGTAAAGGAACCGAAGGAAAGTTTGGCTCCGCTCAGACCGATGATCATGATGACGGAGGTCATGACCAGATTGGAAGATTTGCTGTAGTCCACCTTGCGTTCCACAAGGACGCGCAGGCCGGAAGCGGCAATAACGCCGAACAGCAGCAGGCATACGCCGCCCATGACGGGAACGGGAATGCCGCGGATGAGCTCGGCAAGCTTTCCTACGAAGGAAAGCAGGATGGCCATGACGGCTGCGCCGCCGAGTACCCAGACGCTGTATACGCGGGTGATGGCCATGACGCCGATGTTCTCACCGTATGTGGTGTTGGGCGTGGCGCCGAAGAAGCCGGAGAGGACATTGGAACAGCCGTCGGCAAACAACGAGCGGGAAAGTCCGGGATCCTTGATGAGATCGCGTCCGACGACGTTGCCGGTGACGAGAAGATGTCCTATGTGTTCGGCAAGAACCACGAGAGCAGCGGGAGCAATGATAAGTATGGCGTTGAGATCGAAGGTGGGCGCGTAGAACTGCGGCAGCTGGAACCAGGGCGCTTCGATGACGGGGGTCAGATCGACCATGCCCATGAAGAAGGCGAACACATAGCCGCAGATGACTCCGAACAGGACCGGAATGATGGCAAGAAACCCTTTGAAGGCAACGGATCCGACGACCGTGACGGTGAGTGTGAACATGGAAACCAGTACGTTGTCCATGTTGATGGTCTCACCCGTGAGTCCGGCCATGGAAGCGGCGGTCGGGGCGAGTTCGAGTCCGATGACCGCGATGATGGAACCCATGGCTGCAGGCGGGAATATAACATCGATCCATTTCGTGCCCACAGCCCGTATGATCAACGAGAAGAGGATGAACAGAAGACCGAACACGATGAAGCCAGACTGGGCCGAGGAATAGCCGCTCGCCGCGATGATGGCCAGCACGGGAGAGATGAAGGCGAAGCTGGAGCCGAGGTAGGATGGAATTTTTCCACGGGTGATGACGAGATACAGCAGGGTGCCTATGCCGTTCATGAACAGACAGGTGGTGGGATTCACCTTGAACAGAAAGGGCACGAGCACGGTGGAGCCGAACATGGCAAACAGGTGCTGTATGCTCAGAGGGATGTTAAGAAGAAGCGGCGGACGTTCCTCGACCTGAATGACATGATACTCCACGGTATTATCCTCATTGAAAAAGGGGTGAAAGGCCGATGCGCTCTGGATATGGGCGGACAGAGGGAGAGCGCATATACTCCCTGTCTGCCTTTTTTATCGGTATGTCGCTATGTTCAAGACAGTTTTGCTGCCAGACGCCGTCCCATCTCATAGGCTTTCCGGCAGTCTTTGGGAAAGACTTCTTCATGATATTTCTTTTTTTCGACGGGATCGTAACGATCCGCCTCATAGCGACCGTAGTCATCGAACTGCAAGGCGTTGGCGCTGTAGCAGAGTTCGCAGGAAATTCCCAGCATTTCACTCATACGGGAGTGCAGGGAAGCAAAGGGGGCAAGTACTTTTTCGGCCTGGTCCGCCGTCACTCCGAACGTATAGATGAAGGCTGACGGAATTCTGCGGGGAAAGACCCAGCGGTTTTCCTTGTTGTACAGCATGTGACTGAAAAGAAAGCGATGCTCAAGAGCCAGCATTTCAGCAGTCACGTCTCCGTAATAAATGGGGGAACCGAAAATCAGAGCATCAGCTTCCTCCATCAGTTCAAGCACGGGGGAAAGATCGTCCCTCATGGCGCAGTGTCCGTGACGTCCTGTCTTGAGCTTGCAAGAAAAGCAGCTGATGCATCCTTTGTATTTAAGGGGATAGAGCTGGATGAGGCGGGTTTTCGCTCCGGCAGAGGCCGCTCCTTCCAGTGCTGCTTCCAGCATGGTGGCCGTATTGCCTTTTCGTCTCGGACTGCCGTTAAGAGCAAGTATCATGTTTCCTCCCTTTGCAGGCAAGTTGTCTGCTGTCCGATCCATGTAAAATTCCGGCATATATTCCAAGCAGAATAGAGCGGAACGATGCTTCTTGCAAGTCGAAAATGAACGTTTGCCGCCTTGCCGGCGTCTGCGGTATCCGCTATGCTGAAGGAATGAAAGCCATTGCTTATATACATACGGATCTGCCGACGAAGTTTGGTGTCCCTCGTCAGTGCGGACTTGTGAAGGCTTTGAAGGGGCGCATCGTGTTTGCTGCGAAATACCGGGAACCGGAGGCGCTGCGGGGGCTTGAGGATTTTACGCATATCTGGCTCATCTGGCAGTTCTCGCATGCCGTACGGGATGAATGGTCACCCACAGTGCGCCCGCCTCGTCTTGGCGGCAACATACGCATGGGCGTGTTTGCCACCCGTTCACCGTTCCGTCCCAATTTTCTTGGACTGTCCTGTGTCCGCCTGGAAAAGGTGGATCTTGCCGGACGGGAAGGACCGGAACTTCTGGTGTCCGGTGTTGACCTCATGGACGGCACTCCCATTTTCGACATTAAGCCCTATGTGCCGTATTCCGATTCGCATCCTGAGGCTCAGGGCGGCTTTACGACCAGACTTGCCGATCGTATTTTGCATGTGAATTTTCCGGACAGATGGCGCAGATTGTTCAGTGCAGAGCAGCAGGAGGCTGTCGTAGGCATCCTGGAAAGGGATCCGCGCCCGCGTTACCATAATGATCCTGATCGTGTGTATGGCATGCCCTTTGCCGGATACGATGTGCGTTTTCGTGTGCAGGATGGAGTCGTTGAGGTCTGCGAGATGGTAAAGCTTGAAAAGTGAACGTATTGTAGGGCGGTTGCGATGCATAAGGGATGCTCGACTGTGCGCATTGGAGTCGTCGCAATGAAAAGATGCCCATTTCGTATACGGCAATAGCAAGCAGTACGAAGAGCTGTGCCGTCTATACGAAGAAATACGCCGATATCGTAGGATTACCGGATATTTGATAGGCTGCATGGACCGTTTCAACGACACGAAAAGCGCGGAGGAACGCGACAGGGGGAAGCATGCGAATATGAGAGGTGAAAAGTAGAAAAGAGTGGCGGTTGAGAATTTCAAGTTCAGGAAAAACGTGTTTGAGGCCGTAAGAAGGGCGTAGAGGTATTGAAACGAATATTGTGAGTTGCAAATGTACCAAAATGGTAAATTGTTGTTCCTGTAAATGAATAAAAACAACAGTAATTAACAAATTGAAGAAAATGACACTTGTGTTGATTGTTTAACTTGATACGTTGAAGATGGCGGGTGATTGCTATAAAGGTAATGACGGGTAACTCTGATGTTTGTGACGAGTTTTTGAAGACTTTGAGCGAGCTTGAGGCGGATTTGGCGCGTCGCCAGCAGGTCATGAGCATCTCGATAGGCCGTTCGTCTCATAAAAGGAGAAATGCTCACGAACTTTTCCTCTGATGTCATTGTTGAGACAGCAAAGGAGGGACCGAAGAGTGTCGCCCAGACTTACCATGAGTACATTCAGACTCTTCAGCCTGGTGAAGGTTTTGCAGTTCGAGACGCACTTCAGGCAGTTCAGGACGGTATGTTCGTCTTATTTCGGATATTCCGTCCGCAGGTACGCGTGGCTCATGACATGACAGCAAAACGCCGGTAGCGTTTGACGATATCAGCAAATTGCCGGCTCCGAAGGGGATTCTTCAAACAAGGGGTTTTGCCTTTCTGTTGCATCAAAACACGATTAACAATGGACCGATGCTGACAGTCTCTCTTGTCCATGAAGGTGTTTTGACAAAAGGCCCGCACGGTCAGTTTTATGCAGACTCCAAAAGGCGTTACTCCAAGAAGATAGGCTGGTTGCCGGAAATGACAAGAATATTTCCTCGACCTTTCTTTTGTGTCCTCGCCAGTTTGTTTCCGATATTGAGGACTGTGTACGCAGCTTACAGTCAGTCGATGGGATGTAAATACGTAAAAGAAAGGCCCGGGTTCTCCGGGCCTTTCTTATGACTTACCAGGTGGCTATGCAGCCGTCGGTACGGGATTCGGTACCTCCTACGAGAGTACCGTCTTCCATACGCCAGATAATTTCGCCTCGACCGAAGTCACCGGCCAGCGTATCATAGCTGATATCATGTCCCATGCGTTCGAGCTTGCGGAGGTCTTCCACAGGATAGCTTCCTTCCACCACAACCTTCTTGTCGCGCATCCACTGCCAGCGGGGAGCGTCGAGGGCCTGCTGGGGATTCATGCCGAAGTCGATGCAGTTCATGAGAACCTGCACATGGCCCTGAGGCTGCATGAAGCCGCCCATGACGCCGAAGGGGCCGACAGCCTTGCCGTCCTTGGTGACAAAGCCGGGGATAATGGTGTTGTAGGGGCGCTTTTCCGGAGCTACGACATTGGGATGCTTGGGATCAAGGGAGAAGCTGCTTCCACGGTTGTTCAGAGAAATGCCGGTGCCGGGCACGACCACGCCGGAACCGAAGCCGCCGTAGTTGCTTTGAATGAAGGATACCATATTGCCTTCTCCGTCGGCGGTGCACAGATATACGGTGCCGCTCTGCTTGAAGTCGCCGGCAACAGGCTGCTGAGCCTTGTCGGTAATGAGTTCGCGTCTCTTGGCGGCGTATTCGGTGGAAAGCATTTCCTTCACGGGAACATCGCTTACGCGGGGATCGGCGACGTACTTCAGGGTGTCGGCAAACGCCAGTTTTATGGCTTCAATCTGCACATGAGCGGTTTCGGGGCCGCGATGGTCGAAGTTGTAACCGTTGAGGATGTTCAGCGCCATGAGGGCGGTAATGCCCTGTCCGTTCGGGGGCAGTTCCCATACGTCATAGCCGTGGTAGTTGACGCTGAGGGGTTCCACCCATTCGGGATCTACGGCCGCGAGATCTTCAGCAGTGATATAGCCGCCGGTAGCTTTGGAGAATTCCACGATTTTCTTTGCGATTTCTCCGGTATAAAAGGCTTCGGCGTTGGTTTTTCCGATAAGCTCAAGCGTGCGGGCATGATCGGGCAGCTTCCAGAGTTCACCGGCCTTGGGCAGCTTGCCGTTCTTGGAGAAGGTATCCTTCCAGCCCTGGAATTGGGGATCCTTCTGCTCGATGTACATGGGGCCTCTTAGATTCCAGAACTGCGCCACCGTAGGCTGGACGGTGAAGCCGTCGCGGGCATAGCTTACAGCAGGGGCCAGAGCTTCGGACAGCGGGAGTTTGCCGAACTTTTGGGACAGCACGGCCCACGTTTTCGGGGCTGCGGGGACGGTTACGGCCTTCCAGCCGAGGGTGGATATCTTTTTTTCGCCCTTGAACACGTCGAGGTTCATGGCCTTGGGCGAGCGACCGCTGCCGTTGATGCCGTACATCTTTCCGTTCACCCAGAGTATGGAGAAGTTGTCGCTTCCTATGCCGTTGCTGGTGGGCTCGACAACCGTCAGGGCTGCGGCCGTGGCAATGGCCGCATCCACGGCGTTGCCGCCTTTTTTCAGCACTTCAAGTCCGGCCTGCGCGGCAAGAGGATTGGAAGTGGCGACCATGCCTTTGGATCCGTAGACGACATTTCTCTGTGCCGGATAGGGATAGTAGAGCGGATCAAAAGACCTCAGCGGATCCTGCGCGGCGGAAGCGACCGAACAAATTCCCATGCAGAGAGCCATCACGGTCAGCTTCAGTGCACCGCAGGGGTTGGAGAGTGAAAACATAAAACTCCTCCTTTTCCAACCGGACTTTTATTAACCGTGCAGGGGATATTGCCTGCATACGCTCCGCATGTCATACGGAGCGGTCATGCCGCGTCGTCCAGTTTTTCCACGGCATGGAAATATGTTCGACAATGAAAAACATGGCCGAAAGAAGCTCAATCCGGTCTGCCGGTGTCCTTTGTCCAAGGCAGAGCCTTGCAGGAGCAGTGGCAGATTTTTTGCTACGTTCATAATCAAAAACTATTTTTGGCATAAAATTAGCGAAAAGCAAACATTTATGTGATAGTCACAATAAAAATTTTATTCAAGCATATACAGTGCTGTTTGCACCATAAGAATGCGGGGGGGGAGACAATACGCAAGACCCCTCGGAGATGCCAGGTCTTTCTTTATCGCTTATGCCATTCCTGTGGATACCGCCGGCTTGCTTCCGGCAGTAAGGATTGTATATGCAGCTTCCAGGCAGTCGCCGGAGGCGCAGTAGAGTTCATGGATGCGGTAGTAGCGTTTACGGATTTATGGGGTATGGCCATGGTCATGGATCTGGGGGGACAGAAGGTAACGACATCCAGAGTTTTTTGAGCTTTCTGAGAGCTTCCTTCCTGCCGGTTTGTATGGAAAATAGCTGGGGACGCAGGCAGGGAAGGTGGACAGTTTGGCGTCAACAATGGGGTTCAGGTCGGAGCGGTCGACAGGCGGAAGGATGGAGCTCAGCCGCCGCATGAGTTCCTTCTCCATGGCATTGGACGCTTCGATGTGCTCCAGCTTGAAACGCATAACCTCCTTTCCGGTATATCCCATGACCAAAAGCGTGAAGTCGTCGTACATCATGGTGTACATGGGCCTCCGTTCACCTTTCGCATCTGTGTATTCAATCGACGAAAAATTGCGTCCGTAAAATGATTCCGGTATGTGTATCACACAATGACCGAATCCCGCACAAGACTTCCTTGTGTCGCTTATGGGACGCTTCGGCCACCCTTGATAGACGTGGTGGACGGGAATACCGTTGTCCTAAGAAACAAGAGCCTGAGTCATAGAAACTCGTTTGCCGATTTCCAGTCGGCGGTTAAAAAAGAGTCGGGAGCCGGAAAACGCAAGTGAACGGTCTAACCTATTCCCAAGGGTATTGTATCATCCCACTTCCAACTCTGAATGGGCGTATGATACACCACAGGCAAGGCAAAACTTTCTTGACATGGTAAAATAGCCGCTTCCGTGTGAATTATCCGTCGATTGGAGTTTTCTTGGCTCCAAACGGGCAAGAGTGCAAAGCGTGACTGATGTCAAAGGTTATATTTTTCATTGCGCCGCAAAGCTTCTGGGAATTGGAAACGCGTTCACCGTATCGTTCAGGAACATCACATATAGCCTTTTGGGGCGCGGCCACGAGTATTTCTGTGCCGCCTGAGCAAAACGTCTCCTCATGTGTTCTTTCGCCTGAAACAGAACCGGCTATCACTGGTTCGTTGTTTTTGTCGTGGACGCTGCAATCAAAACCTATGTTTACTGTGGAAGAATCCCTTGCAGACCAGAATCCAGGAATGAAGACTATTTTGGTTCAGCCATCTTTTCTTGAATAAGAATGTATTGCGAAATTGTCTTTTTTCATTTCTTCCATAATCGGAATGGTAGTCAGTGAAGCAATGGATTCAAATATTGAGCTGTTTGCGTACTTGTTAACAATTATTGTGAAGTTATCAAAGATATTTTCCTTATAATCGAAATACAAATTGACATCCTTGATGAAGTAAAAATGGCCTTGTATGTGCATTATGAATCGAACACAATAACCATATCAAGACAGACAAGAGCAAAAAATTTTTATACCCTGCTCCTTAGAATTGTTCACACATTACGCTGTAGCCTCATATCGTTTAAATTGTTGTGAGAGATGAGAATAATGGCAGAAACAAGGCCGTTTCGTAAAAAAAGACCGCCACGAAAGGCGGTCCAATATTTTGCTGAAAAAGAAAAATTAGAAGGTCACACGCAGACCGAGCATAAACTGATGGACGTAGTTATCTTTGGCTTCAATCTTTATACCGTTGTAGCCGCGGCCACGAGAGAAAGAAAAAGTTTTTTCATATGATTCTCCTTAAGTGCTCTTGCTTTCAGAGTCGGGAAATTACCAAAGTCCGACGTCAATGCATAGCCTCTTGACAACGCTATTTTCGTTCCCCCATAGCGTTCTACCCTAACGACTTCTTTGTACTTTCATTCGTCCATGGGGTCTTGTTTGTTCCAAGCTTCGAAGAATTTTTTTGCTGTCGGCTAGCTGGTAAGACTCATACTCCCATTCCATGCGCTCGGTCCGCACCTGGTGTTTTTCGGTCGAGAATCCATCGGGCAGGCAGATACGGTTTTCTTCATCGAATGCATACAACAGTACACAGTCACGCGGTGTTTGTAATAGACCTCATGTTCCAGCATCTTCTTGGCCTTGGAAAAAGACTCGTCAGTGGCGTTTCCTGCAGCAAGCGCCGCAGATGGGATCACCAATGCCAAAAGAAGAGGAATATGTTGTTTTTTGAAGTGAAGGATAGCTTCACTTCTTTCTGTTAAAAAAATGTTTTGATCCAAGTACCCTACAAGAACGGCCTTAAATCCAGGCCTTTCCTTATGACTTGCCAAGTGGCTACGTAGTCGCCTGTAGGGGATTCGGCACTGACTGCGAATGTATGTCTTCCATGAATTTTTACTGCTGAGGATCAGTCAGCTGAAGGCTGAAGTCTGTATATTCGCAGGAACCATCAGGATGCACGGTGATGGTGGAGCTGAATTTTCCGATATGCTCCACAACGCCGGGGTCATCATCGGGCGTTTTTATCATTACCGTCATGTCGCCATTCTCCTCTCTCGATATGCTTGTCCACGATGCGTAATGCTCATTGACGATAAGATGGCGGAAGGGAGCTTCTCCTCCACCGGCAAAGAGACCGACCCCCAGCCCGAAAAAGGGAGCCAACGCCGCCTGTGTGCACAGATGGAGAACGGAATCTGCCTGTTTTTGATTGTTGCGGCATTCGGCAAGAACTTCCTGTTGAATTTTTTCGGCCAGCTCTTCTCTCTTGGAGGATTCTGTTTTTATACCGATTTCAACAGCATTGTTGGAGCCTGTCCGGATATAAGGGACAACCTTATAAGAAGGAAGTCCCATTGATTTGGGATAAGGCATGGAGACAAAAACTCTATGGAAATCAGCCTTAAGAGCCTCTACACCTGTTTTGGAACTCCAGGGGGAAAAGCTTACCGTGGGGGGAACGAAGAAATGATCAAGCGTTATGGTTTTCAGCTGTCCTGAAGCAAACTGTGCGACGGACGCCAAGGGCATGACGGATGTCAGATTCAGGCAGCTGTTTCTGGCTCCGGGGAAGTCAGGTACTCCGATACTTTGAGCCACATTACTTTTAAAGGCTTCTTCCATGGCTTCCCGATCACCAGATATGGCGGGCAGTTCCGAGTGGAAGCAGCCCTGCCATATCTGCGACATGGAAAGAGGACCATCAGGAAAGTGTGAACGAATGTCCGCCAGCTTTTGCAGAACAAATCCTTGAGCCGTTGAAATGCCGTTCTGTGCCAGCGTCAGCACGAGGGATACTTTGTCGTCGGCTCGTCCGGGCAGATTCAGTACCCCGTCCTTTTTCAATTCAGAAAGTTTTCCCAGAATACTTGAGGATTGGATAAAATTTTCCATTTCCTCCTGGCTGCAGCTGTGAATCTCCACGCTTTTAAATGCGGACGTGAACTGCTGATATACCTCTTTTTTTAAAGCCTCACGAGTATCAGGAGAAAGTTCACCTATGGAATCCTCAATGCTTCTGCAGCCTTTTTCAAAGGTAACGGAAAAGCCGGTTTGTGTAGATGCCATGCCTGTTTCAGCATCCATTCCTATCAGAAAAAGATCCCGGGCGAGTTGTTTGTGACAGTGCTTCTGCACCTCCGTCATGGTGGATTTGACGAGTCCCGCCGTCAGAGGTTTTGAACTGGCCAGTTCTCTTTGAAGTTTTCTCGACGCGATATTTGCCACATCCTGTCCATATTCTTTGGCAATGGAGTTGATGAACTGGGTCATGGTTTCGCGATTCGTGGACTGAAAGGTATGGTACCAGACAGCCTTGGCGGTGTTGCCGGAAATTTTGACCGTCCGGCTGTCCGATGAGGCAGATTCAGCAGCGGAAAGAAAGGTGTTCAGCGAAATATTGACGGGAGAGGGCATAGATACTCCTTTGAACTCATACTCTCATCCATTGAGCAAGGCAGGCAGTCTGTTCTTCGTTGCCGGCCGTGGGGGTGGAAGTGCCATCTTCGTTTGCACATTCTTTTTCCCAGAATTCCGCAACGTGAACGAAGTTGTCCAAAATGGTAAAAAAATCGTCCGTAGAAAAAGAATGTGTATCTATACACGCTTGTAATGCAATAAACGTGCCATTGGGATCTACAGACAGCGTCATGCCAGAAGTTTTATGAAAAAAATATTGTCCCTGAAGTAAACGAAGGAAAAGGTTCTCTCTGTCATTCAGAGGAAGAGGGGCTATGCTTCCGGCGATAAGAATTTTTTCATTCTCAGGAAAGTAGTGGATGAGGATGAGACGATCATTAATGGCGAGAGAAAGCTGATTATTGCCGTCTCGTTCTATAGAGTCGATACCGAATTTTTCCAGCAGAAAATCGCTGACAAGTTCGAATGTCGTTTTCATACATGCTCCCATTATGAATGCGTAGGGGGGGAGGGATTCATTATCTTGTAAGAAAAACAATTCGCCTATGGTGAGATTAGCGTTAAAACATTGAGCCTTAAGAGAAGAGAACCACAGCCCGGGCTATGCACAGGTTTTTGCCAACGGTGTTTGTCGTTGTATTGCGGATACTCTAACTTGAGCGTCGGGGAAAGTCCATGTGGCTTAAATGAGCAAATTTGCCTGCATCACCAATAAAATCACCGATAATGGAAAAATCACCAATGGATCCCCACCGGCATAGCCGGTGGTTCCTGTTGTGCGCCTGAAAGGCTCTCTTACCGGCCGCTCCGAGTTTATCCTCGACCTGTTGATGCCTGATGTACTCGGTTGTCTTTGCCTTATTCTTGCCCACCGTATCGACACAGTACCCACGACACCAGAACTCCCGATTACGATATTTGAACTTCAGCTCGCCGAACTGTTCATATATCATCGGGCGGCTCTTTCCTTTCAAATATCCGACGAACGCCGATACACTCATCCTGGGCGGTATCTCGAGCAACATATGGATATGGCCGGGACAACATTCCGCTTCTACTAT